>NZ_SMKU01000441.1 GCF_004349215.1 Actinomadura rubrisoli | reverse complement strand
GTCTACCTGGGGCGGTCCCCGGGCGGGCGGCGCGTCGCCGTCAAGGTCGTCCGGCGGTCCTTCGCGGGCGATCCCAGGTACGCCGCCCGGTTCCGCCGCGAGGTGGACGCCGCCCGGAAGGTGACCGGCGCGTTCACCGCGCCGGTGCTGGACGCCGACCCGGACGCGGCGACGCCGTGGCTGGTCACCGCCTACCTGCCGGGGATGTCGCTGCGCGAGGCCGTCGCCGGGTCCGGCGCGCTGCCGCCGGACGCCGTCCGCACGCTGGCCGCCGGCCTGGCCGAGGCGCTCGCGGCCATCCACGGCGCCGGGGTCGTGCACCGCGACCTGAAGCCCGGCAACGTGATGCTCACCGCCGACGGCCCCCGCGTGATCGACTTCGGCATCGCCCGGCCGGAGGACGCCACCGCCATCACGCGGGTGGGCGCGCCCATCGGCACGCCCGGGTTCATGGCGCCCGAGCAACTCCGCGCCGAGCGGGCCGGACCGGCGGCCGACGTCTTCGCGATGGGCGCGACGCTGGTGTACGCCGCGACCGGGGCCGAGCCGTTCGGCTCCGGGCCGCCGCGCTCCCGGGACCTGCGGGCGATGACGGGACGGGCGGACCTGGACGCGATCACCGAGCCGTGGCTGCTCGACCTGGTCGAGCGGTGCCTGCGCGTCGCCCCGGAGGACCGCCCGTCCGCCGTGAAGGTGCTGGAGCTGCTCGGACCGCCGGACGAGGACGCGCTGTCCCCGCTCGCCGCCCGGTGGCTCCCGCCGCCGATCGCGAAGGAGATCGACCACCGGACCGCCGAGGCCGGGTCGCCGCCCGGCTCCCCGGCGCCACCGCATCGCGCGCCCACCCTGGCGCCGGACGACGCCGTCCAGGAGACGGCACCGCCCGCGGAGAGGGTCGGCCGCCGGGCGCTGCTGGCCGGAGCCGGGGCCGGCGCGGGCGTCCTGGCGGCCGGCGGGCTCGGGACGGTGCTGTGGCGGCGGGCCCGGGGCCGCGACCGGGACCGGAACGGCGGCTCAGGGGCGCGCACGCCGGGACGGTCCCGCGCACCGGAGGGGCCGCCGCCCGAGGCGGTCCCGCGCTGGACGCGACGCGTGAGCGACGACTACCTGGAGCTCGCCGCCGCCGACGGCGTGGTGCTGGCGAACGGGAGCGACGGCGACGAGATCCTCCACGCGCTGGACGCGCGCACGGGCAAGGTCCTGTGGAAGCGGGACGGCGGCTCCTCCGGCATACTCCACCGCGGCGTCGCGTACCTGTCGCTGAACGAGGCCACGGAGATCAGCGCGGTCCGGGCCCGCTCGGGCCGGACGCTGTGGACCTACAGCGCCCCCTTCGGCGAGTACCCGGGCGCGGGCCTGGCGGTCACCGACCCGGTCGTGTCCTTCGGCAGCGACCGGGTCACCGCGCTGAACCTGGACGACGGACGGCGGCGCTGGACGGCCAAGACGGTCGGCAGGGAACGGGTCGCCGCGGCGGACGGTCTCGTCCTGGCCCTGTCGTCCAAGGAACTGGTCGGCCTGGACGCCCGGACCGGGAGGAAGAGGTGGAGGTATCCGATGGACTTCGCCGACTACCAGCTCATCGGCGACGGCCTGGCCTTCGCCTGCGACCGGTTCGGGACGCTGCACGCGGTGCGCGCCGACACCGGCGCGCTCGTCTGGCGGAGAGGGGAGGTCGCCGGCTGGGGCTGCCAGGTGGGCGGCGGGCGTCTCTACGTCGAAGGACATGACGGCGAGGTGCTCGCCCTGGACAGCGGCACGGGCCGGCAGGTCTGGTCGCGCAGGCTGGCGCGGTTCGAGAACGACCCGCGCGGCCAGGCGACCGCGCTCTCCCTGGACGGCGCCATGCTGTACGTCACGTGCACCGACGGCAACCTCTACGCGCTGAGCGCGGCCGACGGCCGCGTCCAGTGGAAGTACGGTGCCGAGGAGCCGAACCGCATCCAGCCCGTGAGCACCGGCGGGCTGGTCTTCATCTGCACGCGGGACGGGCGCGTCCAGGCCGTCGCGCCGCCCGCCGCCGCGCCGGACCGGAACGGAGGCCCGCGTGCGACCCCTTGAGCCGGACGACCCGCGCCGGGTCGGGACCCGGGGGCGGCGCTACCGCGTCCTGGCCCGCATCGGATCCGGCGGCATGGGCACCGTCTACCTCGGCCGCTCCGCCGGAGGGCGGACCGTGGCGATCAAGATGGTCCATCCCGAGTTCGCCGCCGACCGCGAGTTCCGGGCCCGGTTCGAGCGCGAGGCCGCCGTCGCGCGGGCGGTCGGCGGCGCCTTCACCGCCGCGGTGGTCGACGCCGACCCGCACGCGGAGATCCCCTGGCTGGTGACCGAGTTCCTGCCGTCGGTGTCGGTGCGCGACGCCGTCCGCTCGTCCGGGCCCCTCGCGGCGGACGCGGTGTGGGCGCTGGCGGCCGGGATCGCGGAGGCGCTCGTGTCGATCCACCGCGCGGGCGTCGTGCACCGGGACCTGAAGCCCGCGAACGTCCTGCTGACCGCGGACGGCCCGCGGGTGATCGACTTCGGCATCGCCCGCGCGGTGGACGCCTCGACCGTCTCGCGTCCCGGGACGCGGGCCGGCTCTCCCGGGTTCATGTCGCCGGAGCAGGTGGCCGGGGCGGAGATCGGCCCGGCCGGCGACGTCTTCTCGTTCGGGTCGACGCTGGCGTTCGCCTGCACGGGCGAGGAGCCGTTCGGCGAGGGCCCGTGGCATGTGAGGATGCTCCGCGTCCAGTCCGAGCCGCCGCGCCTGGACGGTGTGGCGGACGGCGAGCTGAGGGCGGTCATCGAGTCGTGCATGGAACGCGACCCGGAGCGCCGCCCGACCGCCGAGCAGCTGGCCGGGCGGCTCGCCGGGCGCGGGGACGGCGGTGCCACGCTGCCGCCGTCCGTCGCGGCGGAGATCGCCGGGCGCAGGGCCGAGGCGGAGAACCCGCCGGCCGTGCCGCCCCGGCCCCCGTCCGCGGGGACGGGCCCGCGCCGGACGACGCGCCGCGCGGCCCTGAGGTCCGCCGCCGTGGCCGCGGTGCTCCTCGCGGGCGCCGGGGTCCCGGTCGCCGTCCGGTACGGCACGGGCGACACCGAGGCCGGCGTCGGGACGGGACCGTCGCCGGGCTCCGCGTCCGCCGCCCCCGCCTCCGCGGCCCCGCTCGCGCCGTCGCGCGCCCCGGCGGGGACGCCGACGGCGACGCGGGGGGAGATCCGCTTCTCGCTCAAGGGCAACGGCACGCTCACCTCGCTGACCTACATGGTGGACGCGAAGTCCACGAGGCTGGAGAACGTGCGGCTGCCGTGGCGCAAGGCGGTCCCGAGGCCGGTCTGGCCCCCGCGGATCTCCTACGAGCTGGCGTACAGCGCCCCGTCGGGCGACGTCAGCTACACCATCGAGGTGGACGGCAGGACGGTGACGCAGGGAACGGGCCTCAACGGCCATGCCGAAGGGGTCTACTGAGCCGGTGCCACACCGGTTCCGGGACCCCTCCCGCGCGGCGGCGCTACTGTGAGCTTGGGCGCGCGTGCAGAGAGGACGCATGCGGAGAGGACGGGTCAAATGGTGACGATGACGCGGAAGCCGCCGGGCAAGGTCGACCTCCTTCCGAGGGAGACCGGGAGCCTGGCCTCCGGGCTGCCCCCGGCCCAGCCC
Organism: Actinomadura rubrisoli; assembly: GCF_004349215.1. Lineage (GTDB taxonomy): Bacteria > Actinomycetota > Actinomycetes > Streptosporangiales > Streptosporangiaceae > Spirillospora > Spirillospora rubrisoli. Next base: position 3,031 of record NZ_SMKU01000441.1, on the reverse strand, counting down.
GGCACCCTGTTCGTCATGGGCGCGAACGGCGGGATGCGCGTGTCCCCCGACGCGGATTTCGACGTCGTGTTCGGACGGTGCGAGCCGGACGTCCACGTCTGCGTCGGCCCGGCCGACCCGCGCGTCAGCCGGCGGCACGGCTACATCACCCGCGAGCACTCCCGCTGGGTGCTGCACAACGTCGGCAAGCTGGCCATCCGGTTCCCGGGGTCGCGGCTGGTGCTCGGCGGGCACCGGGCGGACCTGCCCGTGGCGTACTCGCCGCTGTTCATCCTCTCGCCCGGGCAGGAGCACCTGCTCGAAGTGCGGATCGCCGCCGGTTCGCCGCCGCCGGGCCCCGCCGTCCTCCACGACGTCCCGACCTACGACCCCGACAGCTCGGACAACCGGCGGCAGGCCGCCGACAAATGGCATCTGAGCGACCGGGAGAAGCTGGTCCTGGTCTGCCTCGCCCAGCGCTACCTGCGGCAGGAGCCCTGGCCGCAGCCGCTCACCTGGGCCCAGATCGCCGACGAGCTCGGCCGGCTCCGCCCCAAGGAGAAGTGGAGCGACAAGCGGGCCGCCCGCATCGTCACCACGGTCCGCAGGCGGCTCAGCCCCGTGGTGGACGGCCTGCACGCGGAGCAGATCCAGCCCCCGCTGGGCAACGCCCTCAACCACAACCTGATCACCGGGCTGCTGGTCAACACCAAGCTCCGCACGTCGGACCTGAGCCTCCTGGACGGCTAGGCGATCGGTGCGTGAGGTGTTCGTGGGTCAGGCGCTAGGGAGCCGCGCGGTCGCGGCGTCGGCGAGGTCCGTCGCCATCGAGCACAGCTGCTTGGTGGGCGGCTCTCCCTCGACGACGAGGTACAGCATCTCGATCGCGTCCTTGCCGTTCTGGTCGGGGTAATGGCGGTGGACGACCCGGATCAGGCAGGTCCCCTCGTCCTCCCCGTCCGGGTCGATGTAGGCGCGATGGTTCCTGAGGCGGGTGGGGCTGCCGTCCGCGGCGGTGAGCGGCTGGCCGCGGTCGAACCGCAGCATGACGTTGATGCGGCGGGTGGTGCTGCGCCATCGGCACTCCCAGCCGCCGAACCTGACCTTCGGGTCGTCGGCGTCGATGCCGGGGACCACGTCGAGGGCGTCGGCGCCGAGCATCGCGCAGGCGTCCTGGTGCACCAGCGACTGCGCCGGGAGCGGCGGGGTACGGCGGGGGAGCGGGCCGCGGTTGAGCGCCGCGACCGCGCTGGCGGTGGCGGTGTCGGCGATGGCGCAGAGGGGCCCGGAGTCGGTCCCGGGCTCGCGCCGCGCGTCGATCGAGATCGTGGTGCCGGCGTCGGGGGGCGGCAGGAGCAGCGTCCGGCCGCACTCATCCTTCTCGGCGTGGTCGTCGACGATCCGGACGCGGCCCACGGTCCGCACGGGCCCGGCCGACTCCGGCGCCGACGCGGTGTCCATGCCGATCCTGACGTCGACGGGGTCGCCCTCGCCGGTGTCCACGAGCACGTCGCACCTGTCGAAGTTGCCGTAGTCGTTGTCGAGTTCGGCGTCGCCGAACTTCCCGAGCGCGGCGGCGTGGGCCAGCGAGCAGGGGTCGAGGGTCTGCGGGTCGCCGATCAGGGACAGGGGCTTGGTCTTCGCGGGGGCCTCGTCCTCGCCCCCGAAGAGCGGCGTGAACGGTACGGCGATCGCCACCGCCACGACGGCCGCGCCCGCCGCGACGAACCGCGGGTGCCGCCGGACGAGCACCGCCGGGTGGCGCCACGTCACCGGGTGCGCGACGGGAGGCGGGCCGGGTGGCTCGTCCTCGGTCGGGACGAGGTGGACGGGCAGCTCCGGCTTCGCCGCCCCCGCCAGCTCGTCCAGCATCCGCCGCGCCTCGGCGGGATCGGGCCGGTCCTCCGGGCGGGGCCGCAGCAGCGCCTCCAGGACCTCGCGCAGCGGCCCGGCCTCGGCGGGGAGCGCGTTCAGCGCGATCCCGGGCGGCGACCCGGCCGGGCCGTCAGGGTCCGTCGCGCCGGGCGGCCGCCCGGTGGCCAGTGCGTAGACCGTGGCGCCGAGGGAGTACACGTCCGACGCCGGTTCCGGCCGGTCGCGGATGACCTCGGGCGCGGCGTAGGCGGGGGTGTGGCTGACGGAGCCGTTCCGCGAGATCGCCTCACCGTCGTCGAGGCGGTAGGCGGCCCCGAAGTCGGTGAGCTTGGCCGTCCCGTCCTCGGTGACCACGATGTTGCCCGGCTTGACGTCGCAGTGCACGATGCCCGCGCCGTGCAGGGCCGCCAACGCGTCCGCGATCTGCGCGCCGATGCGGGCCGCGACCTGCGGGGAGGTCGCCGGCCACCGGTCCAGGCTGCCGCCGGGAACGTACTCCAGGACGAGCCAGGACGTGGCGCGCCCGCGCGTCCTCACCTGGATGGCGTCGTACAGCGTGACCACGTGCGGATGGCTGAACTTCGCCAGCGCATGCGCCTCGTCCTGCAGCCGGTCGAAGGCGGCGGGGCCGTCGTCGCCGGCCTTGGCCCGCTTGAGGATGACCCGGCGCCCCAGCTTCGTGTCGTGGGCCAGCCACACCTCGCCGCTCCCTCCGCGAATGGGCCCTTTGACCAGCCGATACCGTCCAGAGACCTCCGCTCCCAAGCGCACCGTGACTCCTCTCACCCCGGGACGCTTACAGGCCAGCAGGATCAAACCTACTGGGTGACAGACCGGACACATACCGTTTCTCGGCACTCGATCGCGCCGGGCGGCGGGGCACCGCCGTGACCTGGCCGTCCGCCGCCGATTCGGCGGCGCGGGACGGCTCCGGGCCCGGGACCCCTCCCCGCGCCGGTCGGCTAGTCCTGGAGGCGCCGGCCTCGTCCGACGCCGGCTCCCTCATGAACGGAGAAGGCCATGCGCCGGTCGCTCGCGGCTCATCTCCCCGTCCTCGCGCTGGCCCTCGCCGCCTGCGGCTCGTCGGCGGACGATCACGGTGCGGCGTCGCCCAGTACGACGGCGCCGTCGTCGCAGACGGCCTCGTCACAGGCCGCCACCCCGGCCCCCTCCGCCC
>NZ_SMKU01000440.1 GCF_004349215.1 Actinomadura rubrisoli | reverse complement strand
CCCGTGATGGACGCGAGCCCGCCAAGACCGCCCCCGGTCCCGGTCCCGGTCCCGTCCGGGATGATCACCGCGCCCCCACGCGCGACGAGCAACCCGTCCAAGACGAGCAGCACACCCCCACGCAGGGTGAGCAACCCGTCCGGGACGCGCAGCGCACCCCCACGCAGGGCGACCAGCATGACCCCGCGCAGAGTGATCAACGCGACCCCGGCCGGGACGAGCAACACACCCCGACGCGGGACGACCAGCACGACCCGACGCGACGCGTCCCCACACACGACGAGCAGCGCGACCCTGCGCGGAGCGACCAGCGCGCCCCCACCCGCGACGAGCAGGGCACGCCCACGCGGGACGACCAGCACGACCCCACGCGACGCGACCCACGCGACCCTGCCCGGGACGGCCAGCACGGCCCCGCCCACGACGAGCAGCGCACCCCCACCCGCGACGACCAGCACGATCCGACGCGTAGCGGCCCCCCGCACAACGAGCAGCGCGACCCCGCGCGGAGCGACCTGCGTGACCCCGCCCGCGACGATCAACATGACCCCGCCCGGGACGAGCAGCGCGCCCCCGGGCGGGAGCCTGAGCAGGAGGCCGTCAGGCAGGATGAGGCGGACGTCCCGGCCGGTCTGCCGCCGCATCTGCATGATGTGTTCCGGGACAGTGACGGCACGCCGGCCGGGCGGTCGTTCCATGATCCGGCGGATCCGGCGATGCGGGATCTGGCGCGGCGGGTGCCGGCGGATCCGCATCGGTTCGTGGTCGATGGGCATGGTGACGCGGACGGGCTGCGGCTCGGGGGCGGGCGCCGGCTGGATGTGGACGATCTGGCGCATCTCATCCGCAACGACCCGACGTGGAACGGGCGTGAGGTGCTGCTGCTGTCCTGCCGGACGGGCGAGGGGGACTTCGCGTCGCAGCTCTCGCAGCGGCTCGGGGTGCCGGTGGTCGCGCCGAACGGGCTGGCCTGGTCCGATGGCAACGGCAATGTGTTCGCCTCGTCGGGCCGTCCGGACGCCGATGGACGGCTGAGGCCGGGCTGGCCGCCGAACGGGGCGTGGAACACCCACCACCCGGACGGGACGACCACGCCCGCCGGACGTGACGGCTACGCCCCCGGCCACCGAGAGGGCACGCGGCCCGGCGACGACGCGGAGGCGCGGGGCTGGCGGGACTGGTTCCGCCGTGAGGGCCATGTGGATCCGGACGGGTTCCGCCGGTTCAACACGAACGAGGAGGGCGAGCGGTACGGCGAGAATCGTCTGGCGCACGTCTACCAGAACCTGCCTCCGCAGTTGCAGCACGCGGTCTACCAGTACACCGTGCAGTCGATGCCGAATCCGTTCCTGCGTCCCGGTGCGGACGTGGCCGGGTATCTGAACAACCTGCGCTTGGAGGACAACTACGTCCGACATCTGGCGGCGCTGAACGGCGGCAGCATGCCGTTCCATCCGGACGAGCTGCGCCGGATGTGGAGCCGGCCCGATCTGACCGACTACCAGCGCCAGATCATCAGGCATGTGCTGACGCAGGCGCGTCCCGATCTGCGTCTCCAGGAGATGTGGAGCAATTTCGGGCAGCGCGAGCACCTCAGGGAGTACCTGGGGGCCGAGCCGACGCCGGACGCGTTCTGGCGGCGGATCAATGAGCTGGACCACGCGCTCAACCAGCCGCTGCCCGAGCCCGTCCAAGCGCTGCGCGGTCTGCATGACGTGTCGTTCCTCAGGGCGGCGGACGGCAATCCGCTGGGCGGACGGCATCCGCTGATGCTGGTCGGCAGCATGCAGTCGGAGCCGGCGTACATGTCGACATCGCTCGGCGCGGACACGACGCAGGTGGACGGGCAGGGGTTCCGCTATCGGCTCCATCTGGACGTTCCGGCGGGTTCGCCGGGGCTGTGGATGGGCCGGTCCAGCGCGTACGACGACCAGCGTGAGCTGATCCTTCAGCGGGGCACGAGCTACTACATCACGGGTGTGACCCATACTGGATTCGACGAGAACGGGTTCCCCGTCTTCGATATCCAGGCCAGCGTCATCCCGCCCGGAACGATGCCGTGAGCGGCCACAAAGACCGAAAGGTACGCACGCCATGAGTTTCCCGCCTTCCCAGGGCGGTCAGAGCGGGTCTCACGGATTTCCCGATCTTCCTCCGCCTCCGCCGATCCCCGGTGGCCCGAAGCCGCCGCGGGAGGGCTACGAGCCGTTCACCCGGCAGCCCGTGTTCTACCTGCCCGTGCTGCTCCGCGGTGAGCTCGTCGGGTATCTGTGGGCCGCGGAGTCCAACGCGAAGGCCGCCGGGTTCATCCGCCGGCTCGAACTTCCGGAGCCGAGCCTGGACGCGGCGGGGTTCTGGGCGCTGCGGCTGACCGAGGCGTACGACGAGGGCCTGCCCGCACGGGAGGCGATCCGGCGCTGGATCGGGGCGCCGGAGGACGCGAAGGGCGGCGCCGTCCCGCCGAGCGCGCGGGAGCAGCGGGCGTCCGGCACCGCCGAGCTGTCCGAGCTGCTCAACCCGGGCATAGCGCACCAGCCGGGGCCGCTCGTCCAGGACGGCCTGTTCCCGGACGGGACGCCCGTGGACCGCTCGCAGGGCTGGGGGCCGCTGATCAGCACCGCGCCCCCGTCCTACCCGGTGCGGACGGCCGGGCCGGTGGTCTTCCTGCCGGTGACGCGGGCCGGGAGTGTCGTCGGGTACGTGTGGGCCTCGGTGACGGGCGATGCGGCCTCCTACCTGGGGCGTCAGGCCGCCGGACGGGACGGGGAGATCGCGGCGGGGCTGTGGAAGGCCCGGCTGGCCCACCTGTTCGGCGAGCGCGTGCCCGCCGTGGAGGCGCTGCGGCGGCTCAAGGGCCTTCCGGAGCATCCGCTCGCCGGGGAGATCGCCGCCGACGCGCAGGAGGCGCAGGCGGCGAACCTGGGCGGGCTGGAGCGCCTGGCTCAGCAGTGATCGCCGCCGGGCACGGTCCGGGCGGCCGCCGACCGATATCGCCACGTTCTACCGGAGAGTTTCTGTCGTGATGATGGTGAAGGACACCTATCCGCGGTACTTCGTCTATGAAGAACGACCGGTCGTCTTCATCGAGACTCCGGGCGGCGGTCTCAGCTGCGTGGCCCTGAACCCGCAGGTCGGCGACTTCCAGCGGGAGATGTACTACATCGCCGAAATCGACTTCAACCATGGCGCCGACTACGACGAGGTCTCCTATGACGACTTCGTCCCGGCCGTGGAGGTGTACCGGGCGCGGAACGGCCTGGGAGAGGGAACGGTCAAGGCGCTATACGAGACCATGCACGGGCTGGAGGAGACGGCGCGCGCGCAGGGTCGGCGACAGTTGAGCCCTGAGGAACAGGCACTCGTCCGGGCTCTGAGCAAGCGCACGCATCCGCTCTTCGAGGGTTACTTGCGGGAACGCGGGTTGACCGGCACCCCGCAGCCCACTCGGACGCCGTTGCGGATGGCCAGGCTCTTCGACTCCGTGGACGCGGCGGGCCGTCCCGTCGTCCAGCGCCCGCCCGTCCCGGACGAGGAGCGCGAGGGCCTGCTGCGCTACCTGGCGGGAGCCCCCATCGTGCTCGCGGCCCGCGGGTTCGACACCGACGTCCTCGACCCGGCGGGACGCGCCGAGGTGCCGATGACCTTCCACACGGACGGCACCTGGATCTGGCCGGGGGCCGTCGCGTACTACCTGCGCGAACACGGTGTCGCACCGGAGCCCGATCTGGTCGGCTGGGCGCGCGGCAACGGCTTCGAGATCCCCGAGGTGGACGAGGAGACCCGCGCGGAGGCCGTCCGGACGATCAACGAGCCCGCGTCCGGCTGACATGGGACCGGCCAACGAGGATCTGAGCACGGTCGTCCAGGCCCCGCAGGACGAGCGCGACCTGGTCGCTCAGCTCGCCCCTGAGAGCCCTCTGCTGTTCGCCCGCGCGCGCCGTCTGCTGCAAGACCTGTCCGGTGATGCCGTGGCGCGGTTCAAGGTCGGACGGCTGGGAACGGGCTGCTGGACGGTCCTGCAAGGCGAGGATGGCTGGCGGGCCGTCCGCTGGGAGGGCGACTCGTACTCCGACCTCGCGTCCCGTGATACCGCTAGGGCTACCGTCGCGTATGCCGTGGGCGCGCTCCTGGCGGAGGAGGGTTCCGGCCTGAACAGCGAGGTCTTCCGCCTGGCGGGCCTCATCCGGGAGGGCGAGCACGACGAGGCGAAGGGGTGGCGCGAGTGGGAGCTGACGGAGACCGGCCAGCGGATCTGGACGGAAACTGAGAACGCGCCCCGCCCGTCCTCCGACCGCCTCTATGTCGCTCTAGGGACGCTCCTGGGCCGCCATGGCTGCGTCTATTTCGTCAGTGCCCCTGGCAAGGCGCCCGCCCACGGACCGTTCGTGAGCGTCCGTCAGGTCTTCGAGATGCTCGCCTTCAACGCGCTGCCAGAAGCGCCCGGTGAGCCGAGCGAACTCCTACCCGCGGGTAAGGTCCTGGACGGCTACGGCGACACCGATCAGGTCTTCCTGTATGAGGTAGGAACACCGTTCAACAAGAGGGCCCTATGGGGCGAGCCCGAACGGCACAGGCACCGCTTCTACCGGCTCCAGGAACCACTGCGCGTCCATCCTGGCTTCCCCGTCGAGCACACCACGGTCTCCGTCGAGCAGGCCACTGAAGACGGCCGCGGTTACTACCTGGTCAACACGATCGCCGAGCTCGTCGCGTCCGGCAGGCTGCGCGAGACCGCCGCCCCGGAGGCGACGCCGTGACGCCGGAGGAGGAGACAGCGGTGCTCGGCGAGCTGGTCGACGAGGTCGTCCGCCTGCTTCCGGGCGACTGGGAACGGGCCCGCCTCGACTACCGCGCGGTCGGCCGCCACGAGGCGCTCCAGCTGAGCGGCTCCGCGAGCGGCGGCGGTCACGCCGGCATCGCGCGCGCCGGACGCGGCCTCCCCGCCTCAGGCGTCCCCGAGCGGCTGCGCCGCCTCCGGGAGGCGTCCTACAATCCGGACTTCGGCGCCTGGACGGCTGCCACCTTCCACCTGTGGAAAGAGTCCGGCGAGGTCGGCTGGAACGTCTCCAGCCGGGAACCTGACGACTTCCCCTGGCAGGACGAGCCGACCCCGGCCGACGCAGCGGCCGAACTGGCCCGCTTCCCCCGTCCGGACGAGCAGATCCCCGGCTGGTTGCGCTCCCTCTTCGACTTGCACCAGGCCGCGGAGGCGTTCGACCCGCAGACGACCCCGCAACGCGAAAGCGACCTCGTCCGGCTCCTGCCGACAGGCGCCGAGCAGCTGTTCATGCGCGCGCGCATGAAACTGGCCGACCTCACCCCCGGCCCAGACCGCCACAGCACCGGCTCGGACCACCGCAGCACCGGCCCAGACCAGCGCAACACCGGCCCAGACCACCGCAGCACCGGCCCCGATCGCCTCCGCGTCGGGACGCCGGCCGACGGCTGCTGGACGATCGCCCACACCGACGGCGCCTGGCTCGCCCTCGGCCCCGACGGCACGATCGCCCCGTTCCACGAAGCGCGCGCGGCGGTCGTCCACGCGATGGCGGGCGTCATGGCCGACGCCCGCATGGAGATCAACAGCCAGGTCCTGCGGACGGCGCGCCTGCTCGACCGCCGCACAAGGCCCCGGGACGGCGTGGACGCGTGGCTGCTGGCGTCCGGTGACCGGAGCGCGCAGGCCCGCACCAGCGACTCGCCACGTCCGTCCGCGCCGGGCCCGTACATCGCGCTGGATCCGCTCCACAACCGGCCCGGCGGACACTTCGTCTGCGTCCCCGGGCCTCCGCCAGAGACCGGTGCGTTCATCTCCGTCCACGACGTCTACCGGACGCTCGCGGACAAGCTACTCCCCAAGCCGAAACCCACCGCCCAAGCACAGGAACCACCCAGCGAGGTTCTGCGACCGGGCGCGATGGTGGACGCCTACGGAGACCCTTCGTCCAGCTTCGTCTACGACGTCGGAACCCCGTTCTCCAGGCGCGGCCTATGGGGCGAACCGCAGGACTATCCGTACCGCGTCTACCGGGTCGAAAAGCCATTGCGCGGCTACACGGGCCTCTTCTCCATGGCCCCCATCTTCCCCACCGGGGAGACGCCGCCCCCGTCCGATGAGGGCATGGGTTACTACCTGGTCGACTCGATCGCCGACCTCGTCGCGTCCGGTCACCTGGTCGAGACCACCGGACCGGGCAATACACTCACGGGACAGGAGGGACAGCGATGACCGAAGCTTCCGGTGGGGCCACGGGCAGCGACGACCAGGGGCGCTACGACGAGCTCACCACGGGCATGGCCGGGCTCCTGGCCGCCGCCGCGCCGGATGGGTGGCGCCGGATCGACCTGCGGGCGCTCATGACCGTGGCCGTCTCCGACCTGGCCCTGACCGTCGTCCTCCAGGACGGCTCCACACCCGCGGTCGAGCTGCCCCGCGACGTCATCGACTTGGCCGCCGAGCTCCGCTCGACGATGTACCGGCAGAGCCGCGGCGCCTGGCTGAGCATGCGGCTGATGATGGAGCCCCCCGGCGCCTACTACACCAGCTTCAACACCGACTACGACCCGCTCTGGGACCCGGACATCCCCGACGAAGCGTACGAACAGGACCTCGCGGCGTTCCCCCGCGACGACCAGTACGTCCCAGACTGGCTGCGCACCAGGCTCCAGCGCGCCCCGGCCCCCGCCC
>NZ_SMKU01000043.1 GCF_004349215.1 Actinomadura rubrisoli | reverse complement strand
CGCCTGCGCAGGCACCCGGCCGCCGGGGGACGGCCGGGTGCCTGCGCAGGCGGTTCTGGACGGTCGTTCCCGGCCGGGGGCCCGGCTGCGAACGCCTGCGCCATGCCGCCGGACTCCTGGAATCCGCCCTGGGAGGCTTGGCGTTCCAGGCGGTCGAGGCGCGCGAACAGTGAGGACTCGTCCTCGTACGCCGCGGGCAGCAGGATCCGCGCGCAGATCAGCTCCAGCAGCAGCCGCGGGGACGTGGCGCCGCGCATCTCGGTGAGCCCGGTGTGCAGCAGGTCGGCGGCGCGCGTGAGCTCCCCCGGACCGAGCGAGGACGCCTGGCGGCGCATCTGCTCCAGCTCGTCCGACGGGACGTTCAGCAGCCCGGACCCGCCGGCCTCCGGCACGTTCGACAGAATCACCAGGTCGCGGACGCGTTCCAGCAGGTCGGCGGTGAAGCGGCGCGGGTCCTGGCCGCTCTCGACCACGCGGTCGATCGCCGCGAAGACGGCCGCGCCGTCACGGGCCGCGAACGCCGCGATGACCTCGTCCAGCAGCGCCGAGTCGGTGTAGCCGAGCAGCGAGACGGCCCGCGCGTAGGTGATGCCCTGCTCGTCGGACCCGGCGAGCATCTGGTCGAGGATCGACAGCGTGTCGCGGGCGGAGCCGGCGCCCGCCCGCACCGCCAGCGGCAGGGCGGAAGCCTCATAAGGGACGTTCTCGGCCTGAAGGATCTCCTCGACGAGGTCTTGCAGGACACTGGGCGGGATCAACCGGAACGGATAGTGGTGGGTCCGGGACCGGATCGTCCCGATGACCTTCTCGGGCTCGGTGGTCGCGAACACGAACTTCAGGTGCGGCGGCGGCTCCTCGACGAGCTTGAGCAGCGCGTTGAAGCCCTCGCGGGTCACCATGTGCGCCTCGTCGATGATGTACACCTTGAAGCGCGCCGAGACCGGGGCGAAGAACGCGCGCTCGCGCAGGTCGCGGGCATCGTCCACGCCACCGTGCGAGGCCGCGTCGATCTCGATGACATCGATGTGCCCGCTGCCCGCCGGCCCGAGCGCGACGCAGGAGTCGCACTTGCCGCACGGGTCGGGCGTCGGCCCCTCCTCGCAGTTCAGCGAGCGGGCCAGGATGCGGGCGCTGGAGGTCTTGCCACAGCCGCGCGGACCGCTGAACAGGTACGCGTGGTTGATCCGGCCGTTGCGCAGCGCCTGCTGGAGGGGCTCGGCGACGTGCTCCTGCCCCTTGAGCTCGGCGAACGTCGCTGGCCGGTACTTGCGGTACAGAGCCAGACTCATCGGGGGTCCGCCCTCCCTCGAGAAGCAGAGCGTCAGAAGCGAAAAGGACCCCCCGCACACCCGCCAGAGCCCGCTTATCCTTGCTGCCTTCCGGCCCTGGGGAGGTTCACAGGGTGACGCCGTGCGAGGGGTCTGCCCAAAGTCTATGGCATACGCGGTCGAGGGTTGGCACGGTTGCCCGCGTTAGGCTCGCCGCATGCCCGCTCCCCGGCACGAGACGCTCCTGCACATCGCCGAACGGCACCACTGGGAATCCGCCCGGGACGCCGGTGTGTCGTACACCATGTCGACGCTCGGCCGGACGCTGGACGAAGAGGGCTTCATCCACTGCTCGTCCGACACGGCGCAGGTGGAGGGCGTACTCGACCGCTTCTACACGGGCGTCGACCGGACGACCTTGGCCCTGCTGGTCATCGACACAGGCCGTCTGGACGCGCCCGTCCGCTACGAGCCCGCCGGAGACGAGCTGTTCCCCCACGTCTACGGCCCCATCCCGATCCCCGCCGTTATTGAGGTCCGCCCGGTCCCCGAGACCCGGTAGGCTTTCCGGTGGAGGATTCGCCTAGTGGCCTAGGGCGCACGCTTGGAAAGCGTGTTGCGTGCAAGCGCTCGCGAGTTCGAATCTCGCATCCTCCGCCAGACGGAGAGGGCGGCGTCCTTGGGGTGCCGCCCTCAGTGCTTGGGGTTGGTCCTTGCCGAGGAGCGCCTCCGCCAGAGTCTGGACGACCTGACACGAGACCACCGCACGCCTCGAACCCGTCGACCCGTCGGAGTGCGACGCGGCGGCCGCACCCCGTGGGTCGACGGACGCGCTCACCGTCCTGCGCGGCGCTCCCCCTGCGGCTCCCTGAGCCGAGGGTTCAGGACGGGGTATCCGTCTTGATGATGCCGACGAAGGTGCGCCACTCATTCAGATCGAAGGTGAGCATCGGGCCGGCGGTGTCTTTGGAGTCCCGGACCGCGACGACGGACCTGGCCGCCGCCACCTCGACGCAGTTGCCCTTGCCGTTACTGCGGGCGCTCTTGCGCCATGCCACGTGAGACCAACCAGATGTCGGCATCCTGCACCCCTCTCGCTTCCCGGCTCGGTGAAGCCGGACTCGAAAATGCTTCGGACGCTTGGACCACAATCGGCGCCCAAGGGAGAGGGAGCAGGTAGACCACGACAGGACCGGCGTTCGGGGAAACTGGCCCGGCACCGGGACGCGCTATCCCCCTGAAAGCACGGCGGACATGGCGATGGCGGGACATATCGGTCCTCGACCGTTGTCAGCGTCCCTCAGTCGTGTTCTATCCCGCACCTGCCCATAAGGCAAGACTTCTCGGGCGGATTAAGCGGCGGCCGTTGGCATTGCGGGGGTACGGTAATGTGCGGCGCAGCTGATCTTTTGTTCGTCGGCGCCGGGGGAATACGGGGGTTCCGGCCTTGTGGACCGAGCCATCGGGCGGACGGGGCGGACAGGCCGGGGGCACGCCGGAGGACGTCTGGGTCGAGTCGGCGCGAGATCAGGCCGGGGCCGGTTCCGGCCGGGCCGAGCAGGCCCCGGGCCGCCGCGTCCAGTGCCGCGCTGAATCCGCGCCGTTCTCATGGACAAGCGCGAAACGGCCATCGCAGCCATGAGGTTGACCGCCCTCCGTAAACTACTACGAAGTCGTGGACGAGTGGCGCGAGCAGTTCCTCCCCATGACGTGCAACGTCGACAAAGGTAGGTGGTGGAGCTCTTCTAGAGAATTCAATGGCGACTACGCCTGAGGACAAGAATCGCACAGTCTTCGACAGGCTTCTCCAGACAGCCGCGAGGCGGTCAGGGCGAGGTATTTAAGTTCTACCTTCATGGTTGGCACCTGCGTCCGGCGGTGCTCGGCTATCCGCACCCCTGGTGACCGACGTCGTCTACGTTGAGCTGCGTAACAGCAGCGTGTACATCGAGGACGAAGCGGAGCTCCACAAGCACGAGCTCGCCTCCAACGATCTATACAATCGGCCCCCGTCACTCGATGTGAAACCTACTTCCGTTGGAGATCGTGAAGCCTTCATCGATGGCATCGAATACAGGTTCCCGCTCCAGGAGCGATCCGCCGACCATGTTTCGGCGGCTCGGGGCATGTCGGCGGACGGCCCGTCCCGGCGGCGGCCGCACATGCCGGCGCAGGTGCTAACTCACGACATCTCCGAGCAGCGACGTTAGTGGTTTACCAGCCGGGATGAGTCAGGTGACCCGATCAGTTGCGCCGCTTCTCTGGCCCCATCCGACGCCGTAGACTCATGGCGTGATCTTCAAGGCGGTGGGCGAAGGAAGGCCCTATCCCGAGCACGGCCTCTCGTCCCGGGACTGGGCCAAGATCCCGCCTCGCCAGGTCCGCCTCGACCAGCTCGTCAGCACGAAGCGGGAGCTGGACCTCCAGTCGCTCCTCGCCAAGGACTCCACGTTCTACGGCGACCTGTTCCCCCACGTCGTCCAGTGGAAGGGCGAGCTCTACCTGGAGGACGGCCTGCACCGCGCCCTCCGCGCCGCGCTGCACCAGCGGCTCGTCCTGCACGCCCGCGTCCTGGACCTCGACGCCGTGGACATGAACGGCTGACCTTCGGCGCCGTGAAGGGCGGCTCTCAGCGGGCCCTGGCGGATTCGGGGGCGGCGAGGTCCTCGCGCTCGATCGGCTGCTCGAACCGGCCCTCCGGACGGGCAGGGCCGAGCCGGACGAACCCCGGACGCGCGGCCAGCAGGCCGAAGACCAGCTCCGGGACGACCAGCGCGAGCAGCAGGACGAGCGACACGTCCCAGCCGCCCGTGGCGCTGTGCAGGACACCGACGGCGAGCGGACCGAACCCGGCGAGGATATAGCCCCCGGTCTGCGCCATACCGGACAGGCGCGCGGCGGCCGACGGGCTCGGTGAACGCAGGCTCAGCAGCGTGTAGGCCAGCGGGAACGCGCTGCCCGTCCCGAGGCCGAGAGTCAGCACCCACACCCAGCCCGCCGCAGGCGCGAGGAGCAGGCCGCCGATACCGACCACCATGGTGACGGCGACCGCGGCGACGACCCCGCGCTGGTCACGCAGCCGGGCGGCGAACACCGGGACGAAGAAGCCCAGCGGAATGCCGACGATCAGCATGGTCGAGACCATCATCCCGGCGGTCGCGGGCGCGTACCCGGCGTCCCGCATGATCTCCGGTAGCCACGACAGCAGGACGTAGAACATCAGCGAGGCCAGGCCCATGAACACCGAGACGTACCAGGCCACGGAGGAACGGAGCAGCGAACCCTCGTCCTTCGGGACGGCGGTCGGCGGGGCCGTGGCGGGGACAGGCGCCTGGCGGCGGCCGCGCAGGGCCAGCGGCCCCCACACGAGCGCGGCGATCAGCGACGGGACGGCCCACACGGCCAGGGCCAGCCGCCAGCCGCCCGCGTCGTCCAGGGGAACGGCGAGACCGGCCGCGACGGCGCCGCTGGCGGCCATGAGCATCATCGCCAGACCCGTCAGCGAGCCGAGCCGGTCCGGGAAGACCCGCTTGATGACCGCGGGCATGAGAACGTTGCCCATCGCGATCCCGGCACCCGCGAGGATCGTTCCAAAGAACAGCGCCGGACGGACCGGGACGATCCGCACCACGATCCCCAGCGTGATCAGCACGAGGGACCCGGCGATGGCGACCTCCGTGCCGAGCCGCCGCGCGATCACCGGGGCCAGCGAGGCGAACGCGCCCAGGCACAGCACCGGAAGCGTGGTCAGGACGCTCACCTGCACTCCGGACAGCCCGAGCGCGTCCCGCAGATCGCCGAGCACCGGCGAGACCCCGGTGATGGCGGCCCGCAGGTTGATCGTCAGCAGTACCAGGCCGACGAACGACCAGACGGCCGTGGCGCGGGAGACACGCGGAGCGGAGGACATTGCCGAGGAGTTCATTTCACCCTTCGTCATGCGCCATCACGGCGCGTCGTATCGGATATAGATCTTCAAACCGGCACCCGGCACTCGTCCCAAGTACCGGCCCCAAGTACCGGCCTCTGCCTGGGTGGTAGACCAGTCACGCGAAGACGGCCCGAGCCGGCCCGCCGGGCGGGAGTTGGCGACCCGGCCATGACCGGCACTCTCCTTTCACCGCGGCCCCTTGGTCGCCGTCTATGTGGGCCACTCGCATACCTCGGCCGGACCCGCCCCTGTCATGAGCGACGCGATGACAACGACGAGCCGGAAGGCACTGCGTGGCCAGAACCTGTTCAGGTTGGGCCGGCCGTCGCGCGAGCGCGGGCCCTGACCGGTGAGGCAAGGCCGAAGGCGAGCCTCACCGGGAAGATCGCGAAGCGATGCGCGTCTCGCACAAGCACGGTCAGGAGGCGAGCCGCCAGGCGAGGCCCTGGGCCGGGATTGCAAGGAACACAGCCGCCAGGCGAGCCCCTGGGCGCGAGCGCATCTGCGCTTGCGGCCGGGCACGGTCAAGGCGGCGAGTTGCTGGGGAAGCCGCCCTGCGCCGGGATTGAATTGAATACGACGATGATTTGGTCGAGGCAGGCGTGGGTGGCTAGGGCGGCGGCTGTCGCGTCGCCGGCTTCGATGGCGGCGGCGATGGGGGCGTGGGGGACGGCGGCGTGTTCCAGGAGGGCGCCGGCGGCGCCGATGCTCGCTCTCAGTGCGGCGCTGAAGTCGTGGTAGAGGTCGGTGAGCACCTGGTTGTGGGTGGCCTCGACGACGGTGATGTGGAAGGCGAGGTCGGCTTCGACGAAGGCGGTGCGGTCGCCCTCGGCCAGCACCGCGTTCCGGTGTTCGAGGGCCTCGGCGATCGCCGCGACGTCGGAGGCGGTGCGGCGCCTCGCGGCGAGTCTGGCCGCCTCCACCTCCAGGCCGCGCCTGACTTCGAGGATCTCGATGAGCTCGGCCGTCTCCAGCCGCCGCCGGACGGCGCTGGACAGCTCGCTCGTGGCGCGGACGTAGGTGCCGTCGCCCTGACGGCTGTCGAGGATCCCGGCGTGCGTGAGAGCCCGGACGGCCTCGCGGACGGTGTTGCGGCCGACCCCCAGGGTCTCCGAGAGGACGGGTTCCGGGGGGATCTTCGCGCCGACCGGCCAGACCCCTGCGGTGATCTCGCTCCTGAGCTGGTCGATCACCTGGTCGACCAGCGACGACCGGCGAGCGGTGCGCAGAGTCAAGCTTCCCCCTTGGGCTACGGGCCGGGACATAACGTCCGGTCAGCCAATCATCCCATGTCTGGACGGTACGACAAGCCGGGGTGTGGTTTTATTCCACACCCCGGGCTGTCAGACGCGGCCGAGGTCGCAGTTCGCTTCTTGCGCTCGCGCGGCGCGCAGGCCGGCGGCCTCCAGCGCCTGGCGGTAGGCGGTCGCCGCGCTGTCGCTGTCTTGGACGAGCTCGAAGAGCTCGCCCAGTTCGCGGTAGAGATGGGCTGCGGGGCGTCCGGCGGGCAAGGTGCACAGTTGCTCCGACGCCGCACGCAGGACGACCTGGGCCGCCGCGAGGTCCCCCTGCGCGACCCGGGCTCGGGCCAGGACGAGACGGGCCAGGACGGACTTCTGAGTACGTGCGGCCAGGTCGTTGCCCGGATGCGGCGTCACGGGATGGGTGCCGGTCGGGTCCGCGAGGGCCATCCCGGTGTCGAGGAACTGTTCCAGTTCGCCGATCGCCTCTTCCAGCTCACTGGTCAGCACCAGCGCGCGCGCCCTGGCGATGGTGCTCTCAGTGGCTTCGGCCCCTACAAGGACGGACGTCTCCTTGAGCAGTTCCAGGGCCTCCTGCGCGGCCTGGTGGGATCCTTCGACGCGCGGCCGTTCGGCGCCTGGCGCGCCGGTGGCGGTGAACTCGCCGGACGCGGGCACCGCGCCGACGGTTCCGCCCGGCAGCGGGGACGGGGTGGCCTCCGAGAACGGCATGACGCCCCTGAGCAGCGCCTTGGCGGCCGCAAGGTGCAGGCGTGCGCGTCCCTGTACCGGTGTGGTGTCTGTACGAGCTGCCAGGGCCTGGTCGGCGAAGTACAGCGAATCGCCGATCGTGCCCTCGTCCAGCGCGCGCATGCTCGCGCGCTGGTAGGCGATGGACGTGGACTCCGCCTCGCCGGACTCGTCCGGGAACAGCAGGCGCCGTCCGATCTCGTGGGCGCGGACGGGGTCGGAGCGATCCACATAGGCGAGCAGCAGGACGCGGCCTACCTCGGTGTGCTCCTGGCCGACGCCGAGCCCGAGCCGCCGCAACCGCTCCAGGGCGCGCTCACCGAGGGCGATGGCCTGGCCGAGGTCGCCGACGGAGTGGTAGCAGCGGGCGAGCGCGATCACCGGCGGCAGCCAGCTGGCCCGTCCCGGGTCGCGTTCGGCCTGCTCGCGCAGTTCCTCGAAGAGCGCGATCGCGTGGTCCGTCCTGCCGAGTTCCTCCAGAGCGCGGGCGCGGCCCCAGCGGGCGCGCGCCGTCAGGTCGGGATCGTCGCTGCGGGCGATCACCTCGTCGAAGCCCGCCTCGGCCGTCGCGGGGTCGCCGCCCAGCAGCGCGAGGTGGGCATGGCGCTCCCGGACCTCAAGATGGGCGCGCTGCTCCGGCTCCACTCCCTCGGCCAAGTACTCCGGGGTGCAGCCGAGGCGCTCGGCCAGCATGCGCAGAACGGTCGGCGTCGGAGTCCGCTTGCCGGACTCGATCAATGAGATGTAGCTGTCAGAAAGGTCGTGACCGGCGAGCTGTGCCTGCGACAAGCGTCTGGTCAGCCGCAGGTTGCGGACACGTTCGCCGACGTTGCCTGGACCCGGCATGTGGACTCACTTAGCGGAAGTAAACAGGCGGCTGGGGTGCCGACATGATTGCACATTGCGGGTAATCGCACATCGAGAGTAATGAAGCGGCCTGCCCGTCCCCCCCTACGACCGGTGGTACGAACGCCGCAAAACACCCGTTCGGGCGGCCCCTGGCCCGTTCCCCGCGGCCTGGCCGCCGTCCGGACGCTGCTCCCATCGTCCTGGACGGGCCGGCGGGCCGCCGGTTCTGCCGGCGATCGCGACGCCTGTCGTCTCCGACCGTATCCGACGTTCCGCGCAAGATCGCCGAAACCCAGATTTTGGCCCCCTGTCCCCATGCCGTGTCCCTACCCCGCGCAAGGGCGTCCTGACCTCGTCCGACGCCGTTATCGGGCCCGCGCGTGACGGCTTGCTCCGGTGTCGCCGCGGCCTCGTCCGGTGGCGTGTCGGCTTCGCCGGGTAGCGTCACGGTCTCGTCCAGTGTCGCCGCGACGCCGCTTCGCACCTGTCTCCCGCCGGTCCGCGTCAGTCGTCCGCGGAAGGGTTCTTGTTCGGGAAGATCATTTCGCAGACTTCCAGATACAGCTGCTCGGGGTAGGGGAGGTACTCGACGGTCGAGAGCGCCTGGTCCTGGCCGGCGGATTCCAGGACGAACTCGCCGTAGCCGAGCATCCGGCCGGCGATCGTCCGCTTGAAGCTCATGTCGGTGACCTTGGCCAGCGGCATCATCGCGACCTTGCGGGTGATGAGGCCCGTGGTCAGCAGCATGCGCTGGTTGGTGATCACGAAGTAGTCGACGGACCACTCGGCGACACGCCAGACGAACCAGGCCAGCAGGATCAGCCATCCCCACCAGATCCACGAGACGACCGTGGCCATGTTGCTCAGCACGCCCGCGACGATCAGGCCGCCGAGGACGAGCCCGACCGGCACCATCAGCACGGCAGGGTGCCGCCGCACGGTGATGACCTGGTTCTCGTGCGGCAGCAGGTACTTGTTCACCGACGCCGGTGCCGAGTCGCCGGGGGTGACGAGTCTCATCCCGGCCTCAGGACCCGAGCGCGTCGACGAAGGCGGTCAGGGAGCCCGCGGCGGAGGCCAGCCCGTCGGCCGCGCCACCGGCGGCATCGCCGACCAGCCGGACGGCCCCGTCCGGCTGCGTGATGACATAGAACGCCACGAAGGCCGCGGCGATCCACGTCCTGTACTTCCTGGCGGCCCACGTCATGTACTTCCTGGCGGGCACGTCTGCCTCCCGGAGCGTCGTCCCACAGACCCCGGTTCAGTCTCGCACAGCCCACACCACCGGCAAAGCACGGCTCATGGCGCGTTGTCGAGAGAGGAGCGCCGCGCCTGGCGCCGCTTTTCGGCCGCCACGACGGCGAGCACCTCCAGATGCCTGCGCGCGATCCGCTCGACGAGATCGGGCGGCGCCGACCCCGTGACCTCTTCGGCTCCGTACCGTGCCGCGGACACGCACCTGGACACCGTCTCGGATGCGTGCACCCCGTCGAACTCCTCGATGAGCCGCTCGCCGATCGCGGCGTAGCGCGGCAGGTCCCCGTCCCCTTGGTGAGCCATCTTGTGTCCTCGAACTCGCTCGCACCGTCCGGTCCGAAACGGTCCCCTGTGCCGGGACGGTGGAGGGGAACGCGCACTGACGTTCCGTAGCGGGTTATTACCCCTTGCCACTTGGAACGAACATCTAGCGCTTAGTCACGCCCCGGCCCCTCGTCTGAGGGTCCCAGGGGCGGCGAAGACGGGTCAGACGACGCCGTAGAGGCGGTCTCCGGCGTCGCCCAGGCCCGGCATGATGAAGCCCTGCTCGTTGAGATGCGAGTCGATCGCGGCCGTGACGACCCGGATCGGTGCCGTGATGTCCTCGAACGCCCGCTCCAAGTACTTCAGGCCCTCGGGCGCGGCGAGCAGGCAGAGGGCGGTGACGTCATCGGCGCCGCGGTCGAACAGCAGCCTGATGGCCGCCGCGAGCGTCCCGCCCGTCGCGAGCATGGGGTCCAGGACGTAGCACTGCCGGCCGGACAGGTCGTCCGGGAGCCGCGTCGCGTACGTCTGGGCTTGCAGGGTGCCCTCGTCCCGGATCATGCCGAGGAAGCCGACCTCGGCGGTGGGCAGCAGCCGCGTCATGCCGTCCAGCATCCCGAGGCCCGCGCGCAGGATCGGCACGACCAGCGGCTTGGGACTCGCCAACTGGACTCCCTGGGCCGGGACCAGCGGAGTCTGCACCGTGGCCTCGGCGACGCGGACATCGCGGGTCGCCTCGTACGCCAGGAGGGTGACCAGTTCGTCGGCGAGACGCCGGAACGTGGGCGAATCGGTGCGCACGTCCCGCAGCGTGGTGAGCTTGTGCGCCACGAGCGGATGGTCGACGGCGAGGGTCTGCATGCGCTCACGGTAGCCCACCAGGTAGGGCGCGCCAGTCCCGTGGGAACCAGGATAGGACGGCGCTGAGCTGGGCAGTATGGCGGTATGAGCAGCGAGAGCGATGGGCAGCCCATAGTGCCGGAGCGGGCCCGCGAGTCCGCACCGGACCCCCCTGAACGGACGGTGACCGAAGTCACAGCCGGCCTGGACGCCGAGCCGTGCCCCGCACCGCACCGGGACGTCTCCCCCGAGGAGGTCCGCGAGCATCTCAGGCGCCGGGCGATCTTCCTCCGCGAGCTGGCCGAGGCCCGTGAGCTGCGCCGTCGGGTGACGCCGCACCGCTCGCGACGCGCGCGGATCCACGCGGCGCTGCGCCGCCGGACGTTCCGTATCAATTGACGCTGATCCAGTAGGTTCGTGTCGCGGGCGTCGAAAACGGCGCTGACTCCCCACCTCACACACGGGTATGGCGCCGAGTTTGACGGTGGGGCGCGCGAGGGCGCGCCGCATCTGCGACCATGCCCTGGCAGGAACCGCGCCGGTGGGGTGGAAATGACGGATGTGGACGCGACGGACTTCGCCGTCGTGGTGTACCGGGAAGACGACCGCTGGGAGGCCGAGATCCTCCCCGTGGCGCTGACCGGCGACCTGGCAGGGCTCATCCATGCCCTGCGCCAGCAGCCGAGCCTCGGCGGCACGGTCGGCCTCGTCTCGGTGGGCGACGACTTCTTCGTCGCGATCCGGCTGCTCGGCGACGAGGTCATGCTGTTCCTGTCGGACGTCACGGCCTCGGTCGACTGGCCGCTCGCCGGCCAGGTCCTCGACTACCTGGACATCCCCATCCCCGAGGACGAGGAACTCGACCAGGTCCTCCCGGTCGGCGACATGTCGATCTTCACGGACCTGGGCCTGGACGAGATGGAGCTCGGTGCCATCTCCGGCGACCTTGAGCTGTATCCCGACGAGATGCTCCTCAGCATCGCCGGCCGTCTCGGCTTCGCCCCCGCCTTCGAACGCGCCCTCGACGCCGTCGGCTGACCCTCCTTTCGAGCCGCTGACCGCGTCAGCGGCGGCGCGGGAAGCCGTTGCGCAGGGCGTAGGCGTTGAGCTCGGCCCAGTCGTCCCCGGTGTGGGAGTGCTCGGGATCCAGGCAGCCGAGGCTGATCGGACGCCGGACGGTGTAGCGCGGCGCGTTCACATCGATCGGGGACGCGAAGTCGAGCACCTCGGCGATGTTGCGGGCGGCGGCGTCACGGACCGTCAGCGGCGCGAGGCCCCAGCGCCACTCGATCGCCTTCAGAATCGAGGTGTGGTCGTACACCTCGTGCGCGATGGCGCCGCGGCGCGCCCGGGGCGAGATCAGCAGGCACGGGACGCGGAAACCGCGCAGCCCGGTGTCGAGGTCGGGACGCGGGTCGGGCCCGACGGGCGGCGGGACGTGGTCGTAGAACCCGCCCCACTCGTCGTAGTTGATCACTAGGAGGGTGCGCTCCCAGTTGGGCGAGTCGACGACCGCCGTGTAGACCTCGTTGAGGAACGCCTGGCCGAAGCGGATGTCGGCGAGCGGATGCTCGTCCTCCGACATACCGGGCAGGAACAGCTCCCCGAGGAAGCCCGGCTCGACGAAGCTGACCGCGGGCAGGCGTCCGTTGCGGGCGTCGGTGCGGAACTCCTGGATGTTCCGGCTGATGTCGAGGTGCTTGACGCCCCACAGCGCCGTGAACGGGACGTCGCTGAAGTAGTAGCGGGCCGGGACGCCCTTGGCCTTCAGCCGGTCCCAGATGGTGGTGAGCTCCGAGATCGCGAAGGTGTTGGAGATCCGGTCGGTCTGCGCGGCGTGCTGGAAGATCCGGTTGGGGAACGTGGACGACATGACGGCCGGGAAGTAACGGTCGCAGACCGTCCAGTCACGTGCCGCGTGCCCGTGGAAGCCGAGGTCGGGACCCTTGAAGTAGCCGATGGAGAACACGTCGTTCTGTCCGGCGCGGAGCCATCCGTCGCATTTGCCGCCGTTGAACTCGGTGCGTCCGCCCGCGTAGGAGTGATCGGGGTCGTGGAAGCCGCAGCCGTGCGGGACCTTCAGATGGTGGGTGGCGTACTCGATGCCCTGCGCGTCGGTGAAGGAGAGGCCCTCCTGGCGCCCGTCGGCACCGGGCAGCCAGCCCAGGTAGTGGTCGAACGAGCGGTTCTCCATCATGACGACGACGATGTGGTCGATCCCGGACTCGCGGGGATCGGGAAGCGGCCCGACCGGCGCCCGCGCCGCGACGGCGCCCTCCCCCGCCTCAGCGCCGCCGCCCGCCGCGACCACCGCCGCGACGCCCGCGGTCCCCGCCAGGAACCCGCGCCGGGTCAGTTCCTCGCCGCCCATGGCTCTCCTCCCGCCTGCCGATGGGGCAGTATCACGACTCCTGCGACACGAGCGGAAGAACGGCACTCAACGGACGAAGGGCATAACCCGAAATATCTTCATGACCGAAAGCCCCGCACGGACGGAAAAGCGGTGGCCGGAGTCCCCCGCCGACCTGGGGAGGATGTCAAAATGGGCGGGTGTCGTACTTCGCCGCCGTCTTCGCGCGGACCCCGCAGGGCTGGGTCGGCGCCGAGGCCGCGCTCGCCGAGGCCGAGGGCGTGGACGACGTCGCCGACCTGATGCGCGAGGCGGCCGTCGAGTCCTACGGCGACCCGGTGGTGCTGCTCATCGAGCAGGACGACGACTGGTTCGCCGTCCTGCGCCTGGACGGGGAGGACGAGCCCCGCGCGTACGTGTCGACCGTCCGCGAAGACGGGCTCGGCTCTCTGTTCACCCAGCTCATCGGGGAGGTCCCGGACGGGGACGCCGCCGGCGACCCGGCCCTGCTGGAGGACCTCGGCCTCGACGCCGAGCAGCTCGGCGACCTCGGCGAACGGGCCCTGCCCGCCGACGCCCTCCTCACGGTCGCCGAGCACGCCGGCTTCGGCGAGGAATTCGACCGCCTCCGTGACTGAGGACACCCCCCGCACAACTCCGCGCCCACCGGCGGGGGGTCGCAACCCGAAAGCACAGCCACCAATCGAACTCAGCGACGACGCGCAACCCCAGCCGCCCTCCGACAACAACGCGAAGACGCAGCCACTTGTGAAGGACGGCGCCAACGCGGAGACGCAGCCACCACCCGCAGACGGAGATGACGCGCAAGCGCGGGGCAACGACGCGAAGACGCAGCCACAGGTGGAGGACGGCGCCAGCGCGCAGACTCAGCCACCATTCGCGAGCGGAGAGGACGCGGAAGCAGAACCGTCCTCCAAGGGTGACGACGCGGGGGTTCGCGGGGCGTTTGAGGACGTGTTCGTTCCAGCTATGCGGCGGGCGCTGGAGGAGGCGCGGAGGGCCTTCGACGTCGGTGAGGTTCCGGTCGGCGCCGTCGTGCTGGACGGTTCCGGCGAGCTCATCGGTGCCGGGCACAACGACCGGGAGCGCACCGCCGACCCGACCGGGCATGCCGAGATGGTCGCGATGCGGGACGCCGCGTCAACGCTGGGCGCTTGGCGGCTCTCCGGCTGCACCCTGGTCGTCACCTTGGAACCGTGCACGATGTGCGCGGGAGCGTCGGTGCAGGCGCGCGTGGGACGGGTCGTGTACGGCGCCGTCGACCTCAAGGGAGGCGCCGTCGGTTCGCTCTGGGACGTCGTCCGTGACCGCCGTCTCAACCACCGGCCGGAGGTCGTCGCCGGGGTGATGGCCGACGAGTGCGCCGCGCTGCTCACCGAGTTCTTCGCGCGCCGCAGAGTCGGGTAGGCTTCCCCGCGGTGGTGTCGCCTAGTGGACGAGGGCGCACGCCTCGAAAGCGTGTGAAGTGCAAGCTTCCGTGGGTTCGAATCCCACCACCACCGCCACCGAAAGGGCCGAGACCTGGACCAGGTCGCGGCCCTTCTTTATCGGTGTCAGCCGGTGGTGACGAGCGCGACTCCGGCGATGGCGACGGCCATGCCGATGCGCTGGACCACCCGGAGCCGCTCGCTGTAGGCGATCCTGGCCAGCAGCACCGTGACCGCCGGATAGAGGGACGTGAGGACGGCGGCGAGGCTGAGCATCCCGTCCTGGACGGCGATGAAGTAGAGGCCGTTCGCGCCGGCGTCGAGGGCGCCGGACAGCAGCGCCAGCCCGATCAGGGCCCGTCCGGGCACGCGGGGGCCGCTCTCACCGCCGCGGAACCGCAGCGTGACCAGCAGCGCCGCGACCACGATCACAAGGTTGCCCGCGCGGGCGGCGACCAGCGGCCAGAGTCCGGCGTCGTCCCCGGCGGACTTGAGCAGGACGAAGAAGATCCCGAAGCAGGCTCCGGAGAGCCCGGCCATCAGCGGGCCCGAGTCGAGCAGGCGCCGCCGGCCGCCGGCCTCGGGACCGGTGCCCTCTTTGGCGCCGCCGTTCTCCATGCTGACCAGCCCGATCGCGACCAGGCACAGCAGGACGCCGGCGAGGACGGCCGCGTCCAGCCGTTCGCCGCGCAGCGTGCCCACGCCCACCGGCAGGACGGCTGCGGCCAGCGCGGACACCGGTGCCACCACGCTCATCGGTCCGCGCGCGAGCGCCCGGTAGAAGGTGATGAGGCCTGTCCCGCCCGCGAGGCCGGCGCCGAAGCCCCACGCCATCGCGGCCCAGCCGAAGCCGCCGCCCGCCAGCAGCGCGGCCACCAGCACGACGGCCAGCCCCATCGGAACGCACCAGGCCAGCGCCTTGAGCGCCGTCGAGCGCCGGGCCACCGCGCCGCCGAGGAAGTCGGCGACGCCGTACGCCAGGGCGGCGCTCAGCGCGAGGACCGTGACCACTACCGCCCGCCGATCAGGCGGCTCTGGACCCGGACGTCCGGCGCGATCTCGCGGAGCCGCCCGGCGAGCGCGTCGCCCGCCTCGCGCAGGCGCTCCAGCGGGTACGGCTCAAGGCGCTCCAGCAAGAACAGGCCGTTCTTCGTGGTCTCGGTCAGCCGCGTCCGGACGCACTGCCGCCAGTTCCAGCGGCGGCAGGTCACGCCCGCGTCGTCCCGCCAGACGACCTCGCCCTCCGCCGGGTGCTCGACGGCGGGCTCGCCACCGGCGATCACGTCGAACGGCTCGTCCCCCGTCGCCCGGACGAGCCGCGCGGGCCCCTGGTAGGCGTCGAGGTCCTCGCCGCCGATCGGCAGGGCGTAGGCGACGCTGATCGCGTTGTAGGCGTCGACCACCTTGTTCACGGCGGGGAGGGCGTCCGCGCGCCGGAGCAGCGCGTCCACCGACGGCCGGGTCCGCTGGGGTTTGGCGCCGAACGTCCGGTATGCCGCACGCCAGGACTCCACGTGCGGGTCACCGCTGTCGGCGCTGTGGGCAGCCGACGCCAGCCAGCCCGCCGACTGGTCGTCGCTCGGGCCGTTCTCCAGGCCCTCGGCGGTGAGGACGAGCACGGCGAAGTCGGGGCGCAGGGCCCGCACGGCCTCGTCGACGACGATCCGCTCCAGCATTCCCCATCTCCTTCGGTCATTTTAATGCACTCGACGGTCATCATACCGACCGTGCCCACCGGAAGGGGAGGCTTCTCGCCGGACGCGCGTCCCTCCCCGCGATCGAGCATGCCACCCGGATAGTCGTGGTGGAATCGTCGTGGCGGACACGCGAGCTGGAGGAACGCTTGGGCGAGCACGATGCGATCGGCGAGGCCGTCGCGAGGACCGTCCGCGCCCTGCGCGCCGGGCACGGGTGGAGCCTGGACGAGCTGGCCGGACGGGCCGGGGTCAGCAAGGGCGTGCTGGTCGGCCTGGAACAGGGCCGCGGCAACCCCAACCTGGGCACGCTCATCCGGATCTCGGACGCGCTCGGCGTGCCGTTGACCCGCCTGGTGCAGGTCGAGGAGGAGCCGCCGGTGCGGATGTTCCCGCCGGAGCGGCACGTCGTCCTGTGGCGGGGCCCCGAGGGCGGAACGGGGACGCTGCTGGCCGGCAGCGATCCGCGTCCCTCGCTGGAGCTGTGGCGCTGGGAGCTGCGCCCGGGGGAGACCCGGGAGAGCGACGCGCACGTCCCGGGGACCAAGGAGATCGTGTACGTGGAGGAGGGCACCCTGGTTCTCGGCGTGGACGGCCGGACGGACGTCGTCGAGCAGGGAACGGCGGCCGTGTTCGTCGGCGACCGTCCCCACTCCTACGAGAACGCGAGTGACCGCGACGTACGGTTCGTCCTCGCAGTCCTCGATCTCTGACCCGGGCCGCGGCCTGGACCGCGATCACTCCGATCCCGCCACAACCCGAACCAAGGCCGGAAGACCGGAGGCTGGCAGGCCGGGAGACCCAGGAGGCCCGGCAGGGCCAGAGGGCCGAGAGACCCGGAGACCCCGGAGACCCCGGAGACCCCGGAGACCGGGGAGACCGGGGAGACCGGGGAGACCCGGCAGGGCCGGAAGGCCCGGTAGGGCCAGAGGGCCGGGAGACCGGGGAGGCCCGACCCGGGAGGGTCAGGGGGCTGCGGGCTTGGTGGGTCAGGAGGTGAGGCGGACGGGCATGACCAGGTAGCGGTAGCCGGTGTCGGACTTGTCGTCGGGTGCCTCGCCTTCTGGGGCCTCGTCGCCTTCCTCGCGGTCGGGGATGCCGGTGAGCAGGGCCGCCTTGGTGGTGCCCGCGCATTCGAGGCGGGCGTACTGGGTGTCGATGCCGGCGAGGCCGTCCAGGAGGTACTGGGGGCTGAACGCGATGTCGACGTCGTCGCCGGTGAGCTGGACGGGGAGGCTCTCGTTGGCGCGGGCGGCGTCGCCGGACGCGGCGCGGACGCGGACCTCGTCGGCCGTGAAGGCGAGCCGGATCGGGGTGCCGCGCTCGGTGACGAGCGCGGCGCGCTTGATCGCCTCGATGAAGGGCGCGGTGCGGATCTCGGCGATGGAGGACCACGTGCCGGTGAGACGGGCCTTGTAGTTGATGTACTGGTCGTCCAGGAGGCGGCTGGTCATGCTGCGGCCGCCGCCGGAGACGCCGATGAGGGTGTCGCCGCCGCTGCCGGCGAGGTCGATGGCGACCTCGGCGCCCGGCCTGATGGCCTTGGCGGTGTCGGCGAGGGTGCGGGCGGGGACGACGACGCCCGCGGTGAAGCCGGGGTCGGACGGCGACCAGGTGAGCTCGCGGGCGGCGATGCGGTAGCGGTCGGTGCAGGCCAGCCACATGGTGTCGCCCTCGAAGTCGAGGCGGACGCCGGTGAGCATGGGCAGGGTGTCGTCGCGTCCGGCGGCCGGGACGACCTGGGCGACGGCGGCGGCGAACAGGTCGCCGGGGATCGTGCCGGCGCGGGCGGGCGGCACGGGAAGGGTGGGATAGTCCTCGACGGGCATGGTGAGCAGCCCGAACTCGGCGGGGCCGCAGCGGACGACGACCTCCGCGCCCTTGGTGAGGACGTCCACGGGCTCCGCGGGGAGGTTCCGGACGATCTCGGCGAGGAGCCGCCCGGGGACGAGGGCGCGGCCGGGCGAAGCCGCCTCGACCTCGATCTCGGAGCGGGCGGACACCTCGTAGTCGAACCCGGCGAGGGTCAGCCCGCCCCGGTCGGTGACCTCGATGAGCATGCCCGCGAGGACGGGCAGCGCGGGACGTGCCGGCAACGTCCGCGCCGCCCACGCCACGGCCTCGGCGAGCTTCTGGCGGTCGACCCGGAACTCCACCTTGCCTGCCTTTCCTCGACTCAGGCCCGTTCTCCGGCCTTGGCAGGCACGCTAACCCATGCCCCTGACAGTGTCAGAACAGCGCCGGTTCGGTGGCGCCTCGGGTCTTGCGCTCGAAGTCGAGCAGGTAGCGCTTGCGCTCCAGGCCGCCGCCGTAGCCGGTGAGGCCGCCGGTCGAGCCGACGACGCGGTGGCAGGGGACGATGACGCCGACCGGGTTGCGGCCGTTGGCCAGGCCCACGGCGCGGGACGCGGACGGGCTGCCGATCTCCACCGCCAGTTCGCCGTAAGTCGTCGTCTCGCCGTACGGGATCTCCTGGAGCGCCGACCAGACGCGGCGCTGGAACGGCGTGCCCCGGAGGTTCAGCGGCAGGTCGAACTCGGTCAGGTCCCCGGCGAAGTACGCGGCGAGTTGTTCGGCGATGGTGGCGAAGGGGCCGGCACCCGGGTCCTCGGCGGGAACGCCGAAGGTCTCTTGGGGCGGACGGTGCCGTTGCATCTCCATGTAGAGGCCGGACAAAGCGCCGTCGGTGACGACCGCTGTAAGGGCGCCTACAGGGCTGTCCAGGACGACATGTGTCGATTCCATGGGGGTCATCCTTTCTCAGTCAGGATGCGGGGAGGAGGTTGATGGGGTGATCGCCCGTCGCCCACAGGTACTGGACGGCGTAGGCGCGCCAGGGACGCCATCCGGCGGCACGGCGGGTGAGGGCTGCTGGGGTCGGGGGAAGGTCGAGCGCCCGGGCGGCGCCGCGGATGCCAAGGTCGCCCGGGATGAACGCGTCGGGGTCGCCGAGGGCGCGCATCGCGATGGTCTCGATGGTCCACGGCCCGAATCCGGGGAGGTCGGCCAAGCGCGCGCGGGCCTCTTCCCAGTCGCTCCCTACGCCGAGGTCGATCTCGCCGGACGCGAGCGTGGCCACGAGGGTGGTGAGGGTCGTGCGCCTGGTGTGCGGGAACGCGAGGGCCTGCGGGTCCAGTTCCGCCAGGGCGGACGGTGTGGGGAACAGGTGCGTCAGGCCGCCGCCTGGGTCGTCGATCGGGTCGCCGTACGCCGTGACCAGGCGGGCCGCGTGGGTCCGGGCCGCGGCGGTGGACACCTGCTGCCCCAGGACGGCCCGGACGGCGAACTCCGGCGCGTCCACGGTGCGCGGGACGCGGCGTCCAGGGGCCTTGTCGACCAGCGGGGCGAGGACCGGGTCGGCGCGCAGGAGGTCGTCCACGGCGACCGGGTCGGCGTCGAGGTCGAGCATCCAGCGGCAGCGGCTGATGGCGATGGTGAGGTCGCGCAGGTCGCTGAGCGTGAGCGTGCAGGCGACGTGGTCGGGGCGGGGCCGCAGGGTGGCGATGCCGTGGCCGTGGGGCAGCCGCATCGTCCGGCGGAACGCGCCG
Source organism: Actinomadura rubrisoli (assembly GCF_004349215.1). GTDB lineage: Bacteria > Actinomycetota > Actinomycetes > Streptosporangiales > Streptosporangiaceae > Spirillospora > Spirillospora rubrisoli. The sequence goes on along the minus strand of NZ_SMKU01000043.1, from coordinate 21,384 downwards.
TCCCGCCACTCCTCGACGCCGGGGACGGCGGTGGCGGTCAGGTGCCCGAACAGGTTGTCCGGGCAGAGCGGTGCCCGGAACGGCAGCCGCAGCGACAGCGATCCCGAGCCCGCGGGCGGGTGGCCCTTGGCGACGCGGTCGCGCAACTCGCTGGGGGTGAGGGCGAAGACTTTCCGGACGGTCTCGTTGAACGCGCGGATGCTCGCGAAGCCCGCCGCGAACGCCACGTCCCCCATCGGGAGGGCCGTGGTCTCGATCAGCAGCCGCGCGGTCTGCGCGCGCTGGGCACGGGCCAGGGCGAGCGGGCCGGCGCCCAGCTCGGCGTTGAGCTGCCGTTCGATCTGGCGGGTGCTGTAGCCGAGCCGTACGGCGAGGCCGGGGACGCCCTCGCGGTCGACGACGCCGTCGGCGATGAGCCGCATGGCGCGGGCGACGACGTCCGCCCGGTGGTTCCATTCGGGGGAGCCGGGGCTGGTGTCGGGCCGGCAGCGCTTGCAGGCCCGGAATCCGGCCTGCTGCGCCGCGGCGGCGCTAGGGTAGAAGCGCATGTTCTCGGGCTTGGGCGGCACGACCGGGCAGCTCGGCCGGCAGTAGATCCCGGTGGTCACGACCGCGGTGAAGAACCATCCGTCGAACCGCGCGTCCTTCGACTGGACGGCCCGCACGCACCTTTCCACGTCCTCATGCATGCCTCCAGCATCACCGATGGTCAGGCGATTCTACTAGCGGAATTCCGACATCACCCTCGGCCGCATCCCCCGGTGGCGGGGCGGCCCGCGAACGCGTACAGCACGACCCCGAGGGCGATCGCGGCGATGCCCGTCCAGGCGAGGGCGCCGGGGACGTCCGTCGAGGTGAGCAGCGGTTCGAGGAGCGCGACGAAGACCACCTCGACGGCCTGCGTCGCCTCCACGGCGGCCAGCCGCAGCGGGTGCCGGCGGACGCGGTGGGTCGCGGCGAAGAACAGCGACGTCGCGATCACGCCGGAGCTGACGGCGACGACCAGGGTGACGGTGAGCTGCGCGGACGACGGCGCCCCCGCCCGGACGCCGCCCAGCACGGCGACGGCCGCCCAGAACGGCAGGCTCCCGATCGACATCGCCAGGAGCCGCTGGAAGGTGTCGAGGCCCGTCCCGGCGAGTTCCATCGTCCGGCGGTTACCGACCGGATAGGCGACGGCCGCGACGAGCACGACGGCGATCCCGCCCGCCATGCCCGCGGACGGCCCGCCGTGGCCGCCGAACTGGCTGAGGAAGACCCCCGCGAGGATCAGGCCGGAGAGCGCGACGCCCTTGGCGGGGATCCGCCCGCGCTCGTCGTCGTACAGGAGCGGGGCGAGGAACATCCCGCAGACGATCGTCACCTGCCAGGTCGCGGCCACCGTCCAGCCGGGGGCGAGGTCGGCGGCCAGGCAGAGCGGGGCGTAGAACAGCCCGAAGCCGACCGTGCTCCACAGCGCCCACGCCAGCGGGTCGGCGCGCAGGGCCCGCAGGACGGGCCGGACGCCGCCGCGCATCCCCACGATGACCAGGAAGATCGGCAGCGAGTACAGGAAGCGGAGGGAGCCGCTCCACTCCCAGGCGCCGCCGTCCACGGCCATCGTCCGGTTCGCGATGAACGAAGCGGAGAAGAACAGCGCGCCGAGGACTCCTAGGCCGATCGAGGCCGCGGCGCCACCGCGTCCGGCGGTCCGGGTGGGTTTCGCGGGGGCCTGCGCCGTCACTGCTGGAACGTTCCCTTCCGATCGGGTGCGCGGTCTCTCGATCGTGGTCGCCGGGGCGGGTGCGCAGGCAGACACTATCCGGCCCCCAGCCGGACCGATCGGGACGTATTCCCCTTGGAGCGGGCAGCCGACGCCCACCGGCGGAACCACCGGCCGGACGTCCGGATAGCCTCATCGGCATGGTCCGGAACGGCGAACTCGGCGAATTCCTCAAGTCGCGGCGCGTCCGGCGACAGCCCGAGGATGTGGGCGTCCGGTTCAGGTCCGGCCAGGATCCGGACGACGCGCGGCTGCACGCGCTGATCGACACGCTGCGGAAGCGGAGCCCCGAGTGTGGACGGCTGCGGTCCGCGCATCTCGTGACGGACCTGACGCACGGCGAGACCCGCCTCCACCCTCCCAAGGTCGGGCCGCCCGGCCTCGACGACGCGACGCTCTCACGGGACGGCCGATGAGCGGTATGAACGATGCGGACGAACCGGTCGTCGCCTGGCACGAGGACGGACACGACCGGCACGCCAGGTGGCGATCGGAGAGCGGGGCCCAGCCGCCGCGCCGCGTGGTGGTCGCCGACGACGAGACCCGCGCGGACGACGCGTACCGGCTGGCGTGCGAGGGAACGGCGCTGCTGTGGCGCGGCGACTTCCAGAACGCGCGGCAGCTCCTCAAGGCCATGGCGCGGCGGACCGATCGCACACCGCGCCGGGCGGAACGACGCAAGCACCGGACGGAACCGTCCCAAGTACAGGCGTTCCACCTGTACCGCCAGGCGCGAGGCCAGCGCGCGCGGACGCTCGGCATGCTGCTTGTCCCGATCGACCCCGGACACGTGGTCCCCCTACGGCGTGCACCGGACGTCCGGGAGGCGTGCACAGAGGCGTACGGTCCGGACGACCGGCCGTACGTGACGTCCCTACGCGAACTGCTCGGGCTGATCGGTGCCCATGAGTGGCGGGAGAAGGGCGTCCCTGTCCCGGCACTCGGCGGCGACCGGATCCACCCGCATTACGGGGTGTTCTCGCCGGTGCGAGGGGAGTACGTCGATCTGGTCGCCGAGGCCCCGCTGCCTCCGGACGCGACCGTCGCGTTCGACATCGGGACGGGCACCGGCGTCCTGGCCGCCGTCCTCGCTCGGCGGGGCGTCCAGCGGGTGGTCGCCACTGACCAGGACCCGCGCGCGCTTGCCTGCGCCCGCGAGAACCTCCAGCGGCTCGACGTGGCCGGACGCGTAGAGGTCGTCCAAGCCGACCTCTACCCGGACGGACGGGCGCCGCTGATCGTGTGCAATCCGCCGTGGGTCCCCGCGAAACCCAGCTCGCCCTTGGAACACGCCGTGTACGACCCGGGCAGCCGGATGCTCAACGGGTTCCTGAGCGGCCTCGCCGAGCATCTGGCACCGGACGGGGAGGGCTGGCTGATCCTGTCCGACCTGGCCGAACACCTGGGACTCCGGTCACGGGACGAGTTGCTGAAGGCGTTCGACTCGTCCGGGCTGGAGGTGGCCGGACGGCTCGACACGGCCCCGGCGCATCCGCGCGCCGCCGACCCCGGCGACCCACTGCACGCCGCCCGCTCCGCCGAGGTCACGTCGCTGTGGCGGCTCAGACATGGCTCCGGTGGGCGGTCTCCGGGTCGATGACGCGCAGCAGTTCCAGGGCCTCGATGCTCGGGGTGCCCGGCGGCGGGGTGAAGACGAACAGCCGCTGATCCTCGGCCGGGGTGAGGAGGGCCTCCGCGTCGAACTCGATCGCCCCGATCTCCGGGTGGAGGATCTTCATCCGGCTGGTGCGGCGGACGGCGACCTCGTGCCGGGCCCAGAGCCGCGTGAACTCCTCGCCGGCCCCGTGAAGCCGCTCGACCAGCGCGGACGACGCCGCGTCGTTCCCGCGACGCGCCACGGCCGCCCGCAGGTCGGCGACGTGCAGGCGGCTGTAGCGGTCGTGCTCGTCCGCCGGGTACGCCTGCCGGACGAACGGGTCGGTGAACCAGCGCCACGCGAAGTTGCGATCCGGCTCCTCGACCGTGCAGACGCAGCCGAACAGGGCGTCCGCCAGGGCGTTCTGCGCCAGCACGTCTCCAAGGTCGCCGGATCTGCGCCGGAGCCTCCCGCAACTGGTCCAGCAGGTAGAGCAGGCTCGGCCGGACGTGCTCGCCCGCGAACGGGCCCGCGGGCGGCCGGTGCCCGGCGAGCACGTACAGGTGGTCGCGCTCGTCCTCGGTCAGCCGCAGCGCCCGTGCGAGCGCGCCGAGCAACTGGGTCGACGGCTGCGGGCTCCGGGCCTGTTCGAGCCGCATGTAGTAGTCCGCGGACATCCCGGCGAGCTGCGACACCTCCTCGCGCCGCAGCCCCGGCGTGCGCCGCCGCGGACCCGCCGCCAGGCCGACCTCCTGCGGACGCAGCCGCTCGCGGGAACGGCGGAGAAAGTCGGCGAGCTCCCGGCGGTCCATGTCCATGACCCCATGATCCGTCCTCCGGGGGCCGCCGGACCCCTTGACCATCGAGGCGCTCGCCGCCCAGGTCATCGCCGTCATCGAGGACTCCGGCGCCGCGCCCGCCGACCTGGCCGGCTTCTCGCTCGGCGCGCCCACCGCCGCCGCCGTCGCCGCCCTCCGTCCCGACGAGTTCGTCAAGCTCGTCCGGGACTTCCTCGACCGTCCATGACCGTCCCGCGGCGGCGCTCAGCCGGGTACCCGTGGTACCACGATCCCCGAAACCTGTCACCGCCCGCGCACACCGAGCACTATGGACCCATGCGTCCCATCGACGAGCAGACCATCCTCATCACCGGCGCGACCGATGGGCTCGGCCGGGCCCTGGCGGCCGAGCTGGCCGTCGAAGGCGCGACCGTCCTCGTGCACGGCCGCGACGACCGGCGCGGCAAGGCGACGCTGCAGGAGATCGGCGGGCGCGCGTCCTGGTACCGCGCCGACCTGTCGTCGCTCGCCGAGGTCCGCGCGCTCGCCGAGGCCGTCCGCGCCGACCATCCGCGCCTGGACGTCCTGGTCAACAACGCGGGCATCGGCGGTGGCGGGCCACGAACCGAGAGCGCCGACGGCCACGAGTTGCACTTCGCGGTCAACTACCTGTCGGGGTACCTGCTCACCCGGCTGCTGCTCCCCACCCTCGTCGCGTCGGCGCCATCCCGGATCGTGAACGTCAGCAGCCTGGGCCAGACCGCCCTCGACTTCGACGACGTGATGATCACCCGCGGGTACAGCGGCTCCCGAGCGTACTGCCAGAGCAAGCTCGCACAGGTCATGTTCACGATCGACCTCGCCGCCGAGCTCGCCGGGACGGGCGTCACCGCCAACAGCCTGCACCCGGCCACCTACATGCCCACCAAGATGGTCGCCTCGCCGATCAGCACACTGGAGGAGGGCGTCCGCGCCACCCACCGCCTGGTCGCCGACCCGTCCCTGGACGACGTGTCCGGCCGCTTCTTCAACGGCCTGAAGGAGTCCCGCGCGGACGACCAGGCATACGACCCCGACGCCCGCGCCCGGCTCCGCACCCTCTCCGACGACCTCACAAACCCCTGACACGCTCAAACATGAGTGCCCTCCCAGATCGGACGGGCCTGCACGCGCGAGATGCGCCATCCGTCCGCCGTCCGGGCGGCCTCCAGCTCGTAGATCTCCCCGAGGACACGCCGCCCGTCCTCGTGCGCGAAGACGACGAGCAGATTGGCGCTGATCGCGGCCCGGTCGCCGTCCACCTCGATGAGCGGGTTCGTGATGAAGTGCTGGGTCGGCACCTGATGGTTGCGTCGGGCCTGCTCGGCCACCACGTCCACCCCGCGTGAGGCCCCGCCCGCCGTACGGACCTCCACGTCCTCGGTGAGGACGGTCCGCGCGTCGTCGAACTGCTTTTCGTCCAGCCACCTTCCGAGCCTGCCGACCAGGTCGGTCAGCTCGTAGCGGTCACTCAGCTCCATGACTCCCCATTTCATTGGCATGACCAACGTTGGCACGGCCAACACTAACATCGACTCGTAGGGAGCACCAACAAATCGGTAAGCTGAGGCGCGTGATCGACCCCGATGCCGCCCCGCCCGCGCGCCTCATGCGCACCCCGAGCTGGCTGATCAACGTGGCCTCCGCCCACAGCCACCGGCTGGTCAGCGACGGATTCGCCGCCGCGGGCGCCCGCGGCTACCACTACCGCCTGCTCGCCGCCCTGGACGAGTACGGCCCCGCCAGCCAGGCCGCCCTCGGCCGCCACACCGGCATCGACCGCAGCGACGTCGTCGCCGCCCTCAACGAACTCACCGGAACGGGCTACGCCGACCGCTCCCCGGACCCGTCCGACCGGCGGCGCAACATCATCACCCTCACCCCGGCCGGCTCCCGCCACCTGGAGCGCCTCGACCAGGTCCTGACCGGCATCCAGGACCGACTCCTCGCCCCGCTCTCAGCCACCGAGCGCGCCCAACTGACCGACCTGCTGGCCCGCATCGCCGAACACCACACAGGATGACCCCCCAGATCACCGCCGCCCCGTCCGTCACCGGCCACGGATTCGCCCAGGTCGGCGAACAACGGGACGACGAGGACGGCACCGCCCTCATCTCCGACCTCCCGGTCACCTGAATCGGTTGTGCGGGCCGTCCCGCCAGTCCACCCTGGACGCAGCCACAGAACCGGGAAGGACCAGCGATGACGCCACTGCCGCCGAATCCGGCGTTGAAGCCGCTTGAGGCCCTGATCGGGGAATGGGCGGTCTCCGTCCCGGAGTTCCCGGGGTCACGCGGCTACACCGTCTTCGAATGGCTCGAAGGAGGCGCCTTCCTGCGCCTGCACTCCGAGGCCCCCGACCCCGCGCCGTCCGCCACGCTGGTCATCAGCCGGGACGACACCACCGAGGACTACACCATCCTCCACTACGACTCGCGCGGCGTATCCCGCGTCTACGCCATGAGCTTCGACGACCGCGTCTGGAAGATCTGGCGCCAGGCCCCCGGCTTCCACCAGCGCTTCTCCGGCTCAATGGCCGACGACGGCAGCTCGATCAGCGGCGCCTGGGAGAAGTCCCCGGACGGCTCGTCCTGGGAACACGACTTCACCCTGATCTACACCAGACTGCCCGAGTCCCACCCCTAAGCGCAGCAGGTCCACGACCCGTCAGCCTTCGCATTCGAAGGGAGCGGAAAGAAGAGGCGAGGACACCGGCGACCCCCACACGTCCCTGGCGACCGGCGCGCATAGGCCGAGCATGGCGCCGGAAGACAGACTCGCCATGTAACGCTTGCTACAGTCTCTGACGTGACAAATACCGGACAGCCGGGGCGGTGGCTGATCCTGGTGATCAAGCTGCCCACGGAACCGTCCCGGCACCGCGTGGCGGTGTGGCGGGAGCTGCGCAAGATCGGAGCGCTCTCGCTGGGCCAGGGCATCTGGGCCGTGCCGGAGGTGCCGGTCTTCGCCGACGGCGTGCAGCGCGCCCTGGACCTCACCGACAGCGCTGGCGGTCAGGGCACGACGCTCCGAGCATCCGGTCGTTCGGCTGAGGACGCGGCGCGCTTCCAGGAGATGTTCACCGCGGCCCGGTCGGCGGACTGGGCGGAGTTCCTGGCCGACTGCGGCAAGTTCGAGGACGAGATCGCCAAGGAGATCCGGATCGCCAAGTTCACCCTGGCCGAGTTGGAGGAAGAGGAGCAGAGCCTGGAGCGGCTGCGCCGCTGGCACCGTGACCTGACCGCGCGGGACGTCTTCGGCGCTCCCGAGGCAGCCCGGGCCGGGACACGGCTCAAGCGGTGCGCCGCCGCCTGCGAGGACTACGCCGAACGTGTCTTCGCCGCGCTGCACGCCTGCGGCCAGGACCCATCGTGACCACTCCGGCCATGGTCCCGGCCGCGCCGAAGCGGGCGATGTGGCCGCTGTACGCGGCGGGGTTCACCACCGCCTTCGGCGCGCATGGCATCGCCGCCAACCTCGGCGGCTTCTCCGAAGACGCCGTCACCTCGCTGCTGGCCCTGGGCGGCCTGCTCGCCCTCTACGACGGCGCCGAGGTGCTGCTCAAACCCGTCTTCGGCTCGCTGGCCGATCGGATCGGCGGCAAGCCGGTCCTGCTCGGCGGCCTCATCGCCTTCGCCGCCGCCTCCGCGCTGTACGCGGTCGCCGACTCCCCCGGCTGGCTGTGGGCGGCCCGCCTCGGCCAGGGCGCTGCGGCCTCGGCCTTCTCCCCCTCGGCCTCCGCCATGGTCGCCCGCCTGAATCCGGCCGCGAAGCGCGGCCGCGCGTTCGGCGGTTACGGCTTCTACAAGTCCATCGGCTACACCCTCGGCCCGCTGCTCGGCGGCGTGCTGGTCTGGGCGGGGGGCCTGCGACCGCTGTTCACGGCGATGGCGGTGTGCGGCGCGGCCGTCGCCGTGTGGGCCGCGCTCGCCGTGCCCGTCGTACCGCCGCTGCCGCGCAAGCGGCAGACCCTCGCCGACCTCGCCCGGCGCCTGGCCGACCGGTCCTTCCTCGCCCCGACCGCCGCCCTCGCCGCGGCCACCGCCGCGCTGTCGGTGGGCGTGGGCTTCCTGCCCGTCTCCGGGGCGGCGGCCGGGCTCGGCACCGTGGCGACCGGCGCCGCCGTCTCGGTCCTGGCCGCCACCGCCGCCATCGTCCAGCCCAAGGCCGGCGGCGCCTTGGACGCAGGGCGCCTGACCACCCGCACCGGGCTGCTCGCCGGGCTGCTCATCACCGCCGCAGGACTCGCCGCCGCGATGCTGCCCGGCCTGGTCGGGGTCCTGTCGGCCGCGGCCCTGATCGGGATCGGCACCGGACTGATCACCCCGCTCGGCTTCGCCGCCCTGGCCGCCTCCACCCCGGCCGAGCGCATAGGCCAGACCATGGGCTCCGCCGAACTCGGCCGCGAACTGGGCGACGCCGGCGGCCCGTTGCTCGTCGCCGGAGTCGCCACCCTCTCGACCCTCACCTTCGGCTACGCCGGCCTCGCCCTCCTGCTGGCCACAGGCCCGCTGCTCGCCCTGGCCCTCCGCCCCCGCACCACGCAAGCATCGAAGTAGAACCTTGTCCGGCCCGGGATCGAGAAACGCCGCTGCACGTCCTCGACGGCACGCCGCCATGCGATCACACGTCCAAGCCGGGCGGCTCGTCGTGGCTGTCACCACCGGATTGCGCCCACCGTGGAGCCGGTCCCTTCAACGCAAGCGGCCCCATCCGCGAGGGAAAGGGCCACCAGGGTGCATGGTCGGGTCAGATGCTCAGCTCATCAGCCCTAACGCGCTTGACGAACTGGGCGAAGCTCTCCGGGGAGAGGCTGAGGTACCCGAGGTCAGGCGCCTTGCTGTCATGTACGCCCACCGCACCTGACAGGGCCGCGACCTCGACGCACTGCTGCCTCCAGGGTGGAGGTTGCGGCGGCCTGTGGGTGGCTCGATGATCTGATGGCCCGCTTGGCCGGGTGTTTCCACAGGTATGGGCCTCAAGTTTTGTGCTTGCCGGTGGACGGCCAGCTCACTGGGTGGGACGGCGTGGAGGTGAAGGTGTCCCAGGCGGCCATCGCACAGGTGATGACCTCTTCCAGCTCTGCGCGGGTGGCGCCGTCGCGGGCCTGTATGGAGAGGCCTTGCACCACGGTGGTGTAGTAGCGGGCGATGGCGTCGAGGCGGGCGGGCGGCACGGTGAGGTCGCCGTCGGTGACGCCGCGGGCGAGCCGGTCTTTGTTGATGGTGAGCATGTCGCGCCGGAGATCGGCCAGAAACTCTCGGACCGTATGGTTTTCCACCGCGCCGCTGGGCGCGGCCAGGATGAGCATGCAGTAGTGCGGGGTGTCGGGGCGGGTGATCTCATCGGCGGTGGCGCGCAGCATGGCGTGGATCGCGGCGCGGGCAGTCGGTTGCTCGCGCAGCGCGCGCCTGGGCCGCTCGCCTGAGGTCGTGCCGTAGAGCATCATGACCTTGCGGAACAGCTCCTCCTTGCTACCGAAGCAGGCGTAGATGCTGGCCGAGGCGATTCCCATGGCCTGGGCCAGGTCGCTGAGCGACGTCCCCTCGTAGCCGCGTTCCCAGTACAGGTCCAGCGCCTTGCGCAGGACGGTGTCCGCACCCTGCAGCAGACGTCATTGAACGGCCCCCAGGACCTACGCCTGATCACGGACGCGCCGGTGCCGAGCCCGGGTCCGGGCGAAGTCCTGATCCGGGTCACCGCCGCCGGGGTCAACTTCGTCGACATCTCGCAGACCCGCGGCACGTTCCCAGGCGGCCCGCAGCCGCCGTATCTGGCGGGCATCGAGGGTGTCGGCGAAGTCGCCGCCGTTGGCGATGGGGTGACCGACCTGGAGACAGGCGCCCACGTCATCGGCGTCGGCATCGGAGGCGGCGCCTTCGCCGAGTACATGGTGCTGCCCGCGGAGGTGCTACGGCTGACCGGCGGCACGGGCGCCGACCTGGTACTGGAATCGGTCGGCGGCGCCACCCTCGACGCCAGCCTGGCCGCGACCAAGCGCGTGACCGGCCGGGTCGTCGTCCATGGCGTGGTCGGCGGCGAAGCCACGATCACCAACTGGGACCTGGTCTACAAGCACCAGATCCACCTCATCGGCCTGAACATCGGCGTTCTGTTCCAGGCCGCACCGCACCTCTTCGGCGAGGTCATGGGCCAGTTGTCCGAGCTCCTCGCGGCCGGGGTGCTCGGCCCCGGCCGGCCCACCATCCATGAGCTGGCCGAGGGCCCGAAAGCACTCACGGAACTGGAAACGCGAACCACCGTGGGCAAACTGGCACTGCTGCTCTGACGCAACCGTGACGCCAAGTGTTTGACGCCCACCGTGGCCGTCCTCTCTCCTGCCCGGACTCGTCCAGGACCGTCACCGTGGCCCGTCGACCAAGGCGGAGCACACGAAACTGCGGGGCCCGGCTATCGCTGCCGTCGGCTACCCGGCCATGTCGACGAAGCGGCTGTAGTGGCCCTGGAACGCGACGGTCACCGTGGCGGTCGGCCCGTTTCGGTGCTTGGCCACGATCAGGTCGGCCTCGCCAGCGCGCGGCGACTCCTTCTCGTAGGCGTCCTCGCGATGCAGCAGGATCACCATGTCCGCATCTTGCTCGATCGAGCCCGATTCACGTAGGTCGGACACCATGGGCTTCTTGTCCGTCCGCTGCTCGGGACCGCGGTTGAGCTGCGACAGCGCGATGACCGGGACGCCCAGCTCCTTCGCGAGCAGCTTGAGCGACCGGGAGAACTCCGACACCTCGACCTGGCGGCTCTCCACCCGCTTGCCCGAGGACATCAGCTGGAGATAGTCGATGATGACCAGGCGCAGATCGTGCTGCTGTTTGAGCCGCCGGCACTTGGCGCGGATCTCCATCATCGACATGTTGGGGGAGTCGTCGATGAACAGCGGGGCCTCGGCGACCTCGCTCATCCGCCGCGCCAGGCGCGTCCAGTCCTCGTCTTGCATGGTGCCCGACCGCATGGCGTGCAGCGCCACCCGGGCCTCGGCGGACAGCAGGCGCATCGTGATCTCGTTGCGGCCCATTTCCAGGCTGAAGAACGCCGACGTCAGCCCATGCTTGATCGAGGCCGCGCGAGCGAAGTCGAGCGCGAGTGTCGAGTTGTGGGTCGGGATGCAGGAGCGGCCCGCCAGGTACATGTGGTCGTCGTTGTCGACCTGGACGCATCGGACCGGCACGCTCTCCACCGGTCGGACATCGACGATGTAGCGGACCTTCGGATGGACGGCCTTGCGCGCCAGCCGGGAGGCCGGATCGGTCGGCGTGAAGGTGATCCGGTAATAGGTGAAGGTTTCTGAGGGGCGGCCTCGGAGCGGCTCTGTTGTGATGGTTGCGCTATAGCCAAGGCTTAGGACGAGCTCGTGCGCGCCTTCCGCAAGGTGCTTGTTGACGAACTTGAGCTGCACCTGCCCGGTATGGGAGATGGACCCGTCTGTGTCGACCATTCCGGCGAGCAGTGCTCGTCGCTGCTCCTCGGACGCGCGCAAGTAGCGGACCGGGATGTGGTGCTCGTTCCCCTCGGAGCAGGTGATTGCCCCTGAGGGGCTGTTCGCGTCGCCGAGCCACGTCCCCAGGACATAGGGATCGATGGGGAGATCCGCGGAAGGGAGCTGGAATGGCGCGGCTATTTCGACGGCATGGTTGGGACGGTTGTCGCTACCGCAGCGCAGGGTCGCCGCTATCTCTTCGGTCGTCTTGATGGGGCGGTGCTGCGCGAAGGCCGTGACGTGGTTCGGGCGGATCGCGTGGTGCGGAAGCCCTCGGTAGCGGCTCGTGCGCTCATAGCCGGGCCGGTGCTTCGAGATGATCGTGCCGACCTCGCCGCGGTGGGCGACGGAGTAGACCTCGGCCACAGCCTCTCGACGGGTGGTGAGCTGGGACGTCCCGTGTCTGCGGGTCGCGCGGGTCGTCGTCCGCCACTGGTGCTGGGCGTCGGCGACGATCACTTCGCCGTCGGAGAACTCCACCTCGTAGCAGGGGCGGCCGTACATCACCTCGGTGGCGGCGACGACGCGGACCGGCCTGCCGTCGGCCCCGAGCAGGTGATCCCCGACCTTGATCTCGCCCATCGTCGTCCAACCCGAGGGGGTCGGCAGGGGTGTATCCGTTTTCAGGGCCTTCCCCATCGCGGGTCTCGCGGCCACGACGATCATCTGGCCGGGGTGGAGGCCGTTGGTGAGGGCGTCGAGATCGGCGAAGCCGGTGGGGCAGCCGACCATCTGGCCGCCGCGGCTGCCGATCGCCTCGATCTCGTCCAGGGCGCCGGGCATGATCTCGCTGAGGGGGACGTAGTCCTCGCCGGAGCGGTTGTCGGCGATGGCGAAGACCTCGGCCTGGGCACGGTCGAGGACTTCGTCGGCGTCGGCGCCGTCGGCGGCGTAGCCCATCTGGACGATGCGGGTGCCGGTCTCCACGAGCTTGCGGAGGACCGAGCGCTCATGGACGATCTTGGCGTAGTAGCCGGCGTTGGCGGCCGTGGGCACCGAGGAGATCAGGGTGTGCAGGTAGGGGGCGCCGCCGATGCGGCCGATCTCGCCGTTCTTGGTGAGCTCGCCGGAGATGGTGACGGCGTCGGCCGGGTCGCCGCGGCCGTAGAGGTCGAGGATGGTGTCGTAGATGATCTGGTGCGCGGGACGGTAGAAGTCCTGCGTGCGCAGGAGCTCGATGACCTCGGCGATGGCGTCGGGGGAGAGCAGCATGCCGCCGAGGACCCCCTGCTCGGCGGTGATGTCGTGTGGCGGTGTGCGTTCGAACTCCTGCTCATGCGGTCCGAGCTCGGTCACGCTCACCGTCGCACCCCCTTCATCTCCGGCCGCCGGCGTCCCCGTCGCCCCATCGCGAGCCGTCCATCTCACGTTTACCTGAGGCGTCTGACATTCTCGCGAGGCCGCGCGGTCGCAAGCAAAGTGATCTGTGGACGAGGGTGTGGAGCCCCTGTGCAGACACGCCGTACTGGTTGTGCACGACCTGTGGATAACTCTGGGGACAACCGGTGGATGTGCTGGCGCACGGCGCGCTGAGCTGCGCGGACTTCGTCCACCGGCTGTGTGGGGAAAGAAAGTCGGCCGGATCCGCAGATGTAATGAGTGAAATCACTAGGAAAGTTACAGGCTGGTAGGGTATGTCGCGACATGGTCGGCTCTCCCCTGCGGCGCGCGAACGCGCACGACCGCGAGATTCTGCGGCTCGCCGTCCCGGCGTTCGGTGCTCTGGTGGCCGAGCCGCTGTTCCTGCTGTCCGACAGCGCCATCGTGGGGCATCTGGGGACGGCCCAGCTCGGCGGGCTCGGAGTCGCCGGGCAGGCCCTCAACACCCTGGTCTACTTGTGCGTCTTCCTGGCGTACGGGACGACCGCGGGAGTGGCGAGGCAGATCGGCGCCGGGGACGTCCGGGCGGCCGTCAGGCAGGGCATCGACGGCATGTGGCTCGCGCTGGCCATCGGTGTGGCGCTGATCGTGGTCGGCTGGCCGCTGATCCCCTGGATCGTGGACGCGTTCGGCGCCTCCCCGGCCGTCGCGCCGTTCGCCGAGACGTATCTACGGGTGAGCCTGTTCGGGATCCCGTCGATGCTGGTCGTCCTGGCGGGGACGGGCGTGCTGCGCGGCTTGCAGGACACCCGGACGCCGCTGCTGGTCTCGATCGGCGGCTTCTCGGTCAATCTGCTGCTCAACGTGCTGTTCGTGATCGTGCTGGATTGGGGGATCGCCGGGTCGGCGTGGGGCACCGTCCTCGCTCAGACGGGTTGCGCCTTCGTGTACGTGGTGGTGGCGCTGCGCGCGGCGCGTCGGCATGGGGCGTCGGTACGGCCGGACATGGCGGGACTGCGGACGTCGGCGACAGCGGGGCTCGGGCTGTTGCTGCGGACGGCGGCGTTGCGGATCGTCCTCATCGTGGGGACGTCGATCGCCGCGCGGATGGGAGACCCCGAGATCGCCGCCTACCAGGTGGGTTTCCAGGTATGGACGCTGCTGGCGTTCGCGCTCGACGCCATCGCGATAGCGGGCCAGGCGATTACCGGCCGGTATCTGGGGGCGTCGGACGTCGCGGGTACGCGCGCGGTGACGCGACGGATGGTGTGGTGGGGGCTGGCCTGCGGTGTGGTGTTCGCGCTGGGCATCCTCGCGGTGCGGCCGTGGCTGCCCGGCCTGTTCACGTCGGACGGTGACGTACGGCATCTGCTGCTCGGTTCGTTGATCCTGGTCGCGTTGCTCCAGCCTGTCGCGGGTGTGGTCTTCGTCCTGGACGGGATCCTGATCGGTGCGGGAGACGGCAACTACCTCGCGGTAACGACCCTGGTCGCGACGGTGGTCTTCTTGCCAGCGGCCTTCGTCCTCTACCGGATCGATGCGGGGCTGCTCGGGCTCTGGGCCGCCATCGGGTTGTGGATGGCGACACGATTGCTCACCTTGAGTCTCCGAGCGCGCGGCGACCGGTGGCTGGTGACCGGCGCCGTCCGTTAATCGTCTCGGCCATGGCCTCGGCGATGGATCTACGTTTTGTTGCGCGACGAACAAGACCCGTGAGAGGCGCCCTAGCGAAGTGTGTCCTGGCCGTGGACGTCCTGGTCGGAGCCATCGTGGTCGGTGTCCTCGTGCACCCAGGTGAGCAGGGTGTGGCGGCGCCCCTTGTCCTCGACCGTCACGGGCGCGGCATCGGTCAGGCGGTAGCCGACGGCGCGCGCGACACCCGCGCTGGCGGCGTTATCAGGCTCGATCTCCAAGCTCACCCTGGCCAGTCCGGCGACCCTGTGCGCGTACTCGGTCATCAGCAGGACGGCCCGGTACGCCAGCCGCTGCCCGCGGTACGCGGCGCCCACCGCGTACCCGATGGTGCCCGTGCTCTTGTTCAGCATGACCTCGCCCTTGGGCTCGCGCCCGTCGGTGGTGATGGCCAGATGGACCCGATCGTCCTGCGCTCGGCCCCAGCGGATCCGATCGAGGTAGTTCTGGGCGGCCGTCTTGTCGAACGGTGCGGCCACCGGCGTCCAGTACGCGATCTCCGGGTCGTCGAACATCGCCGTCAACGCGTCCAGATCCTCCTCGCTCCACTCGCGAAGGACGAGACCGTGACCGATGAGCTCAACCGCGTCCGACGAAGTCATGCCGTTGATCACACCACGGGGATCGGACGGCTGAGAACCGGCCCGGAAAATCCTCCGAACCGCACCCGCACCTCGGGTCACACTCGCTACTATTCGAACATGTGTTCCACGCACGGCGAGCGGATGGCCCGGCTGACGCAGGCGATCGACGACCTGGCGGCCGAGGGCCTGGCCGGGCTGCCTCCGGAGACCCTGGTGGAGCGCGTCGCGGGCATCTGGTCGCTGGTAGAGGGTATCGACCCCGAGATCGCCCGCCGCCGCACCCGCTACACGATCCCCGACACATGACCGCGAGCCCTGCCGGGAGGATCGCGAAGCGATTCCGCGCTCGCCCAAGCACGGTCAGCGGGCGAGCCCGGTAGGTCGGGATTGACCAGAGTCAGCCGAAGTCGTCGAAGGAGGGGAACAGGGGTATTTCATCGTCCCGTGGGACGGGTCGGGGCTTCTCCTGCGTGGTCTTGGGTGAGCCGTCCATGCGGGCGGCCACGGATCTGCGCAGTTCCGGCAGGCGGGCGTAGAGGACGTCGCCCGGGCACTCGGTCTTGTTGTAGTCGCGGTGGCCGACGATGGCGCTGGTCGGGTCAAGGTCGTACGCCGTACAGAGCCACACGCACACCTCCAGCAGCGACGCCCACAGCCGGTCGGGAACGCCCTTTCTTACGTAGGAGCCCTCGTTCTCGATCCCGATGGTGTGCTCGTTGTGGTGCAGTACCTGCGCGCCGACGACATGCTGGCCCGACTGAATGGCCTTCAAGGTCTGGTTGCGGCCCTCCATGACGATGCCGCCCCGGCTGATGGTCAACTGCTGCCCGGTGTCGTCCCAGCCACGCGTGCCCATGTGGAAGTCCTGGATGAACCGGGACAGGGCGTACGCGTGCGTGAGTGAGCGGTCATTGGAGTTGGCCGTGTCCGTGTGGTGGACGATGATGTGGTCCGGTGCCCGCTTGAGGATCGTGGCGGGTCTCCTTGGCGCCTTGGCGTTCCAGTCGGCGCGCGTGTGGATGCGCGGGGCGTCCGCTGTGAACAGGACCGGTCGGCCACCGGCCGCGAGAGCGTCCGCCATGGCTCCATTGTCGGACGGGACGCCCACCGCCAGCAGGCCCGCCCCCACGACACCGCCGATGAGTGAACGGCGCGTCATCGGCGAGCCGGTGCGTTCATGGTCGGCCGCGCCGTCCCCCGAGTGCGCGCTCAACAGCGTCCCCCTTCGTCCCGCGATGACCTTGTTACGGAACGTAGCGGTCGATACGCCGAACACTCAAGCACAGGGCGTTTCGCGGACGTTTCACATGAAACGCAGCGACCCTCGCGTCCCGGACGAAGATCCGGGGCACGAGGGTCGCTGGACGGGCGTGTCAGTCCTCGACGACGTTGACGTCGATCGTGGCGTTGACGTCGGTGTGCAGACGCACACTGACCCGGTGGGTGCCGACGGTCTTGATCGGGTTGCCGATCTCGATCCGGCGGCGGTCCAGGTCGGGGCCGTCGGCGGCCTTGACGGCCTCGGCGATGTCGGCGGCGGTGACCGCGCCGAACAGGCGGCCGTTGCTGCCGGTGCGGGTGCGCAGCGTCACGCGCAGCGCCTGCAGCCGGCCGGCGACCTCCTTGGCGTGCTCGACGGTCGCGATCTCGCGGGCCGAACGCGCCTTCTTGATCGAGTCGATCTCCTTCTCGGCGCCCCGGGTCCACTTGATGGCGAACCCGCGGGGAACGAGATAGTTGCGGCCGTAGCCGTCGCGGACCTCGATGACGTCTCCGGGCTCGCCGAGCCCGGAGACCTGCTGGGTCAGGATGAGCTTCATGATCGTTCGTCCCCCTGCCTCAGCGCGCGGTGCTGGTGTACGGCAGCAGCGCCATCTCGCGGGCGTTCTTGATCGCCGTGGCGACGTCCCGCTGGTGCTGAGTGCAGTTTCCGGTCACCCGCCGAGCACGGATCTTGCCGCGGTCGGAGATGAACTTCCGCAGCAGACCGGTGTCCTTGTAGTCGACGTAGGAGATCTTCTCCTGGCAGAACACGCAAACCTTCTTCTTCGGCTTGCGGGGAGGTGGCTTCGCCATCGTGGTGCTCCTTTACGAGAGCCCCGCTCACGCGGGAATGGACGTGTAGATGTCTTGGTCGTGCTGTGCGGTGGGCTAGAACGGCGGGTCGTCGGAGAACCCGCCACCGCCGCCGCCACCGCCGCCGGTCGCCCAGGGGTCGTCGGCGGGAGCGCCGCCGCCCTGCTGGCCGCCGCCGAAACCGCCGCCCTGCTGCTGGCCACCGCCGCCGAAGCCGCCACCCTGGGGGGCACCGCCTCCGCCGCCTCCGCCGCCTCCGAAGCCACCGCCGCCGCCCGAGCCGCCCTGCCGCTGGGTCTTGTTGACCTTCGCGGTGGCGTTGCGCAGCGACGGGCCGACCTCGTCGACCTCGATCTCGAAGACGGTGCGCTTCTCACCCTCGCGGGTCTCGTACGAGCGCTGCTTCAGCCGTCCCTGCACGATCACCCGCATGCCGCGCTGCAGGCTCTCGGCCACGTTCTCGGCGGCCTGCCGCCAGACGTTGCAGGTCAGGAACAGGGCCTCGCCGTCCTTCCAGTCGTTCGACTGGCGGTCGAAGAACCGCGGGGTCGAAGCGATGCGGAACGACGCGACCGCCTGGCCGCTCGGGGTGAAGCGCAGATTCGGGTCCTCGACGAGGTTCCCGACGATCGTGATTACGGTGTCGCCTGCCATGGGGCTCGCTCCGGCTGGTGTGAGGGCTGAACCGGGCGGCTCAGTGGACCTCGGGGCGGATGACCTTGGTACGGAGGATCGACTCGCTCAGGTTGAGCTGACGGTCGAGCTCCTTGACCGTGGCAGGCTCAGCCGACAGGTCGACCACCGCGTAGATGCCTTCGGACTTCTTCAGGATTTCGTACGCCAGGCGCCTGCGGCCCCAGACGTCGACCTTCTCCACGCTGCCGCCGCCGTCCTTGACGACCTTCAGGAACGGGTCGAGCGCCGCGCTGGCGGTGCGCTCGTCGATGGCGGGGTCGAGAATCGCCATGAGTTCGTAACGACGCATGCTGTCCCTACCTCCTCTGGACTGGTGCGGTCACGGTCTCTCCGTGACAGGAGGGCTGTTGCGTTCCTCGCGGTGGCGGGCCGGATCGCCGGGCGAGCCTGCCGCGAGACCGATACAGGCTACCAACAGTTGGCAGCGTACGAGCCGGTTACGGCCGCGGCCGCCCTCGATGCGGCGCACCCGGCGACGGTGCGGCGCGCGTTGGCGTCGGCAAGCCGCCCGCGGGCGAACCCCGAGCGAGCAGCCCGCGCGTCAGCGCCACGCGCCCGGACGGACGGGTTTGGAGCAGCGCCGCCGCTCCAGTTCCGCCATGATGTCGGCCATGCGGGCGCGCATGCGGGCGGTCTGGGTCGTCAGCAGCGACAGCTCCTCGACGAGCTCCGCGTCACCGATGACCGCGAGTTCGCTCTCCCTCACAGTGGTACCTCCCGGACCGAGACCGATGTTCTCGAAACCATGTTCGACTGTACCGGGTGGTGCCGACATTTTCCGCGCCCGCGCGCTGGTTGATCTCCGGCGGTCCAGGGAATCCCTTTACGGGCACGGTCCGCCCGGTCCCGCGTCCACCCCCGTGTCCCGGACGCGGACGCCACGACCTTGGAGGAGGTCCCCGATGCCGCAGGAGGTTGCCGGAGGCAAGGAGAGGGCCGTCGGCGTCGACGCCCAGGCCGAACGCCATCCGCTGGAGAGCGCGCTCTCGGTGGCCGCGATCACGATCGGGATCGCCGCCCTCATCCTGGGCTCGGTCCCGGCGACCCACTTCTTCGGTGCCGTCGCGGCCGTGATCGGCCTGCCGCTGGCGCTGTACTCCCAGCTGATCTCCGCGACCACCAACGAACGCTGGCTGAACGTCATCGGGATGATCACCGCCTTCATCGGCGGCGCCTTCGCCCTGCGGCACGGCGGCTTCACGTTCTGACCCCGGGAAAGCGGCCGGGTTGTCGGACGGCGGGGCTAACCTCGATGCCATGCGCATCGGAGCCCACGTCGACCAGACCAACCCGCTCGACAACGCACACGCCGTCGGGGCCGACGTCGTCCAGTTCTTCCTGGGCGATCCGCAGGGATGGAAGAAGCCCGTCCTGCCGGAGGGCGTCGAGGCGCTGGCGGGGTCCGGGGTGGACGTGTACGTGCACGCGCCGTACACGATCAACGTGGCGACGTCCAACAACAGGATCCGCATCCCGAGCCGCAAGAACCTCACCCAGCAGTTGGAGGCGGCGGCGTCGATCGGGGCGAAGGCGCTGATCGTGCACGGCGGGCACGTGCTCAAGGACGACGATCCCGAGACGGGCTTCGAGAACTGGCGCAAGGTCTTCGAGCGCATCGAGTGCCCGATCCCGGTCTACATCGAGAACACCGCGGGCGGCGGCAACGCGATGGCACGCAAGTTCGACCGGATCGCCCGGCTCTGGGAGGTGCTGTCGGAGGTGCCGGGGATGGAGTCGAAGGTCGGCTTCTGCCTCGACACGTGCCACGCGCACGCGGCCGGTGAGGAGCTCATCGACGCCGTCGACCGGATCAAGGCCATAACCGGCCGCATCGACCTCGTCCACTGCAACGACAGCCGCGACGCGTTCGGGTCGGGCGCCGACCGGCACGCCAACCTCGGCAGCGGCAGCATCGACACCGACCTGATCCTGACGGTGGTCAGGGCGGCGGGGGCGCCGGTCGTGGTGGAGACGCCCGCCGCCGGGCAGGCCGACGACATCTCCTGGCTACGGACGAATCTGGCCTGATCCGGCCCCGTCCCGACGTCCTGGCCCTCGTGGGAACCCGCGGGCCGGACGCGGCATCTAAAAGCGCGAGTACCAGCACGGCGACAAAGTCCGAAGGTCACGTCACACTGGCATAATCCGGAACCCAGCCCCTCAGCGCACGTGCCTTGTCTCCGGCGACGGGCGCGCGAACGATCGGGAAGTCGATGGCACAGCCCCCTTACGACCCTTACGGCTACGGACCGCAGGACCCGTACGCCGGCCAGCCCTACTCCCAGCCTGTGCAGCAGCAGCACCACTACTACGGTGCGGCCCCGGTCATCCGTCCCAACAACGGCATGGCGACGGCGTCGATGGTGCTCGGCCTCGTCGGCTTCTTCGCCTGCGGCGTGACCTCGCTGCTGGCGATCATCTTCGGGCACGTCGCACAGAGCCAGATCAAGCGGACGGGCGAGGGCGGCTCGGGCATGGCCGTCACCGGCCTGATCCTCGGCTACATCGTCACGGTGGGCTGGATCATCGTCTGGATCTTCTACATCGGGTTGTGGGCCGCCATCGTCGGCAGCTCCAACACCACCGGCACCTACTGATCGGTCAGGCGAGCCGGGGGACGCCCGCCGCTTCCACACCAACGCTCGACAGGAGCACCGTCATGGGGGTGGGGGTGTCCCGCCACGCCTCCACGGCTCCCGCGAAGACGTCCAGGGCCGTACGGAAGGACCGCTGGTCGGCCTCGGCCAGATCGGCCCACGATTCGTACAGCACCATGTAGCCGTTAGGGGCAGTCGCCCACGACAGGTCTCCCAGGCAGTCCTGCAAGGCGTCCCAATTGCCTCCGAACCAATCGGGGAAGTCGAACACCTCGGCGCACAGCCGAAGGAACGAACCCTTGTCGCGCGCGCGCCGCCCGTCCAGGTGGAATCCGCGCCAGCCCGCCTGCTCCGCCCGCTCCGTCCAGCCCTCGTCGCCGACGGCGCCCGGCGTCGCGGGCGTCCGCCACTGGTAGACGCCCGGCTTGAGCCGCTCCGCGAGCAGCTCGTCCAGTGCTTGGTTCGCGTCCACGTCCTCTCCCGGCAGTCGTTCGCCCGTTCCGGGCGGCCTGCTCCACCGGGCGCGGTCATCCCCCGGTGTCCGCCGCGAAACACCTCACGGCCATACGGTCGCGATCGTCGCATACGGCGGGTGTCGCGGCATCGCCCTTGACACTCCTCTCACCCATCTCCTAGTCTCTCTTTTTGAGAGAGACTCTAGTTTTGAGCCACTCTCTGAGCGAGGTAGTTGCCCGATTCCGAGAGGAACACTGAGATGGACACCACGCCCACCACCCCCGCCACGTC
>NZ_SMKU01000439.1 GCF_004349215.1 Actinomadura rubrisoli | reverse complement strand
CACCCCCGCCCGAAGCCCGGTTAGTCAACCCCCAAGCCGGCGTCGCGGGCGCGGGCCACTGCTTCGGCGCGGGTGCTGACCTGGAGCTTGTCGAAGATGTGGCCGACGTGGTTGCGGACGGTCTTCTCCGCGACCATCAGCTCCCGGGCGACGCGGTGGTTGTTGAAGCCGCGGGCGACCAGGTCGAGCACCTCGCGCTCGCGCGCGGTGAGCATGGGCAGGACGGGCGCGGCGCCGGATCGGCGGGCGCCGCTGAGCAGGGCGGCGACCCGTCCGGCGATCTCGGGGCCGAACACCGCGCCGCCTTCGGCGACCGTGCGGACGGCGTGCAGGACGGCGTCGCGGCCCGCGCCCTTGACGAGGTAGCCGCGGGCGCCCGCCGACAGGGCGTGCAGCAGGCTGTCGTCGTCGGCGGACATCGTCAGCATCAGCACCGGGACGTCCGGGGCCCGGCCGGCGAGCACGCGGGTCGCCTCGATGCCCGAGACGTCGGGGAGCGCGATGTCCATGAGCACCACGTCCGGGCGGTGGGCGGCGACCGCGTCCGGCACCTCGCCCGCGGTCTCCGCCTCGGCCACCACGCGGATGTCCCCGGCGGTGTCGAGGGCGCCGCGCAGGCCGGCGCGGAACAGCGGATGATCGTCCACGATCAGGACTCGCACGACCGGCTTCTCGTCCACAGCAGAATACTAGGCGGCAGCGCGCGACTACAGTAGGTGATATCGGAGGCGGCGTACTCGGGCTCCTCTGGGGCCGGGTGCCCAGGTGCCCGGGACACCGGGCGGGCGATCGTGGACGGATGAGCGGGATTCGCCCGGTCAGCGCGATGGATCCGGCGGGAGGCGGGCGCCATGTCGAGCGTTGCGGTTCGGGGGGACCTCAGGGGGCGGCACGCCGGCCTGCCGCGGCCGGACCTGTTCGCGGCCGCCGCGACCTGCGGGCTGGCGCTGGCCGCGCTGGTGGCGTGGGGCGGGCTGGTGCTGGCGCAGTTGGAGGACGGGACGTACCCGGCGGGGATCGTCCTCCAGGACGCCGCGCCCGTGCTCGTGGGCGTCACGCTGGCCGCCGCCGGGCTGCTGATCATCGCGCACCGGTCCGGGCAGGTCGTCGGCTGGCTGCTGCTCACCACCGCGCTCGGCATGATCACCGCGCGGACGGCGGTGACCGCGGTGTCCGCCCATCCGGGGGTGCCGTCCCAGGTGACGGCGGCGCTGCTGGTGTGGGTCGCGGGCGGCGTCCTGCACACGGTGATGATCGGCACGCTGCCGCTGCTGCTCCCGGCCGGGCGGCTCCCCCACCGGCGGCTGCGCTGGTACGTCGCGGCCGTCGCCGCGTGGGGCGTGCTGCAGTGGTACCTGCCCGTCGCGCACGAGACGGTCCAGTACGGCATCGCGAACCCGCTGGGGCAGGGGGCGCTCGGCCGGGCGGCCCACGGGATGTACGACGCGCTGCACCTGGTGATCGAGGCGTCCAGCATCGTGCTCATCGCGATCGGCGTGGCGGTGATGCTGCCGCGGTGGCGCCGCGCGGACGGTCCGGAGCGGCGGCGGACGGCCGCGTTCATGGTGCCGTTCGTGGTGTGGGTGCTCATGCTGAGGGTCGACTACCGGCTCCAGCTGGAAGGGTGGCCGCGCCTGCTGCTGCTGGGCGGCGGCGCGGTGCTGTGGTCGGCCGCCATCGGCTACGCCTTCACCCGTGACCGGCTCTGGACGATCGACCGGTCCGCGCGGCATCTGCTGACCGCGTTCGTCCTGACCGCGGTCTTGCTGGTGCTCTACGCGACGGCGATCGCGGTCGTGTCGTCGGCCTCGTCCGACGCGCGCGGCCCCGGCGCGGTCGCGCTGGCCTGCCTGACGTTCGTGGTCGGCGTCGCGCTGCGGCCGACGGCGCGCTGGTGCTCGCGGGCCGTCGACCGGCTGTACTACGGCGAGCGCACCCGGCCGTACCAGCTCGTCCGGGACCTGGCCGAGCGGCTCAGCCGGACGGTCCGGCCGCAGGACGCGCCCGCGATGCTGTGCACGACGGTCGTGGACGGGCTGCGCCTGCCCGGGGCCCGGCTCGCCGTCCCGACCCGCGGCGGGCCGCGCGAGCTGGCCCGCGCGGGCGAGCCCGGCGAGGCGGACGCGGCGTTCGAGCTGGCCTACGACGGCGCGGTCATCGGGAACCTGCACGTCCGGCCGCGGGACGGCGACACCGCCCTGGACGGCCAGGACCGCGAGGTCCTGCAGTTCCTGGCCGACCAGGCGGCGCCGGCGGTGGCGTCCCTGCGCCTGTACGAGGACCTGCGGGCCGGCCGCGAGCAGCTCATCACGGCGCGGGAGGAGGAGCGCCGGCGGCTGCGCCGCGACATCCACGACGGCGTGGGGCCCGCCCTGTCGGCGCTGCGGCTGCGGATCGACACCGCCCAGTCGCTCATCCCTCCCGGTGAGCCCGCCGCCGCGTCGCTGGAGGAGATCTCGGGCGACGTCGCCCAGCTGATCGACGACGTCCGGCGCGTGTCGGAGGGCCTGGTCCCCGGTGCGCTGGCCGAGGTCGGGCTGAGCGGCGCCGTCCGGCGGCTCGCCGAGCGCGTCTCGGGCCGGGCGCCCCGGGTCGCCGTGCGGCTGGTGCCCGACCCGCTGCCCGAGCTGCCCGCCGCCACCGAGGCCGCCGCCTACCAGATCACCGCGGAGGCGATCACCAATGTGGTGCGCCACGCCGCCGCGCGGCGCGCCGAGGTGACGCTGGCGGCCGAGGAGGGCGCCCTGCGCATCGAGGTCAGCGACGACGGCACCGGCATTCCCGCGCGCCGGGACCGCGCGGGGGTCGGGCTCCAGTCGATGGCCGAGCGCGCGGCGGAGCTCGGCGGGAAGTTCACCATCTCCAGCGACGTGCGGGGCACCGTGGTGCGGGCGACGCTGCCGCCCCCGGTGCCCCCGCCGCCGGACCGCCGTCCCGCCCGCTAGGGCGCCGCCTCGGGCGCGGCGGGTTCACGGGCGGCCGGTTCCCGTGCCGGCCAGTCGATCGGCGGGAAGCAGTCGCGGTCCGGGCAGTGGGGCAGGCAGGTGGGCGGGCAGTGCAGCAGGCACCCCGCCGCCAGGCCGTCCCTCGTCAGGCCGGCCGGCGGGCATGACCGCGGGCCGGCGGGTGGGCCCGGATCGGCCGCCGCCGCGCCCGCCGGGACGGCGCAGGCGGCGAGCAGCAGCGCCGCGACGAGACCGCAGCGGGCCAGTGAGCCCCTCATGAAGACCTCCGAATCGACTATCGATGACCAGATGACTACGTGGCGTAATCATACGTTGGCGAACGGGCGACCGGCCACGCGTTTTTCCCGCCGCCTGTCACATTCGGCGCGCCCGATCCATCTCCTGTTGTGACGGCCGACGAGGAGGCTTGGAGGAGAGCATGTGCGCCAGCGTGGAAGGCAGCGCGCAGAGACGCTTCGATCTGACGATGCTGCACGCCGCATACGACGCGTTCCGGCGCGACATGGCGCGGATGGAGGCCGCCGATGCCGGCGATGCCACGGCGCTGCGGAACGGGTGGGCCGTCTTCCGGTTCCACTGGTACGCCCAGCACTCCGCGGAGGGGCGCTCGCTGTGGACGGCCATGCGCGCGCGGATGGCCGCCGACCACAGGCCGCCGCGGGCCCTCACCGTCCTGGACGCCCTGGACGCGCAGGCCGTGCGGCTCGTCCCGCTGATGGACGCGGTGGACGCGGCGCTGGAACACGGCGACCGCCGCGTCCTCGCCCGGTACGCGCGGGAGCTGCCCGAGGCCGTGCGCGTTCACCTCGACTTCAAGGAGGCGAACGCGCTGCCGCTCATCCACGGCACGCTCACCCCGTTCGAGTGGGGGACGTTCGACGTCGAGTTCCGGCGGGAGGTCGGGGTAAGGGGGCTCGGCGTGTTCCTGCCCTGGCTGCTGGACGGCGCCTCGGAGGCCACCCGCCGCGCCGTCCTGGGGCTGCTGCCCCCGCCGGTCCGGCTCGTCTACCGGACGACCTGGCTTCCCCGGTACCTGCGCCGGAGGCGGTGGTCCGCCCCGCCGGTCGTGTGACGAGCCGCACACCGGGGGATGTCACATCCGTCCCTCCCGATCGGTCTTATGCCCAGAGCTCGACGAAAGGACTGTGACGATGGCGGGGACACGGGCGCCGGGCGGCGGCCAGGCGGGCACGCGGAAGGCGCCGAGGACCGTGGACGCCACGGCGCGGGCGCTGGACGAGCGGTTCGGCACGACCGGATTCGCCCGCAAGGCCCTGCGCAAGGCGTTCCCGGACCAGTGGAGCTTCCTGGTCGGCGAGATCGCGATGTACTCGTTCGTGATCATCCTGCTGACCGGGGTGTTCCTGACGCTGTTCTTCAAGCCGAGCATGCACGAGGTCATCTACGACGGCTCCTACACCAAGCTGCGCGGCGTGGAGATGAGCGAGGCGTACGCCTCGTCCCTGAAGATCAGCTTCGATGTCCGGGGCGGGCTGCTGGTCCGGCAGATCCACCACTGGTCGACGCTCATCTTCATGGGCGCGATCCTCGTCCACCTGCTGCGCAACTTCTTCACCGGCGCGTTCCGCAAGCCCCGCGAGCTGAACTGGGTGCTCGGCGTCACGATGTTCATGCTGGTGATGCTGAACGGGCTGTTCGGCTACTCGCTCCCGGACGACCTGCTGTCGGGCACCGGCATCCGGATCCTCGAAGGCGTGCTCGCCTCGATCCCGCTGGTGGGGTCGTACGCCGTGATGTTCCTGTTCGGCGGGGAGTTCCCGGGCAACGACATCATCCCGCGCCTGTACGTCATCCATGTCCTGCTCATCCCCGGGATCCTCGCCGCGCTGATCCCGCTGCACGCCATCGTGCTGACCTGGCGGCAGACGCACACGCAGTTCCCCGGCCGGGGCAGCTCGAACACCACCGTCCGCGGCTATCCGTTCTTCCCGGTGTTCATGGCCAAGACCTCGGCGCTGTTCCTGTGGGTGCTCGGCGTCACCACGCTGCTGGCCGCGTTCGTCCAGATCAACCCGATCTGGCTGTTCGGCCCGTACGACCCGGGCGCGATCAGCGCGGGGTCCCAGCCCGACTGGTACATGGGCTGGCTGGAGGGCGCCCTGCGGATCATGCCGGCCTGGGAGATCACCGCGTGGGGCCACACGGTCACGCTGAGCGTGATCATTCCCTCCCTCGTCGTGCCCGGGATCCTGTTCACCGGGCTGGGCGCCTACCCGTTCCTGGAGCGCTGGGTGACCGGCGACCACCAGGTCCACCACCTGCTCGACCGGCCCCGCGACGTCCCGGCGCGGATGGGCGTGGGCGTCGGCGGCGTGGTCTTCTACGGGCTGCTGTGGCTGGCGGGCGGCAACGACGTCCTCGCGCAGCGCTTCGACGTCTCGCTGTTCTGGACGACCTGGTTCTTCCGCTTCGCCGTGATCCTCGGGCCGGTGCTGGGCTACATCGTCGCCTACCGCATCGCCGTGGGCCTTCAGCGCCGCGACCTCGGCCTGGTCCGGCACGGGCTGGAGACCGGCATCGTCCGGCAGTCGCCCGAGGGCGGGTTCTCCGAGGTCGAGCGGCACCTGCCGGACGAGGCGGTCGCGGCGATCACCGACCCGCGCCCGGCGGCCGCGGTGCCGCTGGACGTCCCGCCGCCGGTCGGCGACGTCGAGAGCCCCCGCGCGCGGAGCCGCGCCGCCCGGATCCGCGCCGCGCTCAACCGCCGCTTCCGGGCCGACCTCGCCCACCCCGGGCCCACCGCCGAGGCGCCGGCCCTGGAGGAGGCGAGGCCGCTCGCGGACTCGGAGACGGCCCCGCCGGGAAGCTGACGCGCACGTCGAGCCCGCCGCCCGCCCGGGGCCGGACGTCGAGCTCGGCGCCGTGGGCGGCGGCGATGGCGGCGACGATGGACAGGCCGAGCCCCAGCCCGTCGCCCGTCCGGCCGGGCTCCAGGCGCCGGAACGGCTGGAAGAGGACTTCGACCTGGTCGGGCGCGACGACCGGTCCCGTGTTGGTGACGCGCAGGGCCGGGCGGCCCCCGCGCTCGCCGGTCCAGACGCGGACCCGGCCGTCCGACGTGTTGTGGCGGACGGCGTTGTCGGCGAGGTTGGCGACCAGCCGCTCGACGAGCCTCGGATCCCCCTCGGTGCGCGCCGGGTTCAGGTCGGCCTCGACCACGGGCCCTTCGCCGCGCTCCCGGGCGAGGACGGCGGCGGCGACGTCGGACAGGTCCACCTCGTCGCGGCGCTCCAGGCCGCGCTGGCCCCGTGCGAGGGTGAGGAGGGCGGCGATGAGCCGTTCCTGCCGCCGGTTGCTGTCCAGGACGCGCAGGCAGGCGGTCCGGAGCGTCCCGGCGCCCGCGCCGGTGTCGGCGAGCGTCACCTCCAGCAGGCTCCGCTCGAAGGTGAGCGGGGTGCGCAGCTCGTGGGAGGCGTTGGCGACGAACGCGCGCTGGGCCTCGAACGCCGCCTCCAGCCGGTCCAGCAGCCCGTCGACGGTGTCGGCGAGGTCCTTGACCTCGTCCGCCGGGCCCTGGACGGCGAGGCGCCGGTGCAGGCTGCGGTCGGAGATCTCCCGCGCGGTGAGCGCCATCGCCCGGAGCGGGCGCAGCGCACGCCCGGCCATCAGCCAGCCCAGCCCCACCGCCACCACCGTCATGAAGGCCAGCGCGAGGCCGCCCGCCAGGGCGAACTGCTCCAGGTCGAACTCCCCGGACGCGATCTCGGGCGGCCTCGCGCTGGCCTTCATGACGGTGGTGGCGGTGGGGCTGGGC
>NZ_SMKU01000438.1 GCF_004349215.1 Actinomadura rubrisoli | reverse complement strand
GCCCACCGCACTGACCTGGACCGACGGCGCACTCACCCCCGCCGCATGGCAACACGCCGTCGCCACCGCCGTCGAACGCATCCGCGGCGGCGCCCTCGGCAAGGTCGTCCTGGCCCGCGACATCAACGCCCGCGCCGCCGAGCCCATCGACGCCCGGATCCTGCTGCGGCGCCTCGCCGACCGCTTCCCCGGCTGCTACACCTTCTCCTGCGCCGGACTGGTCGGCGCCACACCCGAACTGCTCATCCGCAGAACCGGCGGCGACATCGACTCCCTCGTCCTGGCCGGCACCACCGCACGCGGCACCGACGCCCGCGACGACGCCGACCGCGCCGCACACCTGTTCACCTCCGCCAAAGACCGCGAAGAACACCGCTACGCCGCCGAGATGGTCCGCGACGCCCTCGCGCCGCTGTGCACCGAACTCCACGTCCCCGACGAACCGGAACTGCTCACCCTGCCCAACCTGACCCACCTGGCCTCACCGATCCGCGGGCGGCTCACCGGCGACCGCTCCGTCCTGGACGTCCTGGAGGCACTGCACCCCACCCCCGCCGTCTGCGGGACACCCACACCGATCGCACTCGACCTGATCCGCGAACTCGAAGGCATGGACCGCGGCCGCTACGCCGGACCCGTCGGCTGGGTCGACGCCCGCGGCGACGGCGAATGGGGCATCGCGCTGCGCTGCGCCCAGATCGACGGAACCCGCGCCCGGCTGTTCGCCGGATGCGGCATCGTCGCCGACTCCGTCCCGGCGGCGGAACTGGCCGAAGCGCAGACCAAGCTCGGCGCCATGCGCTACGCCCTGCGCGGCTGACCCCACACGGATCCCCCGCGCGGCTGACCCCCCACACGCGGCGGCCGCGCCGAAACCGACGGCGCCCCCCGGCCTCAGCGAACGGCGGTGGGCTGGCAGCCCGGGCACCAGAACAGGTTGCGCGCCGCCACCTCCACCGTCCGCACCTGCGTCCCGCACACCAGGCACCCCTGCCCCGCACGACGGTAGACGTACACCTCACCACCATGATCGTCCACACGCGGCGGACGCCCCATCGCCTCCGGCGTGTGCTCGGGACGGACGGTGTCGATCCGGCCCGTCCGCACCCCCTCGGCCATCAGCAGCCGCAGATCGTCCCAGACCGCCGCCCACTGCGCCCGCGCCAGGCACCGCCCCGGCAACCGAGGATCGATCCCCTGCCGGTACAGCACCTCGGCACGGTAGATGTTCCCCGGACCGGCGACCACCGACTGATCCATCAGCAGCACCGCCACCGACGTCCGCGTCCGGCTGATCCGGCGCCACGCCCGATCCGGATCGGCGTCCGCACGCAGCGGATCAGGACCCAGACGATCATGAAGCGCCTTCGCCTCACCCGGCCCCAGAAGCTCACACGCGTTGGGACCCCGCAGATCAGCATGCCCCGCCTCACCCGTCAGGCGAAGCCGGACCGCCCCCACCGGCGCCGGCGCGGGCACCGGCCCGAACCTGCACGTCCCATAGATCCCCAGATGGACGTGCAACACCTGGTCATCGTCGAACCGCAGCAGCAGATGTTTGCCGTGCGCGTCCGCCGCCGCCATCACGCGGCCATCAAGCCGCCCGGCCCCCTCGGCGAAACGCCCCTGCGGACTGGCCGCCGCGACGACACGGCCGCCGAACACCCGCTGATGCTCGGCGGCCAGACGGTGAATCGTGTGTCCCTCAGGCATGACCCGGCAAGCATAGGCCGCTCACACCCGCGTCGGCTCCCCCGCGTCGTGCATGTGCCCCAGCACCTGACGGTAGGACTCCACCACCCCGGTCTCGGTATACGCCAGCCCGACCTCCGCGCAGTAGTCACGCACGATCGGCTGCGCACGACGCAGATTGCAACGCGGAATGCTCGGGAACAGGTGGTGCTCGATCTGGTAGTTCAGCCCGCCCATCATCCAATCCGTCACGACACCGCCGCGCACGTTACGGGAGGTCAGCACCTGACGGCGCAGATGACCCCACCGCTCACCGGGCTCCGGCATCGCCATCCCCTTGTGATTGGGCGCGAACACACTGCCCAGATGCACCCCGAACAGCGCGTGCTGCAACGCGATCAGCGCGACCGCCTTACCGGGCGACAGCAACGTGAACACCAGACCCAGATACGCGACCAGGTGCAGAGCGAGCAGACCACCCTCGACGAGCTGGTCACGCCGGGACCGCCCGCGCAGGAACAGCGCACTGCCGACCTTCAGGTTGAGCCCCTCGAAGGTGAGCAGCGGAAAGAACAGCAGCGCCTGGTAACGCGTCACCCACCGCAACAGCCCCCGCTTGCGGCCCGCCTGCTCACGCGTCCAGGACAAGACGCCCTCGCCCACATCCGGGTCCTTGCCGACGTGGTTGGGATTGGCGTGATGCCGGTTGTGCTTGTCGCTCCACCACCCGTGCCCCATGCCCAGCACCAGGTTGCCCAGCAGCAACCCCAGCAACCGGTTCGCGCGCGCGGACCCCGCGATCTGGCGGTGCCCCGCGTCATGCCCCAGGAAACCGGTACGGGCCGACAGCACCGCAAGGGGAATCCCGAGCAGCACCACCCACCAGGAGCCGCCCGCCCAGGCGACCGCCCCCCAGACCGCGGCCGTCGCGGCCAGGTTCAGCCCGATGGCCCGCACGTAGTAGCCGGTGCGCCGCTCCAGCAGCCCGCTGGCGCGCACCTTGCGCGCCAACGGGGTGAAGTCGCTACCGGCCGCCGCCGACCGGGCATCCGGCGCAGGCGGGGCGGGAGGGGCGTGGAGGGTCGCGGGCATGAAGGCTCCATTTCATGTGAGGCGCCTGGGAGGGACGACGCGAGGTGCGACGCATCGGGGGACGCCTTCGACGCTATGCAGCCCGTGACCGATCGGTAACCACGCTGTGGAGCCATCCCCGATCTGGCTCGCAGGTCCCGGTCCCGTCCCGGCCAACTCGCCCCTGGGACCGATCCCCCGGGCACCACCGGTGTGCACACGCCCCGTCCGCACCACCCGTGCCAGGGCCCGGCCCTCTTTTCTCACAGACGCTAACTAGTCCCCAGTCCAAACCCGCAGGCCACCCCGCCCCGGACCAACCACTCCTGACTGGCACCGGACCCCTGGGACAAAGAAGGACCATGACCGCCATATAGGGTCATAACCCATGAGCGTACGCACCCGGTGGATCGACCTGAACGGCGCCGCCAACGCCCGCGACCTCGGCGGGCTCCCCACCACCGACGGCCGCGCGACACGGCGAGGACGAGTGCTGCGCTCCGACAACCTCCAGGGCCTGACCGTCGCCGACGTCCGCCTCCTCCTCGACGACTACGAACTCAAGAACATCATCGACCTGCGCAGCGACGCCGAAGTACGCCTCGAAGGACCCGGCCCGCTGGCCCGCGTGTCCTCGGTCACCATCCACCAGCTGTCGCTGTTCCCCGAAGGCGGCCGCCACACCGACGTCGCCGCCGACACCCCCGCCACCGTCGACACCGGCCGCGCCCTGCCCTGGCACAACCGCGCCGCCGACGAACCGGCACTCGAACACACCCTCGCCCTCTACCTCCGCTACCTCGCCGACCGGGCCGACTCGATCGTCGCCGCACTGCGGGTCATGACCCGCACCGACGGCTCGTCCCTGGTGCACTGCGCCGCCGGCAAGGACCGCACCGGCGTGGTCTGCGCCCTCGCCCTGGAGGCCGCCGGAGTCACCCGCGAGGCGACCATCGCCGACTACGCCCAGAGCGGCGACCGCCTGGAACAGATCCTGCGGCGGCTGCGCGCCAGCGACACCTACGCCACCGACCTGGACTCACGGCCGGCCGACGCGCACCTGCCGCTCGCGACCACGATGGAGAAGTTCCTGGCCCGGCTGGACGAGGAGCACGGCGGAGCGCTGGGCTGGCTGGCCGGCAACGGCTGGACCGACGAGGACACCACCGTCCTGCGCGACCGCCTCGTCGGCTAGGGACACCGCTAGGGACACCGGCGGGTGTACCCGCCCCCTCCCCGGGTAGCGCCGAGATCATCGAAACGATCCCGGAGGTCAGACCGATGAAACTGCGCTCACCCGACCGCACCGCCCTGCGCGGCCTCGCCGCCGCCACCCGCAAGCCCAGCGACATGCGCCGCTCCCTCGGCGTCGAGACCGCCACCCGCCGCTGGCTCATCGGCGGCGTCCTGCCCCTGTGGCTCGGCGCCGGCCTCGCCGACTGGTACCGCCACAAGCAGACCCACATCGAGACCACCGCCGGCCCCCGCGAGTCCATGATCCACGCGCTGATGATGACCGAGGCCGGCGTCCCCGTCGCCCTCGGCCTGTTCTGCGAGGTCAACGCCGGCGTCCTCGCCACCTGCGCCGGCGCCCTCGGCGTCCACAGCGCCACCGCCTACTGGGACGTCAGCTACGCCGAGCAGCGCCGCCGCGTCACTCCCGTCGAGCAGCACATCCACAGCCTCCTGGAGGTCGTCCCGCTGATGGCCACCGGCTTCCTCGCCACGCTCTACTGGGACCAGGCGCGCACCCTGGTCGGAGGCGACGGCAAGCCCGACTTCCGCGTCCGCCTCAAGCGGCGCGACCCGCTGTCCGGCAAGACCCGCCTGGCGCTGCTCGGCGCGATGGGCCTGTTCGGAGCCCTCCCCTACGCCGAGGAGATGATCCGCTGCCTGCGCGCCCGGCCCACCCTCAAAGCCCAGCCACCCGCCGACGTCCCGCCCACACCCACGCTCGCCATCCCCGCGGACCCCGTGACCACCCGCACCGGAGCCTGACCTGTGGGGGCTAGGTTTTAGGGTTTAGAAATGAAGGATGGATTGATCCAGCCCACCACCTTTACATCGTAAGTTTAAATTTGGACGAGCGGGCGAACGGGACGGCTCGTCGGGGCGCGGACGGTCAGCCGGCCATCAGGGCGCGGACGGCGGCGTGGGCGGCCTTGCGCATCTCGGCGTGCAGCACCGCGTTCGCGTCGCGGTCCGTGCGGGCCTCCACGATGCGCAGCCCCTCCCCCGCGATCACCTTCGGCAGGTCCGCCGCCGCCTCCAGCCGCCGGTACGCGACGCCGTGCGCGGCCGCGACCGACTCCAGGTCGACCTGGTGCGGGGTGCCGAAGACCCGCTCGAACGGGGCCCGCAGCGCCGCCTGCGGCAGCAGCGAGAAGATCCCGCCGCCCTGGTTGTTGACCACGATGATCGCCAGATCCGGCCGGCGGTCGTGCGGGCCGAGGATCAGGCCGTTCTGGTCGTGCAGGAACGCCAGGTCGCCCAGCAGCGCGTACGAGCGGCCGCTGTGCGCCAGCGCCGCGCCGATCGCCGAGGACACCAGCCCGTCGATCCCGCTCGCGCCCCGGTTCGCCATCACCCGGATGCCGCGGCGGGGCCGCATCACCTGGTCCAGGTCGCGGATCGGCATGCTCGCCGCCGTGAACAGCAGCGACCCGCCCGGCAGCGCCGACACCAGGTCGCGCGCCAGCCGCGGCTCGCTCACCTCCGGGACCGCGTCCAGCACCTGGTCCACCGCCGCGGCGGCCGCCAGGTCGGCCGCGCGCCACGACTTCAGCCACGCGTCGTCGCCCGACACCACCGGGATCTCGACCTCCGGCGCCACCTGCGTCGCTGACCGCACCGGGTCGGGCCAGTGCGCCAGGTCAGGCGCCAGCACGATGTGCTCCTCGGCGCGCCGCAGCAGCGACAGCAGCGGACGCGACAGCCCCGGTTTGCCCAGCGTCACCACCACCTCGGGACGGTGCCGCTCCACGAACTCCGGCACCCCCAGCAGGAAGTGGTGCGACGACAGCGCGTGATCGCCGTAGCGGGCGTTGCCGTTGGGCTCGGCCAGCACGGGCCAGCCCGCCATCGACGCCGCCGCCACGTACCGCTTGACGTTGGCCGCGCCGTCCCCCACCACCAGCACGCCCCGCCGCGTCGGCGGGACGTGCAGCACCGACCCCGGCGTCGCCGCCCGCACCTTCGTCCACGCGCCGGTCGCGTCGCCGTCCAGCGGCTCGCACCACGACTCGTCGCCGTCGGGGATCAGCGGCTCCCGGAACGCGGCGTTCAGGTGCACCGGGCCCGGGACGGGCGCCTGCGCCAGCCCCCACGCGCGGCTCACCAGCGACCGCCAGTACGCCACCATGCCCGGACGGTTCTCCGGCACGCCGACCTCGGTGCTCCACCGCGCCGCCGTCCCGTACAGCTTCACCTGGTCGATCGTCTGGTTCGCGCCGGTGTCGCGCAGCTCCGGCGGACGGTCCGCGGTGATCACGATCAGCGGGACGCCCGACTCGTGCGCCTCGATCACCGCCGGATGGAAGTTGGCCGCCGCGGTGCCCGAGGTGCACACCAGCGCGACCGGGCGCCCCGACCGCTTCGCCAACCCAAGGCCCAGGAACGACCCCGACCGCTCGTCGATCCGCACATGCAACCGGACCCGCCCGGTCTCCTCGGCGGCGTACAGCGCCAGCGCCAGCGGCGCCGAACGCGACCCCGGCGCCAGCACCGCGTCGGTCATCCCGCAGCGCAGCAGCTCGTCCACCAGCACGGTCGCCAGCGCGGTCGCCGGGTTCAACGCCCCACCCCGATCACCGGCTCGCCGCCCAGCTCCGCCTGCGCGGCGAGCGCCCGGCGCCGCCAGCCCGCGACGTCGGCGCCCTCGTGGCGGCGCAGCGCCTCCTCGTCCGGGACGGGCCGGCGCACCGCGATCTCGCCGCCGACCGGACGCAGCGGATCGTGCACCACGTCGCCCTCCAGCAGCGACAGCGTCGCCAGCC
>NZ_SMKU01000437.1 GCF_004349215.1 Actinomadura rubrisoli | reverse complement strand
GTTTGGCCGCCCCGCTCCCGGCCGCCGGCCGCTTGCCCGCCTTCGGCGCCGGACCGGTGCTCGCCGAGCCCTCCCGGTCGGTCCGAGCGCCCGGTCGGCCCGGTCGGCCAGTTGGTCCGAGCGGGTAGTCGGCCCGCCCGCCCGGCCGGTCGGGGCGGGCAGTCGGTCCGAGCGGCCGGTCGGTCAGTCGGTCCGAGCGAGCAGTCGGCCCGCCCGCTCGGTCAGCCGGGCGGCCAGCCCTCCTGATCGGTCGGTTCGAGCGGGCAGTCGGGGCCCGGGGGCAGGTCAGGGGGCCACGGCCTGGCCCGGGGTGCCGGGGTCGATGCGGCGTTCGCGGTTGCGCTCGTTCCAGGCGCGCATGCGCGGCGGGTAGCCGACGATCTGGACGTCGTAGACCGGAAGGCCCAGGTCACGGGCGACCTTGCCGATGACCTTGGGCGAGCCGACGCGGCGGCGGGTCCACTCGCCGTCGTGGGCCACGGCCACCGCGGTGGTGTCGGTGGCGAAGGTCTCCGGCTCGACGAAGAACTCCACGCCGCGGCGGGCGCGGGAGAAGGCGATCAGCGCCTCGATGTCGTCGTCGGTCGCCTCGCGGTCGAGCTTCGTCACCGTGGTGCCCCGGTTCTTGCGGATGCCGAATCGGTCCCGGAACCTCATCGCCCGTCCCCGTCGTCTGATGGCGCCCCGGAACCGTTCCGGGGCCGCTTGTGGTGTACGACAATAACGATCGTGAGCCGCCGGCGGGTTCCCGACACAGGGACGGCGTCCCCGGCGGGCGCGGGACCGGCCCCTAGACTGGCGCACCCTGGGGAAACGGCAGCGGGGGTGCTGATGGACGGGCCGGATCTGGTCCGGCGGGTCGCCGCGGGCGTGCTCGCGGTCGCGGTGAGCGGATGGCTGAGCACGCTGTCCTACGGTGCCGGGGGCGGGCTCACCGCCTCGGCGAGCACCGGTCCGGCGCCGAAGGCGGGCAAGCGGCCGGCGGCCGGGAGCGGGGCGGCCAAACCGTCCGCCCCGGTCAGGGCGCCGTTGCCCGTCGACTGCGCGCGGGCCAAGTGCGTGGCCCTGACGTTCGACGACGGTCCGACGGAGAGCACCGCGACGCTGCTCGACATACTCGCGGCGCGCCGCGTCCGGGCGACGTTCTTCCTGATCGGGCAGAACGCGGCGGAGCATCCGGAGCTCGTGCGGCGCGAGGTCGAGGCCGGGCACGAGATCGCGAACCACAGCTACACGCACGCCGACCTCGGACGCGCGTCCGAGGAGAAGGTCATGTCGGAGCTGACCAGGACGCAGGAGGCGGTCCAGCGGGCGTCCGGGGTGACGCCGGTGCTGCTGCGTCCGCCGTACGGGTCGACGAGCAGGCGGCTGACGTCGATCACGCGCCGGATGAACATGGCGCAGATCCTGTGGACGGTCGACCCGCTGGACTGGGCGGTCCGCAACAGCCGGTCCGTGGAGCGGCGGGTGATGAAGGCGGCGGCGCCCGGGAACGTGGTGCTGATGCATGACATCCATCCGACGACGGTGGCGGCGGTGCCGCGGATCATCGACCGGCTGGCGGCCAGGGGGTTCGTGTTCGTGACGGTGACGGAGCTGTTCGGCGGACGGCTGACGCCCGGCAAGAAGTACGTCCAGCGCTGAAAGTACGTCCAGCGCCGATCTCAGGGGCGTCTCAGGGTCATCCCGGATGGTCGCGTCCCGGCGCGGCGCGCACCATGAGGGTATGGAGAGCAGCAGCTACGCGGTGGGGGATCTGCGGGTCTCGGACGCCGAGCGTGAACCGGCCATCGAGCGGCTTCAGGACGCGTACGCCGAGGGCCGGCTGGACCATGACGAGTTCGACCTGCGCATGCATCTGGCCATGACGGCCAAGACGCGCAACGACCTGGCGTCGGTGACGAGGGACCTGGCGCCGGTCCCGGGCGCGGTCGCGCACGGCGTCGACGCGCCGCCGCAGACGGGGGAGGACCGGATGCTCGCGGCGGCGGCGCACGCGATCGCGGTGCCGACGCTGTTCGTCGGGCCCCTGGTGCTGATGCTGGTGAGCGGGAAGCGGTCGGAGTACGTCCGGCGGCAGGCGAGGGAGGCGGTGAACTTCCACATCACGCTGCTGCTCGTCACGATCGTCACGTTCGGCGTCGGGGGGATGCTGTACGCGGTGGCGTGGATCCTGTCGGTGATCGCGGCGCTGTTCGCGCTGACCGGGCAGACGTTCCGCTACCCCTGGATCCTGCGCCTGGTGAAGGAGTAGCCCCGCTCGTCCGGGCAGACGGGTTTGTCACCGTGCGCCACCGGGGAAAGTTGACGTGGCCGCCTTCTCGCGGCGCCGTCGCCACCCGGAGGAGGCCGCACGGAGATGCATGTTGCTTTATTCCCTTCCCTACCTGTGATGACCCTAACGTCCGGGTTACATGGACCGTACATGGGATGATCGATTTACTGTGTTCGGGAGGGGCAGATGACGGAGCTTGCGATCAAGGGCGATCACCAGCGGGCGGTGGAGGCGCTCAGGAGGTCCTACGACGCGATCCCGGCGGGCACGCCGGTGCGGTTGGCGAAGAAGACCTCGAACCTGTTCCGGTGGCGGGACCCCTCGGCGGCGCCCGGCCTCGACGTGTCGGGGTTCGACCGCGTGCTGAGCGTGGACGCCGACGAGCGGACCGCGCAGGTCCAGGGCATGACGACGTATGAGGACCTCGTCGACGCCACCCTTCCGCACGGGCTGATGCCGACGGTCGTGCCGCAGCTCAAGACGATCACGCTGGGCGGCGCGGTCACGGGGCTCGGCATCGAGTCGACGTCGTTCCGGGACGGTCTCCCGCACGAGTCCGTGCTGGAGATGGAGGTGCTGACCGGCGGCGGCGAGATCGTCACGGCCACCCGCGACAACGAGCACGCCGACCTGTTCTTCGGGTTCCCCAACTCCTACGGGACACTCGGCTACAGCCTGCGGCTCAAGATCGAGCTCAGGCGGGTCAGGCCGTACGTCCGGCTGAGGCACGTGCGGTTCACCGACGCGGCCGAGCTGGCGCGGGTGATGGCCGAGATCACCGAGTCCGGGGAGTTCGAGGGCGAGGCCGTCGACTTCATGGACGGGACGGTCTTCGGCGCGGGCGAGCAGTACATCAGCCTCGGCTTCTTCGCCGACGAGGCCCCGTACACGTCCGACTACACGGGCCAAGGGATCTACTACAGGTCGATCCGGGAACGGTCCGTCGACTTCCTGACGATCCGCGACTACATCTGGCGCTGGGACACCGACTGGTTCTGGTGCTCGGGCGCGTTCGGCGTGCAGAACCCGGCCGTTCGGCGGCTGTGGCCCGACAAGGCCAAGCGGTCCGACGTGTACCGCAAGCTCGTCGCCTACGACCGGCGCTACCACATCGTGGCGCGCGTGGACCGGTGGCGCGGGCTGCGGCCGCGCGAGGACGTCATCCAGGACATCGAGGTGCCGACCGAGCGGCTGCCGGAGTTCCTGGAGTTCTTCCACGACAAGGTCGGCATGAGCCCGATCTGGCTGTGCCCGCTGCGCGCGAAGGAGCGGTGGCCGCTATACCCGCTGGACGTGGGCCGCCCGTACGTGAACGTGGGATTCTGGGGGACCGTCCGGCTGCCCCCGGGGCAGATCCCCGAGTACCACAACCGGCTCATCGAACGTAAAGTCGCGGCCCTTGACGGGCACAAGTCTCTCTACTCGACCGCTTTTTACGGCAGGGACGAGTTCTGGCGGTACTACGACGGGGAGACCTACCGGCGGCTCAAGGGGATCTACGATCCAGGCGAGCGGCTGCTCGACCTCTACGACAAGTGCGTGCGCGGACGCTGACCAGGCGTCCGCCGTTTCGGGGGTGGCCCGGCAGGCCGGTGGTCCGGCATCACCGCCCGGCCGGGGCGGAGAGACAGGAGGGATCAAGATGACGCTGGCCAGGGTCTTCGAGCAACTCGCCGGGGCTGAGGCGCCAGTGGAGTTCGTGGCGTACGACGGATCGCGGGCGGGGGTGCCCGGCGCCGACATCCGGTTCGACGTCCGGTCGCCGTACGCGGTGTCCTACCTCGTGCACTCGCCTGGGGCGCTGGGCCTGGCCCGCGCCTACGTCAGCGGCATGATCGACGTGAGCGGCGAGATGGTCACGGCGCTCACGAC
The DNA here is from genome assembly GCF_004349215.1 of Actinomadura rubrisoli. Taxonomy (GTDB): domain Bacteria; phylum Actinomycetota; class Actinomycetes; order Streptosporangiales; family Streptosporangiaceae; genus Spirillospora; species Spirillospora rubrisoli. Next base: position 2,647 of record NZ_SMKU01000437.1, on the reverse strand, counting down.
GATGCAGCAGGTGCTCAGTGACGTGACACCGCGGGACAAGGCGCGGATCATCCGCGGCGTGCTGGGCGACCCGCTGCTGCGCGCCGCGATCTCCCGCCGGCTCGACCCGCCGCCGCAGGAGGCCCCGTTCAGCCGCGTCCCGACGTGGCTGCGCCACTCCAAGCGACGCGACGCGAAGGCCATCTCGCACCACTACGACGTTTCGAACACCTTCTACGAGTGGGTCCTCGGCCCGTCGATGGCCTACACGTGCGCGTGCTACCCCCGCGAGGACGCGACACTGGAGGAGGCGCAGTTCCACAAGCACGACCTGGTGGCCAAGAAGATCGGGCTGAAGCCCGGCATGCGGCTGCTGGACGTGGGCTGCGGCTGGGGCGGCATGGTCATGCACGCCGCGAAGGAGTACGGCGTCAAGGCCCTCGGGGTGACGCTGTCCAAGCAGCAGGCCGAGTGGGCGCAGAAGGCCATCGCCGACCGGGGCCTGTCGGATCTCGCCGAGGTTCGTCACATGGACTACCGCGACGTGGCCGAGACGGGCTTCGACGCGATCAGCTCCATCGGCCTCACCGAGCACATCGGCAAGGCCAACCTCCCGTCCTACTTCTCGTTCCTGCACGGAAAGCTCAAGAAGGGCGGGCGGATGCTGAACCACACCATCACCCGTCCGGACAACCTTGCCCCGTCGATAAAGCAGAGCGGGTTCATCAACCGGTACGTGTTCCCGGACGGTGAGCTCGAAGGCCCCGGCTACGTCCAGACGCAGATGAACGACGCCGGGTTCGAGATCCGCCACCAGGAGAACCTGCGCGAGCATTACGCGCGCACGCTCACCGGATGGTGCCGCAACCTCGACGAGCACTGGGACGAGGCGGTCGCCGAGGTCGGCGAGGGCACCGCCCGCGTCTGGCGCGTCTACATGGCGGGCTGCGTGCTCGGCTTCGAGCAGAACTGGATCCAGCTGCACCAGACGCTCGGCGTCAAGCTGGACGACAACGGCGGCAGCCACATGCCGCTGCGTCCCGACTGGGGCGTGTGACCGCAGACCCGCTCCCACAAGGCACGCACAACGACGAGCCGGTCGGGCCTCCGGCCGGCTCGTCCTTGCGATGACGATCTAGAGGAGTTCGAGGGTGCCGGCGATCTGGTCGGCGTTCGAGGGCATGGCGCCGTCCTTGGCCGTGACGGTCAGCGAGCAGGCGCGGTCACCGTCGCCGACCTGGACCTGCCGGCCCGTGAGCGTCCCGGCGGCCGACCGGAGCGTATAGGTGGTGCGGATCCCGGGCCGGCCCGCGACGGTGGTCTGGGTGATCTCCACGTTCTGCGCGCCCAGCTGGGACATGCCGAGGCGCGTGCCGTTCTCCAGCGCCTGGACGGACGTGGCCGGGGACGGCGTGCACAGCGCGTTGACATTGGTCGCATAGCCCCGCTGCGCCGACTCGGTCTCGACGGCGTAGACGGCCTTCTGCTGCTCCAGCATCGTGAAGGTCTGGCGGAGCAACTGCTCGTTGGCGCCCTGCAAACCGAGCCTCTTGAGGCCCTCCTCGGCCTCGCCGCTGGTGAGGTCGATCTCCTGCCAGCCGTCCGGGATGGACATGCGGACACCGTTCTCCGGACCCCCGACCGTCTTCCATCCGGCCGGTGCGCCGGCGGGTGCGCCGGTCGGCGCGGTGTCGGTAGGCGTGGTCTGGCTCGGCGCGGTGCTGGGCGCCCCGGACGGAGCCGGGGGCGCCGCCTTCGGGTCGTCGTCGCCCAGGCAACCGGTGAGGGAGAGGGCGGCGGCAGTCCCCGCCACCGCGCAGGCGATCACCCGGCGGACCATGGTGGATTCCTTTCGGTGCACATCGTGTAGGAGAAGGGATGCGTACAGCGGTATGCCTGGTTCACTCACCCGAAGGTGACCTGCATCACACACTCCGGCGTGACCGTACCGCAGTGGAAGGACCTGGGCGTGAACGCGAGGGTCCCGCAGAACCAAGACAAAGATCTAACGCCCGCAACGCCTACCGCGAAGCCCCAGAAGCCGCGCCCCCAGCCGCGAACGCCCCCAAGAGCCGCCGGGTCTTGGAGGACGCGGGGCCCGCGAGGGGGCACGGATGTTGAGGGAGCGCGGGATTCGTTAAGGGCGTGGGAATGCGGGTGTGGAGGAGACGCGAGGGCTGTAAAGGACGCGGACGCGAGAGACGCGAAGGATGCGGAAGACGCGATGGATGGGACCGTACGAGACGCGGAGCGCGTGGATTTGAGCGGGTTGTGAGGGTCGCGTGGGCCTTGGATGTTGGGGATTGCGGATGTTAGGGAGCCGCAGAGATCTCTGAGAGCGCGTGGGCGGCGGGTGTGGAGGGACTGCGGACTGACGAGACTTTCGGAGATTGCGAGCGCAGTGGGGAACACGGAACGCGGGGAACGTGGGGGCGTGGATGTTGAGGGAGTTGTGAGGGTCGCGTAGGTCTTGGAGGTTGCCGGGAACTGCGGATGTGAGGGAGGCGCAGGGATCTCTGAGATCGTGAGGGCGCGGGGACTGGGCCCGCGAGGGGGCACGGATGTTGAGGGAGCGCGGGATTCGTTAAGGGCGTGGGAATGCGGGTGTGGAGGAGACGCGAGGGCTGTAAAGGACGCGGACGCGAGAGACGCGAAGGATGCGGAAGAC
>NZ_SMKU01000436.1 GCF_004349215.1 Actinomadura rubrisoli | reverse complement strand
GTCCCCCCAGAATGAGACGGGGCAAGGGGCGGATCCGGCGGTCGATGCGGGGGCGCATCAGCCGATCGACCCGGAGACCGGCAGGCCCCGCAAGTTCGCCTACCCGCCGAACCTGGTGGTCGTCGACGGCGGCCCGCCGCAGGTAGCGGCGGCGCAGCGGGCGCTGGACGAACTGGGCGTCGACGACATCGCGGTGTGCGGCATCGCCAAGCGGCTGGAGGAGATCTGGCTGCCCGGCGAGGACGATCCGGTCATCCTGCCGCGCAACAGCGAGGGCATGTTCCTCGTCCAGCGGGTCCGCGACGAGGCGCACCGGTTCGCCATCACCTTCCACCGGCAGCGGCGTTCCAAGGCCATGACGGTGAGCGAACTCGATAACGTTCCGGGTCTGGGCCCGGCGCGGCGGGCGGCGCTGCTGAAACACTTCGGATCGCTGAAGCGGCTGAAGGAGGCGACGCCCGAGCAGGTCGCCGAGGTCCCGGGGATCGGGTTGCGCAGCGCGGAGGGCATCGTCGCCGCGCTGAACGGGCCGTCCGGGGCGGCGGCCCGCGCGGCAGGCGCCGGCCCGGGCACGGGCGGCGACGGGGAGCACAGGGGGAAGCGGTCATGACCAGCGAGAGCAAGATCCCGGACATCGTGATCGTCACCGGCATGTCGGGGGCGGGCCGGAGCACGGCGGCCAAGTCCCTGGAGGACCTCGACTGGTACGTGGTCGACAACCTCCCGCCGGGGCTGCTCGCGACGATGGCCGACCTCGGCGGCCGGGTGAAGGACGCGGTGCCCCGCATCGCCGTCGTCGTGGACGTGCGGAGCCGCGCGTTCACCGACGACCTGCACTCCTCGATCGCCGAGCTGGAGGCCCGCGGCGTCCACCCGCGGGTGGTGTTCCTGGAGGCGAGCGACGCCGACCTGGTGCGCCGGTTCGAGAGCGTCCGCCGCCCGCACCCGCTGCAGGACGACGGGCGGCTGGTCGACGGGATCGCGCGCGAGCGGGAGCTGGTGCGGGAGGTCCGCGCCGAGGCCGACCTGGTGATCGACACCAGCGGCCTGAACGTGCACGAGCTCCGCAACAAGATCATCGGGTTCTTCGGCAACGACACCGGCGAGTCGAGCCTGCGCGCCACGGTGGTGTCGTTCGGCTACAAGTACGGCCTGCCGGTCGACGCCGACCTCGTCGTCGACTGCCGCTTCCTGCCGAACCCGCACTGGGTGCCGGAGCTGCGGCCGAAGACCGGCCGCGACGCCGCCGTCCGCGACTACGTCCTCGGGCAGCGCGGCGCCAAGGAGTTCCTGGACGCCTACTCCGAGGTGCTGCGGCTCCTCGCCGACGGCTACGAGCGCGAGGGCAAGCACTACGTGACGCTGGCCGTGGGCTGTACCGGGGGCAAACACCGTAGTGTGGCCATGGCGGAACAGATCGCCGCCCGGCTGCGGGACGAGGGCATCGAGGTGCAGGTCGCCCATCGTGACCTCGGCCGTGAGTGAGACCCGCGGCTGAGACCCGGCCCGGGTCCTGGACAGGGAGAGAAGCGGCACGGTGAAGCCCCTCGGCCCGAAGGTCGTCGCGCTCGGCGGGGGCCACGGCCTGTACGCCTCGCTGTCGGCGCTGCGCCGCGTCACCGACCGGCTGACCGCGGTCGTCACGGTCGCCGACGACGGCGGCTCCAGCGGCCGCCTGCGCCGCGAGCTCGGGGTGCTGCCGCCCGGCGACCTGCGGATGGCGCTGGCCGCGCTGTGCGGCGACGACGAGTGGGGCCAGACCTGGCGGGACGTGGTCCAGCACCGCTTCCGCAGCGAGGGCGACCTGAAGGACCACGCCGTCGGCAACCTGCTGATCGTGGCGCTGTGGGAGCTGCTCGGCGGGGACGCGCCCGGCTCGACCGTCGCGGGCCTCGACTGGGTGGGCCGGCTGCTCGGCGCGCACGGCCGGGTGCTGCCGATGGCGGCCGTCCCGATGGACATCGTGGCGCAGGTGCGGGGCGCCGACCCGGCTCGTCCGGACGAGATCAGCCAGGTCAAGGGGCAGGTGGCGTGCGCGAGCACGCCGGGCGCGGTGCTCGGGGTGTCGCTCGTCCCGGCCGACCCGCCCGCGTGCCCGGAGACGCTGTCCGCGGTGGAGGACGCCGACTGGGTCGTGTTCGGCCCCGGGTCGTGGTTCACCAGCGTCCTGCCGCACCTGAAGGTGCCCGCGCTCGCCCGCGCCCTCACCTCCTCCCGCGCCCGCCGCGTCGTCGCGCTGAACCTCGCGCCGCAGCCCGGCGAGACCGACGACTTCTCCCCGCAGGCCCATCTGGAGGTCCTCCAGGCGCACGCGCCGGACCTGCGCGTCGACGTCGTCCTCGCCGACGCCGAGGTGGTGGACGACCCGGGCGCGCTCGACAAGGCCGTCCAGGCGCTCGGGGGGCGGCTCGTCCTCGCCGAGGTCGCCGCCGACGACGGCTCCCCGCGTCATGAACCCGCCCGCCTGGCCCAAGCCTTCGTACAGATATTCAGTGAGTGACGTCCGCGCGGGCCTTCATCGGCCAGACTGCTGGAAGTCCGATAGGGGGAGGGTTCATCTATGGCGATGACCGGTGTGGTCAAGGACGAGCTGAGCAGGCTCTCGATTCTGAAGCCATGCTGCCGCAAGGCCGAGGTCTCGACGCTGCTGCGTTTCGCGGGGGGTCTGCACCTGGTCAGCGGGCGCATCGTGATCGAGGCCGAGATCGACACCGGGGTGGCGGCGCGCCGGCTGATCAAGGACGTCGCGGAGGTGTTCGGGCACACCTCGGAGGTGGTGGTGCTCGCGCCGAGCGGGCTCCGCAAGGGCAACCGCTACGTCGTGCGGGTCTTCCGGGACGGTGAGTCCCTGGCGCGGCAGACCGGGCTCATCGACAACAACGGCCGTCCCGTCCGCGGGCTGCCCCGGCACGTGGTCGCGGGGGCGGCCTGCGACGCCGAGTCGGCCTGGCGCGGGGCGTTCCTGGCGCACGGGTCGCTCACCGAGCCGGGCCGGTCGATGTCGCTGGAGGTGACCTGCCCGGGCCCGGAGGCGGCGCTCGCGCTGGTCGGCGCGGCCCGCCGGCTGAAGATCCACGCGAAGGCCCGCGAGGTCCGCGGCGTGGACCGGGTCGTGGTCCGCGACGGCGACGCGATCAGCGCGCTGCTCACCCGGCTCGGCGCGCACGACAGCGTGCTGGCCTGGGAGGAGCGGCGGATGCGCCGCGAGGTGCGCGCCACCGCGAACCGGCTCGCGAACTTCGACGACGCCAACCTGCGCCGCTCCGCGCGCGCGGCGGTGGCGGCGGGCGCCCGGGTGGCGCGGGCGCTGGAGATCCTCGGCGACGACGCGCCCGAGCACCTGGTGAACGCGGGCCGGCTCCGGCTGGAGCACAAGCAGGCGTCGCTGGAGGAGCTCGGCCAGCTCGCCGACCCGCCGCTCACCAAGGACGCGATCGCCGGCCGGATAAGGCGCCTGCTGGCCATGGCCGACAAGCGCGCCGGCGACCAGGGCATCCCGGGCACCGAGGCCAACCTCACGGCCGACATGCTGTCCCCCTGACCCGGCGGCCGCGTGTCAGGGGAGGCGCGCGTCAGGGGAGGCGGCGGAGGGATCCGTCCGGGGCGGCCTCGACGGCGAGCCGGCGGCCGGAGAACGACGCCTCGACGCGGATCCCGCCGCCCGGAAGGGGGCTCGTCCGCACCTGCGGGGCCTTCCCGTCCCGGACGGGCGCGATGAGCGTCAGCGTCCGCACCCGCGTTCCCCGCGCGGGCAGCGCGACCGCCGGCGCGGCCAGCGTCCGCCGCGAGGACGGGACGATCCACCCCTGCGGCGGGGTGAGGCTGCCCCGGACGACCTGGGCGGGCAGCGGCGCCGTGCCGGGCAGCGGGATCCGCGCGAAGTGGACGCGGACCTTGCCCGCGGTGGCCACGGCGCCGGTCCCGTCGGCGGTGGCGGTGGCGGTGAACGCGGCGGGCAGGTGCCAGAGCTGCTCCACCAGCCGGGGCGCGGCGGAGGCCGCCTCGTCCAGCACCATGAGGGCGTCGGGGTCGGAGGCGGCGAGCACCGAGCGGGACCGGGCCGTCCCGGCGTAGGCGGTGTCGGAGAAGCGGAAGGTGTCCGCGCCGCGCTCGAACCGGTGGGCGGTCAGGGCGGTGGGCGCGCTCTCGGTGAACGGCGCGCCCCGGACGACGAGGGTATTGTGCGCCTCCGGTGAGCGCAGCCACGCGCTCCACGCCGGGTCGCTGTAGCCGATGTGCCCGCTCGGGACGAGGATGTCGCGGCCCAGGGCGTGGAAGGTGAGCCCCATGTGGTCGCTCTGGCCGTGGGCGTACCGGCCGGGCCCGAACCGGGCCGTGTACGCCGTCTCGGCGGTGAACGGGCGGCCCCGGTCGCCCCAGCCGGAGCGGCCCATCACGTATCCGGCCTCGTAGACACGCGCGCGGGCCTTGGGACGGGTGCCCTTCGCGCCGCGCGTGGCCACGTACTTGAGCGGACCGCTGCCCGGCAGGGCGATGCCGGACGCCTTCGCCGCGTAGGACTCGCCGATCTGGAGCAGGTCCCCGCCCGGTGTGACCTGGAACGCGATGAACTCGTCGAGGAGCCGGTGCCTGCGGACCAACTCGTCCGGGACGGGGTGGCCGCACGCGCGCATGACGTCGAACGCCAGCCGCCACCGGCCCCGGTTGTAGACGGCGTAGTGCGCCGACTGCTCGTTGTTGGCGCCCTCGGCGTCGATGGCGGGGCGGGCGCCGCCGGGCGGGCGCAGCATCGCGTCCAGCAGCCGCTTCCGCCCGAGTTCGGCGAGGTCGGCGCGGCCGATCCCGCAGCCGGCCGTCATGAGGGTCATCGACTCGTCGGTCCCGTGGTTCCAGGGGCCCGAGTAGTGCCCGGGGCGGGCGAGCCATTCGGCGTGCCGGGCGATCGCCTCGTCCAGCCAGCGGGCGGCGTGGTGCTTGCGCAGGCAGACGAGGGTGACCAGGCGGAATTTGGTGCCCTCGGAGATCGCCTCCCGCCGGTCCTCGCCGAAGCGGCCCGGGTCGCGGTTGTCGGCCAGCCAGTCCCGCGCGATCGCCGCCGCCGTCTCCAGCGCGGCGCGGTCGTGCGTCCGCGTGTACTCCTTGATCGCGCCGCCGAGCCATTCGAGGGAGTGGAACCAGAGCTGCCAGGTCCGGTCGTGGTAGGGGTCCAGGCCCCAGTCCACGTCCGTCCCGGCGGCGACGCGCACGGGCGCGGTCCCGGGCGTCCTGAACCGGCCCGCGCGGATCTCCCCGCCCGGGTTCAGGGCGTCCAGGCCATTGAAGCCGAGGCATCTCGCCCTGCCGACGGTGCCCTCGGCGGGCGCCGGGCCGGACACGACGGGCGCGGGCTCGGCCGAGCCGGCGGAGTCCCCGCACGCGGCGGCCAGCGCCAGCAGCGCCGCGCCCCCGGCACGGCGGGCCTTCAACCAAGATCGTATGTACACGGGTCAGAGACACACCATGCGTCCCTCCGGTTGACAGTCGCCGGTGACGCGCGGGTGAACGCTCGGCGACGGGACGGAACGCGCGCCCGCTGCTGTCATCCGTGTCCGTTTCCGGGTGTCTTATCGGCGTGATGTTCCTTGAGGACCTCGACTCGGGCGAGGCGGCGGCGCTCTCCCGGTCCGCGCTGGGAGAGCTGTTCGCCGCGCACTATCCCCGGCTGGTGGGGCTGGCCGGGCTGCTGGGCGCGGACGACCCCGAAGACGTGGCCCAGGAGGCGTTCGCGCGTCTCCAGGGCCGGGGGCGCGCGCTGCGGCGCCCCGAGACCGCCCCCGCCTACCTGCGCGCCACCGTCTGCAACCTGGTCCGCAACCGGCGCAGGCACCTGCGCCTGGCCCGGCTGCGGCAGCCGCCGCCGCCCGATCCGGCCGCGGCGGCCGAGCACGTCGTCCTCGACCGGGAGAGCCACCGCGAGCTGATCGGCGCGCTGGACGGGCTGTCGCGGCGGCAGCGGGAGGCGCTCGTCCTGCGCTACTGGCTCGACCTGACCGACCACGAGGTGGCCGAGGCGATGGACGTCTCGCCCGGCTCCGCCAAGACCCACATCCGGCGCGGCCTCGCCGCCCTTCAGCGCGCCCTGGGAGGTGCATCGGCATGACGGAGATCGAGCAGGCCCTGCGGGAGGCGCTGCGCGCCCAAGGCGGGTCCTACGAGGTGAGCCCGGACGCGTGGGAGCGGGTGCGCGAGCGGGGGCGCGCCAAGCGCCGCCGGACCCGCCGCCGCGCCGTGCCCGTCATGGTGGCGGCGGTGGCCTGTACGGCCGCGGCCATCGTGCTCCCAGGACACCTCCTGGACGGCGGCGGCGCGTCCCGCGGGCCGAGGACCGGTCCCGCCGAACGGCCGCCTGCTGGGGCGATGGGGCCCTCCAGGCCCGCCATCGGCGGCGCCGAGGACCCGGCGATGCTGAGACGGCTCTGCGGCGGAGCACCGCGTGAGGAACGCGCGAGGCTGCTGGCGGGGCTCCGCGCCCTGCGGTTCCCGAGCGGTGGATGGCTCGTGGCCATGGGCGACGGGCGGGGCAACCTGGCGTTCAAGGGTGTGATGGAGATCGACGGGCGGGTGGTCTGCCGCCCGTACGTCCGCTCCGTCGCGCTGGGCGCGCCGTCGTACGTCGAGTACGGCGGCGAGCGCGGTGCCGGGGAGGTCTCGTGGCTGGGCTTCACCGCCAAGCGCGCTGTGTCCTTCGACATCGCCTACAGCGACGGCACCCGGATGCGGTTCGCCTGCGGCGCGACGGGGGCGAGCAAGGCGAACTGCGTGCAGCGCGCCACGGACAAGGGGCCGATCACGCTGTTCGCCACCGGGACGCGCTTCTACCGGCC
>NZ_SMKU01000435.1 GCF_004349215.1 Actinomadura rubrisoli | reverse complement strand
CCCTCCTCACCACCGCCCCCGCCCACGCGGCCCCCTGCGGGGGCCAGGGCGGAGTGACCTGCAACTGGACCGATCACAGGACCGGATCGTCCGGAGGAGGCGGATCCGGGGGAACGGGCGGCGGCGCGTCGGGCCCCATGGAGCCGCCCTCTCCCGAAGGGCTCACCCCTGACCAGGGCGTCGGTGTCGTCCCCGTCGACGGCGGCGAACCCCCGGCGGCGGCACCGCCCACCACGCAGGACCTGTTGGCCCAGGCGATGTCCAGCGTCCAGCTGCCCGTGCCCAGGGTGCGCACCGCGCCGACCAACAAGACCTACGTGCGCATGCGGACGTCGCTCTGGGTCGAGGGCGTGAACGCCGTGAAGACGGCGCCGATCGGGGCGCCGCAGCTCCAGGCGACGGCGACGCCGGGGTCCGTCGACTGGGATCTGGGCGAGAAGAAGCTGCACTGCGACGACCTGGGCACCAAGAGCGGCAAGACCTGCCACTACGTCTACCAGCGGTCGTCGGCGGGCCAGCAGGGCAACTCCTACAAGATCACCGCCACGGTCCAGTGGCGCATCACATGGAAGTGCCTGCTGCCCGGCTGCAACCCGCCGGGAGGCGACCTGCCCCAGCAGCCGACGACGTCGGTCCCCACGCCGCTGACCGTCAGCGAGATCCAGACCAACACGGGCCAGTGACCCCCGAGACCTGAGCGGGGTCGAGGGGGTCGGGGCCGCTGCTATGATCGCCGCCATTGCGTGGTGGTCGCGGTGGTGAGGCGACCCCGCGCCGCCCCGGCCTCCCCCGCGCCGCCGCCGATGCCGGCCACCGCATAGGAGGCCGATCGCCTGCGGTGGTCCGCGGCGGGCCGCCGAATGTCCACAGTTAGGTTCCCGGTGTTGCCAACCCCTCCCCAGGGCCGACGGCCGACCGTCGCGTCCGCGCGGGCCGCGATCGGGGGCAACCGGCTGTTCTCGGCGGTGCTGCTCGCCGGTGTGCTGCTGCGGGTGGTCGCGATGCTGGGGTATCCGCCGGCGCTGTGGTTCAACGACAGCTACGACTACGTGCGGATCGCCGACTCGCCGTTCCCCCATCCGATGCGGTCGGAGGGGTACGGGCTGTTCCTGTGGCTGCTGAAGCCGTTCCACAGCCTGGCGCTGGTAACGGCGTTGCAGCATGCGGCCGTCGTGGGGATGGCGGTGCTCGGCTACCGGGCCCTCGTCCGCGACTTCGAGGTGCGGCGGCGCTGGGCGGCACTGGCCCTCGCGCCCGTCCTGCTGGACGGCTACCAGATCGAGCTGGAGCATTTCCTCCTGTCGGACACGCTGTTCACGGTGCTGGCGTTCGCGGCGGTGCTGCTGATCGCGCGGCCCGGGCAGGCGGGATGGCGGCGCGCGGGGCTCGCCGGGGCGCTGCTCGGCGTGGCGGCGGTCACGCGGACGGTGGGGGTCCCGCTCATCGCCGTCGCGGTCCTGTACCTGATCGTCCGGCGGACGAGGTGGCCCGCGTACGCGGCTCTCGCGGCGGCGTTCGTCCTGCCGCTGGGCGGGTACGCGGCCTGGTTCCACCACGACCACGGCCGGTTCGCGCTGACCGGGGCGGACGGCATCTACCTGTGGGGGCGGACGTCGGCGTTCGCCGACTGCGGCAAGGTCGCGCCCCCAGCAGACCTGGCGCGGCTGTGCCCGCACGGGGCGCCGGACGACCGGCCTGCCGCGTCCCACCAGATCTGGGAGGAGAACTCCCCGACCGGCTGGGAGAACGGGCGTCCGTTCGACCCGGAGACCAACGAGAAGGCCCAGAAGTTCGCGGTGTGGGCCATCACGAACCAGCCGCTCGACTATGTGAAGGTCGTCTCGTACGACTTCTTCGTCCGCACGTTCTCCTGGCGGCGCAGCCCGTACCCGACCCCCGGCACGGAGGCCAAGTACCGCTTCCCGAAGCGTCCGGAAAGGCACAGGCCGCTGCCCGTGATCGGCGGCGGGGACCGGCTCTCGGTGGTGCGGGACTACGAGCACGGCGCGGGCCGCACACGGGTCGTGCGCCCCTTCGCCGACGTCATCCGCGTCTACCAGTCGGTCGTGAACGTGCGGGGATCGCTGCTCGGGGTCGTCCTGCTGGCCGGGGCCGCCGGGATCCTTCGGCGGCGGGCGCGGCGGGGAAGCGGGCTGTTCTGGACGACGGGGATCGCGCTGCTGGCCGTCCCGCCGCTCACCGCGGACTTCGACTACCGGTACCTGCTGCCCGCCCTGCCGTTCGCGTGCCTCGCCGCCGCCACGGCGTGGGGCCGCCGCCGCTCGGACGCGGCGCCGGTGGCCGAGGCCGAGCCCGAGCCCGAGGAGCGGGAGACCGAGTCCCAGCCCGCGGGCGCGTGATCTGAAGACGGGAGAGGAACCGGCAGCGCCCTCCATCCGATGCCGGTCCCCTTGACCCGGTGTTCAGCGCGGCGGACGCTCGCGGTGCATGCGGTTGATCCACTCCGGGCGGAGGCGCTCGATGGGCGCGCTGGTCCACTCGGCCTTCTCGACCACCTCGAAGAACTGCCGGGCGCCCGCGCCGAGCGCGGCGTTCTCCCGGCCGGGCTTGACGATCACGCCCTGGCTGGCGGTGAGCCGCCCGGTCGAGCGGTCGATGAACAGCTGCCACTCGATCGTCCCGTACGCGGCGGTGGTCTGGCGCATCGCGACGGCTTGGCCGGTGTGCCCGCGCGCGTCGGTCGCCGTCACCATCCGCACGCTCTTCAGGCTCGCCAGGAGCCGGTACGTGGCGATGCGGACGCGGTCGGAGACGGGCCGGTCCACGAGGATGGCCGAGGCGTTGGTGAACAGGTACAGGTCGGGCTCGCGGAGCCGCTTGTGGTCGAATTTCGTGGCGTAGTTGAGCAGCCACGCGCGCAGCCGCGAGGCGTCCGCCGGGAGCTTGCGGGCCTCCTCCACGCCGAAGTCGAGCATCGCCCCCTCCCGCTGGACGGGCCCGCGCTGGACCTCCGCGGGCGGTTCACCGCCGAGCGCGGACGCGCCGGGCTTTCCGTCGCGCTCCCATGCGGCGCGATCGGCGGAGCCGACCGGTGTGAAGCGCCACTCGTCCTCCAGGCCGTTCCAGCCCTCGGACGAGCCGTCGCCCAAGCCGTTCTCGGTCTTGGCCGCGACGCTGTAGGCGCCGTTGGCCGCTTCCACGCGGTAGCTAACGCCGGGCTGACTTGTCGCGTTCACCGGCCGGGTCTCGCCGATGGTGGTGTGCACGTACCAGAACCGTCCGTCGGTCATGTTCCGCTCCTTGGCGTCGGCTGCGGACAGCAGGAGTACGGCGGCGGGCCCGCCGTACCCCGGCAGCGGCTCCGGATGGTAAAGCGGACGCGTCCGCCACGCCTGGTACCCGCCGCCCGCCGTGACGAGGACGATCGCCGCCGCGCCGCAGGCCAGCACCGCTCTCCGGCGGGACGATAGAGCTCTCCGGCGGGACGGCGCCGGCCGTCGCGCGTCGCCGGGCGCGGCGGCGGCGGTCTCGTCCAGCAGCCTTCGCCGCGCCGCCGCGGTGGTCCCCTCCGAGGGCGGCCGCTCCGGGGTGAGGTACTCGGCCACTTTGGTCAGCTCATCCACGGTCGTTCTCCTCGTCGTCGCCGGTGAGGCCGGTGGGGTCGGTGCCGCCGAGCGCCGCGCGGATGCTCCGGCGGGCACGGCTCAAACGGGAGCAGACCGTCCCGTAGCGGACGCCGAGCGCCTCGGCGACCTCGGGGTAGCTGAGGCCGCCGAGCGCGACCAGCAGCAGCACGTCCCGGTCGTCGGCGCGCAGGGCCGCCAGCGCGGGGCCGAGCCCGGCGCCGGCGGCCGTCACCGCCTCGGCGACCCGGTCGGCGTGGCCGTCCACGGCGGCGGGGCCGTCCAGCCGGGCCATCGCCCGGAAGCGGCGCACCTCCTCGCGGCGGTGCCGGGCGACGAGCCGGGTCGCGATCCCGTACAGCCAGGAGCGGGGCGTGCCGCGCCCGGCGTCGAACCCGGCGCGCTTGCGGAACGCGACGAGGAACGTCTCGGCCGCGATGTCGTCGGCGGCGTCCGCGCCGAGCCGCCGGTCGACGTAGCGGTGGATCTCGGCGTAGTAGCGGTCGAAGATCCCGGCGAACCGGTCGGGGGCGTGCAGGGAGGCGGCGATCACCTCCGCCGCCCGCGCGTCATGGCCGTCCCGTTCCGCGGACGGGGCCCGCGCGGGGCCGCTCATGGGCAGTCCCGGATGGTCATGGGGTGCCTTCCTGAAGGCGTGAACAGCGATCACGCCCCTTTCTCGCCCGCAGGACGGCGAACCCTTCTCGCCCTCGTCCTCTAGGGGGCCGTGCCCAGGCGGGCGGCGGCGACCTTCTTCGGGACGACCATGCGCCACGCCTCCACGACGAGTTCGCGCATCTCGTCCTCGCCGAGGGCCGCCGTCCACGCGTGCACCCAGTTGAACCTCATGTCGGACTCGCGCGGAAGGTGGAACGTGCCCGGCTCCGATTCCACGAGCGCCGCTCGCTCCTCCTTCGGGAAGGCGAAGCCCATCACCGTCTCGTCCTGGGAGAACCCGACGTAGACGATCGCGCCGACGCGGAACTTCACCCGGTCCCTGATCAAGTGCTCCGACGTGCGCGGCAACGTCAGCGCGAGCCGCCGCACCTGCTCCACCGTGATCATCGTGTCCTCCTGTGGCCGACCGTCCCACCGAAAGTATCGCCGTCGTTTCTGACGATCTTGTTAGATTTGCCGCAGACGGGACGACGAGAGGACAGGCGTGAACGAACTGGTGCGCTGGACGACCCGCGGCGGCACTGTGATCGTGGAGAGCGACGACCGCGAGCCGGGGTTCAGCTCGGTGTCCCGGGGCGAGGGGATCGTCCACGAGGCGCAGGCCCGGTTCGAGGACGCGCTGAAGAACGTCCGCGACGCCGCCGAGGCGGCGCTGGAGACCCTGCGCGGCGGCGCGGTCAAGCCCGATCTGCTGGAGCTGGAGTTCGGGGTCAAACTGAACGCCGCCGCCGGCGCCGTCATCGCCAAGACCTCCGTCGAGGGGCACCTGAAGGTCAAGATGACCTGGGGCGAGGCGGGTCCCGGGGCCGCGGACGAGGAGTAGCCGCACGGTGGACGACTGGCAGTGGCGCGCCTGGGTGGGACGGCCGGGCGGCGGGAAGGTCGGCGCCGCGTTCCTGGTCACCCCGACCCGGCTGCTGACCTGCGCGCACACCGTCCGGGGCATGGACGAGGCGCGCGTCGGGTTCCCCGGGCTCCTGGAGGACCTGCCGGCCCGGGTCGTCCCGTGCGGCGGCTGGCGGCGCGAGGGCGACTTCGGCGACGTGGCCGTGCTGGAGCTGAAAGAGGCCGTCCCGTACTCCCGCGCGCGGCTGGCCGGGCCCGAGGACGTGTACGCCGGGGCCACCTCCGGCCGGGTGTTCGGCGCCTGCGGCTTCCCTCGCCGCCCGGACGAGAACGAGCGCTACGCGAAGGTGACGACCAGCCCGCACCAGCGGATGCGGCGGGAGTGGTGGGAGCTCAAGACCCTCCCGGGCTACTGGCTGGAGGAGGGCTACAGCGGGTCGGCCGTGTACGACGAGGCGACCGGCGACGTCATCGGCATGGTCACCAACGCCGAGCTGCGCGACGGCGACCGGGGCGACCTCGGCTGGATGATCCCGCTGTCCCGCGTCCGGCTGTACTGGGAGGAGCTGGACGACCACCTGCCGCTCGGCTGGCTCACCGCCCCGGCCCGCCGGGAGCTGCGGGAGCTGCTGGACGGCGTCCGCTTCACAGATCCGCTCGGCCGCGACCTGGACGAGGTCACGGGCCGCCCCCGGGTCGAGGACCTCCGCTCCGCCTGGGACTCGGTGCGCCATGTCGCGGAGGGCTGGCCCGAGGAGCGGCTCGCCCGCTACCTCGGCGCGCTGGCCCGGCACCTGCCCGATGTTCCGCGCTCCCGACTGGCCGCCTGGTCGGGACGGCACCTGCCCGTCGCCGTCGCCCGGGAGCCCGCGCGTCCCGAACCCGCGTCCCTCATCGTCCGGCTGGAGCGGGTGACGTTCGACAACGCCTTCGACGTCACCGTGCACACCTGGATCGACGGCGCCGAAGGCCCGTCCCAGAAGACCGAGCGCGTACCGGAGAAGCAGGTCCGGCCCGCCGTCGAGGCGGGCGTGGCGCGGTCGCTGCCCGCGGTCGTCGGACGCGACTGGATGATCGAGTTCGCCGTCCCGGAGACGTGGCTCGGCAGGCCGTTCGAGGAGTGGTACGTCGACCGCCGCAACAGGATCCCGATGCGCCGGTACCCGGTCGTCGTCCGCGACGTGGAACGGCTCCGCCCGTACTCGATCCGGCGCGACCAGGCCCGGCACCGCTGGCGGCTGCTGCACGAGCGGGGCCGCAGCGACCCGCAGCCGGTCGACTGCGGCGCGCCCCGCAAGGGCAGCGCGTTCCAGGACTGGTTGGAGGCCAACGACGACTACAGCGTGCTCGTCTACGGATCCCGTCCGATGAGGAGCTGGCTCACCGCCGCGCTCAACAACGGCGTCCCGGTGATGCTCTGGACGCGGACGGCCTGCGACGTCCCCGCCCACGGCGACTGCCGCGGCGTCATGCGCGAGCTGGCCGCCGCGGTCGGCGGCGAGCATCCCGGCGACCTGCCCCGCGTCGCGCTGGCCCTGCGCAAGAAGGCCCTCACCATCCCCAAGGACCGGCCGCACTGCGGACGCGACCTCACGCTGCTGTGGGACGATCCGTCCCGGCTTCCCGACCCCCCGCTCGGCATGGAGGTATAGGTGCCCGACTGGCTGCTCTACACAGGGAGCCGTCGCCCGCACGACGGCATCGACCGGCTGCCGCC
>NZ_SMKU01000434.1 GCF_004349215.1 Actinomadura rubrisoli | reverse complement strand
GGGGTGGGTTTGCCGCCGCCCGTGGCGAAGTCGTAGCCGCACGCCTCGCAGAAGCGGTCGCTGGCGGGCGTGCCGCAGTCGGGGCAGGCCGAGCCGCCCCCGGATGCGCCGCCGGGCCGTGGAGGCGGCACGTGGTTGCCGGAGGCGCCGGGCCCGCTCCCACCGGACGGGGAGGAGGGGGAGGGCGGGGCGCCGCCGATGCGCTCGCCGCAGACGTCGCAGTAGTCGTCCGCCCGCGAGGTGTGGCCGTTGGGGCAGGTCGCCATGCTCAGCTCTCGGCCCGCCGGGTGTGGACGGTCTCGTCCTTGCGCGTCCGGACGGTCTTGGTGGAGCGCGTGTCGAGTTCCATCTCGTCGGCCTTGTTGACGTTGCGCTTGAGCCGGACCGTGCCGGTGGCGGGGTCGATGACGTCCACGACCTTGCGCAGCATCGAGGTGATGGCGTCGTTGCCCGCCTCGTCGGCCAGCACCACGGCCCGGCCCAGGCGGGCGGTGGCGGTGTCCAGGTCGCCGTCCTTGCGCGCCTGGAGCCCTTCCTGGATGACGTTGGCAAGCTCGGCCTGGCCGGTGTAGTGCGCGACCCGCGGGTTGATCCGGGTGGAGGCGGCCTCGTCGTCGGTCCACTGGGCCAGCACGTTCCCCGACGCCAGGGTCTCGGCCTCCGCACCGGGCGCGCCGGGCACCACCAGCTTGACCCACGCGGCGCGCAGCTCCTTGCCGACCTGGCCGGGCGGCACCTCCACGCACACGTGGTAGTCGCGGCTCTCGGCGCCCCAGGCGCCCAGCGGGTAGTCGCCCGCCTGCGCGCCGGAGTCGACGCGCTTGCCGGTGAGGTCCTCCACCGAGGGCATGACCTGCTTGACGAAGCGGAGCTTGGCGGTCTGCGGCGTCCATACCCGCAGCGCGACGTCGGCGACGGCCTTGCCCATCGCGGCCTGCGTCATGGCCTGGAAGTCGGCGACCAGCCCGGCGGGGTCGGCGACGATGTCCACGCTGCCCAGCAGCGCGGAGGAGATCTTGCGGAGCTCGGCGACCTCCCAGTCGGTGCCCACGCCGCGGCAGTCGCACACGAACCGGCCCGCGCAGCGGAACAGCACCGCGTCCAGTTCCTCGGGCGTCTCGTGCTGGTTCTTGCCGTCGGTCAGCAGGATCGCGTGCCGGATGCCGCCCGGCCGGTCGTCGAACAGCTGGTCGGCCAACCGCAGCCAGGACCCGATCGCGGTGCCCCCGGCGGCCTTGAGCCGGCTCAGCGCGTGCTTGGCCAGCCTGCGGCTCTCGTCGGAGGCCGGGACCAGGCCGGGCTGCTGCGGGAACACCATCTGGGCGGTGTTGGAGCCGGAGACCACGGCGAACCGGACGCCGTCGCGCAGCGTGTCGATCGCGGTCTGGGCGGCCGCGATCGCGGCCCGCAGCTTGGTGTCGGGGTAGGACATCGAGCCCGAGGTGTCGATGATGATGACCTCGGCGGCGTCCGCGGGGGCGGCCGCCGGGCCCGCGGGCACGCCGTCGGCCGAGGCCGCCTCCACCGAGACGATGGCGTGCACCTCCCGCCCGCCCTCCGGGAGGAACTTGTTCTGGTCGATCCTGATCGTGAACTGCGGCTGCTCGCTCATCGCTCTTGCTCCGTGCTCTGTGTGGTGGCGGGAGACGGGAGGGGGATCACGGCGACCGTGATGTTGTCGCGGCCGCCCGCGTCCAGGGCGCGGCGCACCAGCGTCCGCGCGGCGCCGAGCGGATCGGCGCCCGGGCCGTCCGCCGGGCCGGGGGCCGCCTCGCGGGCCGGAGCGGCCAGCAGCGCCGCCAGGTCGGCGGCGGCGGGGAAGTAGTTCCACAGCCCGTCGCTGCAGACCAGCAGCGTGCCGGGGCCCGCGGGCCGGAACGTGCGGACGTGCGGCCTGACCTCCTCGGCGTCCGCGCCGAGCCAGGCGGTGATGACGTGCGCGTTCGGGTGCGCCTCCGCCTCGGCCTCGGTCAGCGCGCCCTCGGCCACCATGATCGCGGCCCACGAGTCGTCCTCGGTGAGCTGCCGGGACGGCCCGAGCTCGGCCATGTCGCCGGTGTCGAGGTCCGCCACGGCGAACTCCGCGGTGTCCGGCCCGTCACCGTCCCCGCCGGAACCGCCGCCCGCCTCGGACGCGCCGGCCTCGGACGTCCCGGACGCGCCGGCCGTGCCGGGCTCGTCGGCGGCCAGCCAGTAGGCGCGGCTGTCGCCGACCCAGCCGACGGTCACCGACCCGTCGTGCGTCACCGCGGACACGTACGTGCACGAGGGCGCCTCGGACGGCGACGCGGCCAGCGCGGCGACGGCCTCGGCGGCCTTGAGCGCGGCGGCGCGGGTGGCGTCCTCGGGATCCTCGCCGGAGTCCAGGCGCGCCGCCAGCTCGGCCGCGCCGGTGTCGGCGGCCGCGCGGGAGGCGTCCTCGGGGCGCTGCGAGGAGCCGACCCCGTCCGACACCACGGTCGCGATGCCGGCGGAGTGGGCGAGCAGGGCGAGGGCGTCCTCGTTGCGGCTGTAGCGCAGGCCGCGGTCGCTCGCGCCGGCCGCGGCGAGCCGGCGCGTGCCGTTCGCCGCGCCGGGCGCGGGCAGCTCGATCTCGACGTGGTCGCGGTCGGCGGGCTGGCGCAGGCCGCAGTTCTCGCAGTAGCCGTCCGCGTCGATCGCCGTCCCGCCGCATCCGGTGCACGGCCGGACGGGCGCCGCCGTCCGGCGCGAGCGCACGGACGACGAGCTCTGCTTGATGGTGACGCCTTCGCGTGGCACACCGCCCAGTGTGTCCGGAGCCGAGTCGGGACCCCTCCCGTCAAGGCGGTGCCCGCACTCCTCGCAGAACTTCTCCCCGGCGTAGACGATCTCGCCGCAGGTGGGACACGACAGCTCCGCCGCCTTGGTTCCGGTCTGTTCGTCGGTCACAGCAGCGTCCTCGGGCGTACGGCGTTGGCGGCGTCGATCAGCCGGCGGCACTCCTCGCGGTCGCGGGTGAGGCGCGCCAGCTCGCGGTAGGTCTCCTCCAGGCGGCGGCGCAGCGGCGTCTCGGCGAGCTGGGCGCCGAGCAGCGCG
This sequence comes from Actinomadura rubrisoli, assembly GCF_004349215.1. Taxonomy (GTDB): domain Bacteria; phylum Actinomycetota; class Actinomycetes; order Streptosporangiales; family Streptosporangiaceae; genus Spirillospora; species Spirillospora rubrisoli. The sequence goes on along the minus strand of NZ_SMKU01000434.1, from coordinate 3,801 downwards.
CCGCCGCGCGTCCCGCCCGCCGAGCCCGGCCCTATGAGCAGCCAGTCGAGCGCGGCCTCCAGGACCTCGGCGGCGAGCCGGTCGCGGCGCTCCCCGTCCAGGCCGAGGACGGTGAGCCGGTCGCCGGCGGCGACCAGGTCGGCCGCGGTGAGCTCGGCCGCCGGACGGCCGCGCACCGCGGTGGCGACCGCCGCCACCTGCGCGGGCACGTACCGGAAGGAGAGCGCCGGCACCGAGTCGAGCACGGCGACGGCCGCGCCGCGGTCGCCCGCCGCCAGGTGCACTCGCGCCAGGCCGAACGCCGCGTTGATGTAGTTGTGGTCGGTGCGCCACACCAGCTCGTACAGGCGGACGGCCTCGGCGGGCGCGCTCTGCTCGCGGCAGTAGGCGAGCGCCAGCTTCGGCGCGGCCTCGCCGGGCAGCAGCCCGTACAGCCGGTCGAAGCGCGGCGCCGCCTCGGTGACGTCGCCCTTCGCGAGGGTCGCGACGGCGCGGTACCACTCGACCCGCCAGTCCCCGGGATCCTCGGCGTACAGGTCGTCCAGCAGCGCGTCCGCCTCGCCGGCCGCGCCCAGCTCGATCTTGACGCGGGCGAGCGCCAGCCGGACCTCGGGCGTCTGCTCCGGCGCCCTAGCGAGCGCCGCGGCGAGCTGCTCGGACTCCAATGCGGTGAGCCCGGCCAGGAAATCGGCGGCCGGGTCGTCGCGCTCCACCAGCGGCACCGGCAGCGCGGCGGCGGCCACGGGCGGGGGGATGGGCGGCAGCGCGGTGCCCTCGCCGTTCTCGCCGACCACGGCACCGGCGGCGCCCGCCGCGAAGCGCTCCGGCCCGAACAAGGCGGACAGCGCGGTGCGCGGGTGGCCGTCCTCGGCGGCCAGCACCTCCCGCAGGACGCCGGTGAGCTGCTCCGCCATCTCCCCCGCGTCCTGGAAGCGCTGCGCCGGGTCCTTGTGCGTCGCCCTGCGCAGGAAGCGGTCGAACGACTCATACCGCTGGAGCAGCGGCACCTCGCCGCGCGGCGGCAGCGAGTCGGCGTAGGCCCGGGTGTAGCCCTTGAAGGGAAAGCTCAGGACGGCCAGCGTCCGGCCGACCGTGTACAGGTCGGAGGTGATGGACGGCCCGACGTCGGCGATCTCGGGCGCCTGGTAGCCGACCGTGCCGTAGATCGCGCCGTCCTGGTCGGTGAGCCGCCGGACGCCGCCGAGGTCGATCAGCCGCAGCTGCTCCTCGGACTGGATGACGTTGTCGGGCTTGAAGTCGCAGTAGATCAGGCCCTGGGCGTGCAGGTAGTCGAACGCCCGCAGCACCTCCAGCGCGTACGCGATGGCCTGGCCGACCGGGAGGGACTCCTCGCCGAACTCGCGGCGGCGCTGGAGCAGGATGTCCTTGAGCGACTGGCCTCCGACGTACTCCATGATGATGTAGCCGTCGCCGTCGTGCTGGACGAAGTTGAAGATCTTGACGATGTTCGGGTGCTCGACCTCGGAGAGGAAGGCCCGCTCGGCCGCCGCGGCGGCCATGGCGTCGGCGTCGCCGCTGTCCAGCAGGCCCTTGAGGACCACCCAGCGGTTGTTGACGTTGCGGTCCTGCGCCAGGTAGATCCAGCCCAGGCCGCCGTGGGCCAGGCAGCCGAGGACGCCGTACTGCCCGCCGACCAGGTCGCCGGGGCCGAGCTTCGGGGTGAAGGAGAACGCGGTGCCGCACTTGGGGCAGAAGCCCTCCGTCCGGCCCGGCCGGTCGCCCCGGCTGCGGCCGACCGGCTCGTCGCAGCTGCTGCAGAAGCGCTTGCTCTCGGCGACCTGCGGGTTGCTCATCACCGCCGTGGACGGGTCGCGGTACGGGACGCGCGGCACCTCCACGAGCCCGGCGCCGAGGGCGCCGCGCCGGCCCGACGAGCGCGAGGACCCGGTGCGGGTGCTGCCCGTCCGGGACGTGCCGCCCGTCGACGCGCTTCCCGACGTACCCGATGTGCCCGAGCCCTGCGTGCCCGTCCTCTGGGAGGGAGGCATGCCGCACACGTCGCAGTAGCCGCCCTCGATCGTCCCGGAACAGCCGGGCTGGCGGCACTTGGCGTCCGGCACGGCGGAGGAGGGGCCGCTCGGCGTGCTCGCGGCAGAGGGCGGCATGCCGCACACGTCGCAGTAGCCGTCCCGTACCGTTCCACCGCACCCCGGCTGGGCGCAGGCGTCCGGCGCGGACGAACCTTGAGGTGAGGGGGGCGGGCTGGACGTGGCGGCCATGCCGCATATGACGCAGTAGCCGCCGTCGATGGTTCCTGTACAGCCCGGCGCGGTGCATTGGCTCATCGTTCCGCTCCTTTCGCCCGCGAGGAGATCGCCTGCTGGTAGTCCGACAGCGTCACGGTGGCCTTCCGGAGATCACAGGGGGACGACCACAACAGCACCCTGGCCCGCTCGTAGATCCGGGACAGATCGGCGTCCTCGGAATGGCCGAGCCTGGCCGCCTTCACCCGGTACGCCTCCAGCCGGCCGCGCAGCTCCTCGCGCCGGTCCAGCAGGCCGCGGATCAGGCCCGCCGCGGTCCTCGCCTGCTCCAGCGCGCCGTTCGCGGCCCGTTCCAGGCCGGCGACGCGCTCGGCCAGATCGCGCCAGCCGGTTCCGCCGGGGCCCGGTCCGTCCAGTGCGGCGAGCCGGTCGGCGAGGGCGGCCGACAGGTGCGGCAGGTCGGGCAGCACCGGCGAGGCGATCTTGGCCAGCACCTCGTCGCGGTGGGCGGCCGCCTCGGCCTCCGCCCCGCGCACGAGGTCCACCAGGTCCGCGATGCCGCGGATCCGGTCGGCGAACCCCGCGCGCAGCCGGTCGGCCTCCTCCAGCCTGCGGCGGACGTCGGCGAGGCCGGGGCGCAGCGCGTCCAGCCGGGCCGTGTCCGCGCGGCCGTCGCGCGCCAGCGCCATCGGGTCGGCCCGCACCGTCGCGGCGACGGCCCGGAGTTCGGCGGTCAGGCGGTCGAGGTCCGGGTCCGTCCCACCGAGGGAGTCCAGCAGGGTCGCCGCCGCGCGGCGCTCGGCCTCCACCTCGGCGAGCCGCGACAGCAGCTCCGACCACACCCCGTCCAGGGACGCGATCGTCCGCGCGACCTCCTCGTACAGCGGGTTCATGCGCGCGACCACCGCCTGGAGGGTCAGTTTCTCGCCGGACGGGGCGGACAGCAGCGTCCGGCGCTCCAGCGGCACCTCCTCCGGCGGAAGCTCCACCGACGGCCCGGCGAGCAGCCACGTGAGCCGCGCGAGCTGCGTCTGGCCAGGCCGCGAGTGCCGCGCCCGCAGCTCCTCCGCCTCGCCGAGCACGCGCCCGTAGTGGTCGAACAGCGCCCACAGCGCCGCCATATGGGACCGCACGCCGGACTGGACGCTCCGCGTCTCCCCGTCCAGCGTCGCCCCCTCCAGCAGCTGGTACCCCTGGTGCCCCTCCAGTTCGAGCAGCGCTGCGCCGATGCGCTCCTTCTCACCCCGCTGATGTGCCAGCGCACGGTCGGCCTCGTCCCGGCTCATCGGCGGACGGCTCGCGCGCATGTCACTCAAGGCGGATCCACGATTGACCCAAGTTAGTCCCCGATTTCCCCGGATGGAGCATGTTCGGTGCATCAGTTTTCCCCATGCGCGGTCAGCATCTCAAGGGCGGTGGTCATGACGCCCCGTCACGGCCCCCCGGCTGGGTCGCGCGACCCTTCCGGACGTGCTCAGAGGCTCCAAAATGTCAGCGTTCGAACGTATGATCGAAGCATGGCGAACGTTGCGACGCACCCGCGGACCGCCCCCACCGGCACCGCCGCCCCCGAGAC
>NZ_SMKU01000433.1 GCF_004349215.1 Actinomadura rubrisoli | reverse complement strand
GACAAGAACAACGCCACCGCGTCGGTCTTGAACTCCTCCGGATAGTGCTTCAGCGCCATCAAAGACACCTCCTTCCCTGGATCCATGATCCAGGCCTCGAGATGTCCACACTTCAGGGGGAAGGCCCACGTTCCGAGTGGACCGAGTTGAGCACGTCGAGTAGGGCGGTCACCGAACGACGCATGTCGGCTTCCAAGGCCCCCCGCGTGAACGGAAGCCGTTGATCTTGTGGCTGCGGTGGCTTGATCGCCTCCGGGGCCGCGTGTGTCTGTCGAGCGTGAGCGCCCATGTCCCGGTATCACCTCACAGGGCCAAAGAATGTGACGGGAGAGACAGCGTGCACATACAGCGGGTAATCTCGCTACGGTTCCCGTAACGTCGGACAACAAGAGAGATCATGAAATGGGACGGCTCCCAAGATCCGACACGCAGCGCAAACTCCCGGCCAACCAGCAAAGACCGGAACGACGTCAACTCGATCCGGCGCGATCTCTGTGGGATCTAATCGCCGTGGAATTGCGCCGACAGATCTACGTTCAGAGCACGTCGCAAGCTCGGGTAGCCGAGCTACTCGGCTGCACACGTTCGCACGTCACGCGGCTTGTGAGCGGTTCGCGCCGAATGTCCCCGGAGCATGCCGCCGTGCTCGATGCCACTTGGCACCTCCGTGGACTTCTGGCGCATCTGGTGTCTCACGCGCTCGCGCGGCCGGATGACGAATGGCTACCCGCGCTTGCCGCGTACGAGGCACGGGCGACGCGTGTCCGCACGTGGGACGTGGGCGTAATCCCTGGACTGTGGCAGACGCCGGATTACGCGCGGGCAACGTTTGAGCGAGCACACGCGGCCGGACTCATCACGGACGTTGACCGCGCCATGTCGGACCGATTGGAGCGTCAGGCAGCCGTATGGGAGCGGGGCGACTCCCCGCGCATGTCGGCTGTCCTGTCATGGATCGTGCTGGAGTCCCCCGCCGGAAGCGCGGCCGTGATGCGCGCACAGCTTGCGCATCTTCTCAACCTGGCGGAGCGTCCAGGGGTGAGCGTGCGTGTCGTCGGTCGTCACCAGGGATGGCACGTCGGACACGATGGCGCATGTCAGCTTCTCACCGTGGGGGCTGACGTGGCGTTTGCGGAGGCTCCCGGCATGGGGCGCATGGTGCTAGACCCGGAAAGGGTGGAGCGCTACGCACGTCGCATCGAACAAGTCAATGACCTAGCCTGGGACACGTCGGATTCCCGCAACGCAATTACGAGAGCGATGGACACAAACGGATGAACGCGGTATGGCGTAAGGCGTCCCGATCCACTTCGGAGGGTGGGGCATGCGTCGAGCTTGCGCGGTTCCCCGCGACGATCGGCGTGCGAGACAGCAAAGACCCGGAGGGACCTCGCGTTGCACTCCCCATGTCAGCAGTGCGCGAGCTCATGACCCGGATCAAGCGTGGCGAACTGGACGGCTGACCACGCAACTACGAACCCCCCGGCATACCTCGAACGCCGGGGGGTTTCGCGTCTGACCTGGGGTGATGCGAGGTCGGGAGTTGGTACGTACCCTCATGCATGGGTGTTCCGTTGCCATGAATGACGTGCCTGGACGGTGGAAGACAGCCGTACCGCGATCGAGAACGCAATGGAGAGGTACGCATGACCGAGTGGCGAAAGGCGAGCAAGAGCAGTACGGAAGGCGGCGACTGCGTCGAACTAGCCCGGTTCCCGGACACGGTCGGCGTGCGGGACAGCAAGAACCCTCACGGGCCCGCGTTCGCGCTCTCGCGGGAGTCCTTCCGGAGTCTCGTCCGCGACGTCAAGGCGGGCAAGCTCGACACCCCGTAGCGGCTCGCAAGCCCTTCGGGAGCGTAGGTGTTGTTGGTTACCTACACAGCGCGTGCATTGCGGTGCTCTGCCCACTGGGCCGCCCATCGTCCGGCGTCGGCCGGGGTGTGCCCAGCGTGGATCAACCTGGGGATGATCTGGTCGATCTCCACCCAGGACGCACCCCGCCATCGGGGCCACGTCCGGCGCGAGATGTTCCCACCGGCGTTCTACACGCATCACGACCGCATCCGGGCATGGCGTGCCTTGGAGGTGATGGACCGTCCTCGCCAGAGTCGCCAGGTCGGGGGAACCGGGCGAGTAGTCGGCATGACGGCCTTGGACGTGCTCGAACCCCACCGCGAGCCACCCCCCGGCTTCCACCGTCCACGAAAGCCGGGGGGGCGAACTCAGGCACGACAGGGTTTATCGTGGCAGGTCGCCGACCGGTAGGTGCGAGGTGGCCGGTCATGACGAGGGCGATGTCGCGGTGCCATTGGTCAGCGCTGCTTGGACGATGCGGATGGCCTCGCCAGTGTCGATGCCGACGCTGGCGATGATGGCGGCGTACTCGGCGGCGGCGCGGCGTGCCCGTTCGCGTCCCTTCTCGCCGGCTGCGGACACAAACGAGCCGGCCGCTCCGCGGGTCTCGATCAGCCCTGCCTCCTCCAGCTCCCGGTAGGCCCGGCCTACGGTGTTGGCGGCCAGGCGGAGGTCTGCGGCCAGGCGGCGGATGGTCGGCAGCCGGGTGCCCACGGTCAGCGTGTGGTCCTGGATCTGCCGGGCGAGCTGGGCGCGGAGCTGTTCGAACGGCGGGACGGGCGAGGCCGAGTCGATGACGATCACCGGTTCACCCGCCGCTCGTGGCGTGCCGCGCCACCGTGCTGCTCCGCGCGGTCCGCGCAACGATCAGGGCCAACGTGATGGCTCCCAGCGCGACGAAGACAAGCCAGGCAGCGTTCCACCAGCCAAGCGCGGTATCGAACACCGACGCGACCGGCAGGCACCACACCACCGTGGGCGTGGCGACCTCGCGGGCGTCCTCGACCCGCATGATGACGTCGGCGGTCAGCGAGACCTCGTCGTCGGCCACGACCGGGTGCGTCAGAATATGGCGCAACTGGACAATCATGCCGACCGCGACCCCGCACAGGGCGATGAGCAGGACGACCGCCGCGTACCGCGCGGTGGAATCCTGCACGGTCAGGGCACCGATCGCCAGCGCCAGTGCGCCCGCGAACGTGGCAACCGCGAACGCGGCACGCGGCCCGCCGAGAACGGTGCGCCAGCCGAGCCGGACCGGGTGGGCGGCCCGCCGCGGCAACGTCGCGCCGGCTCGCCGGTCGACCCGCCGCACCCACCAGTCCAGCAGCGCCTGGGCCAGCACCAGCCCAGCCACCACCGCCGTCAAGCCCAGCAACGACCAGTGCCGGTAAGGCCCGGACCCGTCAACCGCGGCGTCGGCGGGCCGGTTGGTGACGTAGATGAGGGCGACCGCGATGACGAACGCGGCCAGCAGGACATGAGCGGCCAGACGGGTACCTCGCCGGGCCGCCAGACGCGTGGCCAGCAAAGGTGTCGGCCGGGCGTCGGCCAGGCCGTGCCGGTCCAGCCACACGCCGGCCTGCTCAAGCTGCGCCGGACGCATCGACTGGTCACCATCCGGAGTCGTTCCTTTCGACATGACACCCCTTGTCTCAGCTCTTGCCTCAAGAGGGTGCGTCAAGACTTGCGACAAGTCAAGGACGAGGTGGTCAGTAGCAGCTTCCTCTTGATGGGGCAGCGAGAGCCGACTCCATCCGGATTGGCCGACGCGGCGTTCGGTCACCGCCTCGCGATGCCGCTCACGGACCGGACGAGCCCTATCGAGCGCTGCTGGGAAATGCACCTGACTGACATTGAACGAAGAGATCACGAGAAAGATCATCCCAGTGTGGGTTTTGGGCTTTTGCGGGCTGGACCCCCGGTAGGCCGCACGCGAGGTCGGCGCAGGTCCTGGCGCCGATCACGCGCCTGCGAGCTGACCGGCGTTGGGCACGGCGGTGCCCGGAGCCAAGAAGAAACCCCCGGTCTGAACGCCAAGTTGGGCGACAAGATGCACGCATGACCGAATGTTGCAAGGCGAGCCAAAATGCATCCGAAGGTGGGGAGTGCGTCGAGATGGTGCAGCTTCCGGGCGCGATCGGCGTGCGGGACAGCAAGGACCCGGACGGCCTCGCGTTCGCGCTCTCGCGGGAGTCCTTCCGGAGCCTCGTCCGCGACGTCAAGGCGGGCGAGCTCGACACCCCGTAGCGGCTCGCAAGCCCTTCAGGAGCGTAGGTCCTGTTGGTTTCCTACACAGCGCGTGCGTTGCGGTGCTCTGCCCACTGCTGAGCGATGGACAGGTTGGCCGGAGGCTTGTCAGCCGGATTGGCTGCGGCGCGTCGCCTCCACCGTTCGGCCGATGCCCGCGCGTACAAGTCGAGCGCCTCAGAGGTGGCGCTCGTCCACGCGGGGAACTGCGCCGCCCATCGTTCGGCGTCGGCCGGGGTGTGCCCAGCGTGGATCAACCAGGGGATGATCTGGCCGATCTCCACCCAGGGCACGCCCCGCGACGCGAAACCCCAATCCACCACGTCGTTCGGTGGCGTGTCGTTGAGGTCAGGCGCCTCTAACCATCTATTCCTGTAGTTATCCGACTACTAACAGTAATCTTCCCGGTGGGTACCCACCAATCCCCCCGTGCGGCGTCGAACGCGGCGCGGACGAAAGGAGAGATCCGATGAGCGTGATGCTGCTGGAGCCCAGGGACGCCGGGGTCGCGGTCGCCGACCTGGACACCGGGTTCTTCGACGGTGAGACCGATACCGTCCGGCACGGCCAGCAAGCCTGTACGCAGACCTGCACCAGCGGGTTCACCTACGTGTGCGACACCAGCACCTCCCACACCTGCACATGGGGCCAGACCATCGCCTGCGACTCCTAAGACGCATCGCTGGATGCCGTACTGGCGGGGGCCGCGAGCTGGCGGCCCCCGCCGTCGACTACGAGAAGCCGGGCACGCACGCGATTGCGCGGCGGACGAGGTGGCCAGAGTGGAAGACGCCGGGGCAGCGTGCCCACCAGTGGGCGCGGCGGTGGGTGGGATGGCGGGGCTGGTCGCGGAGGCCGGCTGGGAGGTTCGGCGCGAGGACATCTGGGTGGTGGCGCGGCCGCCGCGTCCTCCTCGGGCGCTGCAAGGGGTGGTGCAGGGGTGGAAGGTGCACGTCGCGGCGCGTCCGGGCACCTTGGAAGAGACGTTGCGGCGGGCGGTACCGGTGCTGGCGCGTCACGGCTGCCCCTTCAAGGTGGTGCAGGACGCCGGGACGCTGGCGAGCTTGAACGCCCCCGATGCGCCGGTGGCGTCGGTGGGTAAGGCCATCACCGTTTATCCGCCGCCGGAGCTGTTCCGCACCCTGGCCGAAGAGTTGGCCAAGGCGCTGGCGGGGTTGCAGGCGCCGCCGGTGCGCAGCGACCGTCGCGTGTGCGACGACAGCCCGGTCCACTACCGCTACGGCCCCTTCGTTCCGCGCTACGGAGTGGACGTCAACGGCCAGCCGATGCTGGTGGTGACCGGGCCTGCCGGTGAGCAGTTCCCCGGAGCGGCCGGCCGCTACTACGCCTGCCCGCCTTGGGAGCGTGACCCTTTCGCCTGCGCCCCGGCGGGCCCGCACGAGGACCTGGCTCGGGCCGTCTCGGCCGAAGCGGACGAGCCGCCGCCCAAGGCGTTCACCGGGCGGGGCCGCCCAGCATCGGGCGCGGACTCGCCGGGAGGACGGGAGGTGGTGCTGGCCGGCAGGTACCGGCTCGACAGCGGCGTGCAGAGCACCGCGCGCGGCCGCGTCTACCGCGGCTGCGACCTGTCCACGGGGCAGGCTGTGGTGGTCAAGGAGGCATGCGCCTTCATCGGCGGCGAGGACGCCCACAGCGACTGCCGCGCGAACCTGCGCCACGAGCACCGCGTCCTGCACGCCCTGCATGCGCCGTCCCTGCCTCCGCTGCCCGGGGTGCCACGGGTGGTGGACCATTTCCGGCTCGGCCTCGACGAGTTCCTGGTGCTGTCCGACCAGGGCACGTGCAACCTGTTCCAGGACGTGGTCGACCACGGCGTCTACACCGACCTGCCACCGGACCGCGCCCCCGGCGGACGCAGCCTGCCCCGGCTCGCAGAACGGCTCGCGCGGCTCCTGGCCGAGATACACCGGCGCGGGGTCGTGGTCCGCGACCTGTCGCCCAAGAACGTCGTGCTGGACGGGGCCGACGGGCTCTCGCTGGTCGACTTCGAGGTCGCCCGTCTGGACGGCCGCCAGCGCTACGGCTACACCCGCGGATACTCCGCCCCCGGCCAGCATCGCAACGAGCCGGCCCGTGCCGAGGACGACCACTTCGCGCTCGGCACCACGCTGTACTACGCCGCCGTCGGGACCGACCCGGTGATGATCCACGACGACGCGCGCCGCAACGCCGAGCAGACCCTTACCGCCCTCGCCCTGGCCCTCCCCGAGAGCGGCCCCACCCTGGTCCACCTTCCCGGGCTGCTCGGCGCCGACCCCGCCGGCCGCGCCGACGCCTTCGCCGCGCTCGCCTCCGCCAGGCGGACCGCCGTCCCCGGCCGCAGCGGCACCGGCCCGTGCCGCACGCCGGAGCGGGCACGCCCCGAACCGCCGCCGGCCCCTCCCGCCGCCGATCCGGGACACCTGCTCGCCGTCACGCTGCGCAACACGATCCGGCACACCGAAGAACTGCTGCGGAGCGCCCCCAACGGCGCGCCGGTCCGCACCGACGCCTGGCAGGGCACCGCGGGCCCGGGCGCCGAACTGCTGCACCACCTCGACACCCCCGGCGCGGGCGGCCCTGCGGACCGCGCGCCGATCATCGACCTGGTCACCGAGCTGGCCCGGCACACCGCCGACGCCACGATCGTGCACTCCTACCCGCCCGGGCTGCTGTTCGGCCGGACCGGGACCGCCCTCTTCCTGGCCTCGGCCGCCCGCCGGCTCGGCGACGATGCCCTGCGGCACGCCGCCCAGGCCATCGC
>NZ_SMKU01000432.1 GCF_004349215.1 Actinomadura rubrisoli | reverse complement strand
GCGGGCGGGTGAAGCTCTCGGTGGGCCTGATGCTCTGCGAGAACGCGATCTCGACCAGCCCGGCGAGCCCGAGCAGGATCCAGCCCATCAGTACGCCGCCCCGAGCTCGCGGGCCGCGCGCAGCGCCCCGGCGTACGACGCCTCGTGGCTCGCGCGCAGCGCCGCCAGCGCCGGGTCGAGGCGCGAGTTCACCAGCTCGGCGGCCACGGCCGCGACGTCCTGCACCCCGAAGTGCCCGGCGAAGAAGTCGCGCAGGTACCGCTCCTGGTGGTCGTAGGGCTCGCGCGGCGCGCCGGGCGCGTACGAGCCGCCGCGCGCCGAGACGATCACGAACCGCCGCCCGGCCAGCGACATCCGCGGGAACGTGACCTGGTCGATCCACGCCTTGAGGGACGCCGGGACCGTGAAGTTGTACATCGGCGCGGCGATCAGGACGACGTCCGCGGCGACCAGCTCGTCCAGCAGCGGCTCGACGACCGCCCACGCCTCGGCCTGCGCGGGGGTGCGGACGGCCTCCTTGTAGCGGCCGATCTCGGTGATGCCGTTGGCGAGGATGTGGTCGCACAGCTCCGTCCACGCCTCGCCGATGAACGGGACGGGTTCGGCGGCCAGGTCACGGTGGACGTAGTGCCCGCCGGGGTTCGCCTCGCGCCACGCGGCGGCGAACGCGTCCCCGACTTCCCGGCTGAACGAGCGGCGCCGTGCGCTGGAGTCCAGGTGAAGCAGCGATGTCATGAATCCTCCTCGTTAAGTGGACGCAATGTCCGCTTGATGACGATAACTCTATCCGGACACATTGTCCACTTCATGCCGCGTCGGTTACAGTCACCGGCATGAACCGCCGTACCGACCTGCTCGCCGGACAGCCGGGCGGCGGCGACGCCCCGCCCCGCGAGCGCGCCGACGCCGCCCGCAACCGGACCAAGGTGCTCGACGCCGCCGCCGGGCTGTTCGCCGCCCGCGACCCGCGCGCCGTCACCATGGACGACATCGCCAAGGCGGCGGGCGTCGGACGCGGCACGCTCTACCGGCGCTACCCGGACACGACGTCCATCGCCCTCGCGCTGCTGGACGAGCACGAGCGCCACGTCCAGGAGCGGCTTCTGCGCGGCGACCCGCCGCTCGGCCCCGGCGCGCCCCCGGCCGACCGCCTCGCCGCCTTCTACGCCGCCATGGTCGAACTGCTGGAGGCGCACATCGACCTCGTCCTCGGCGCCGAGGCGGGCGGCGCGCGGCTGACCACCGGCGCCTACGGGTTCTGGCGCGCCCACGTCCGGATGCTGCTGGCCGAGGCCGGGACCCCCGGGCCGGACGCGCTCGCCGACATCCTCCTCGCCCCCCTCGCGTCCGAGGTCTACGCGCGGCAGCGCGAGCAGGGCCGGACGCCGGAGGAGATCGCCGGGGCGCTGGCCCGCCTCGCCCGGCGCGTCCTTTGACCTCCGCGCGGCGGCGTGGAACGGCCCCAGGACGGGGAAGGGCGACGTAAGCTCGTATCCCGCCTGCTCAGGCGGCCCAAGACCATCGCCGCGAGAGTGAGACCGTGAACGAGTATGTGCTGACGCTGTCGTGCCCCGACCGGCCGGGGATCGTCGCCTCCGTCTCGGGGCTGCTGGCCGAGCGCGGCTGCAACATCCTGGAGAGCCAGCAGTTCGGCGACCGCGACACGGGCACCTTCTTCATGCGGGTGCAGTTCACGGGCCCGCCCGGCACCGACCCGGACGAGCTGCGCGGCGCGTTCGCGTCCCTCGTGCCCGAGCTCGGCCTGGACTGGCGGCTGCACGACCTCTCGTCCCGCCCGCGCGTCCTGATCATGGTGTCGAAGGGCGGCCACTGCCTGAACGACCTGCTCTACCGGCAGCGGTCCGGGCTGCTGGACGTCGACATCGCCGCGGTCGCGTCCAACCACCCCGACCTGCGGCCCCTCACCCAGTCGTACGGGATCGACTACCACCACCTGCCCGTCGCCCCCGGCGGCAAGGCCGCGCAGGAGGCGGAGGTCCTCGCGCTGGTCGAGCACTACCGCGCCGACCTGGTCGTCCTCGCCCGGTACATGCAGATCCTGTCGGACGACCTGTGCGCCAAGCTGCCCGGCATGATCATCAACATCCACCACTCGTTCCTGCCGAGCTTCAAGGGCGCCCGGCCCTACCACCAGGCGCACGCCCGCGGCGTGAAGCTGATCGGCGCCACCGCCCACTACGTGACCGCCGACCTGGACGAGGGGCCGATCATCGAGCAGGAGGTCGCCCGCGTCGACCACACCCACAGCCCCGAGGATCTGGTCGCCGTCGGCCGCGACGTCGAGTGCCTCGCGCTGGCCCGCGCCGTCCGCTGGCACGCCGAGCACCGCGTCCTCCTCAACGGCGACCGGACGGTCATCTTCCGCTGACGGCCGGTCGATCCCGGCACCGATCGCGTGAGATGTCGGCATGGCGTGTTTCACTCCGCGTGACAATGCCTCACCATGGGTAACGATGTCCGGACGTGCCGACGGTTCACGGGGGTGGCTATGGCCGAGTCTCTGGTCAGGGACCTGATCCACGAGACACAGAGCAGGCAGCGGGCGCGGCGGCTGGCCGCCCGGGAGTTCCGGCCGCGCCGGGCCGTGCCCGGACTGGTCGCCGCCCTGCTGGTGACCGTGGCCGGAGGGGCCGCCGCGATCGAGCTGCTGGCGGCCGCGCTCGGGTCCGGCGTCCACCCGGTGCCGGGTGCGGCACGCCTGGTGGACGCCCTCGGGCGGCTGCCGTGGAAGGCCCCGGGCGTCCGGGCGAGCGCCGGGGCGATGGCCGCGGCCGGGCTCGCCCTCCTGCCCGCGGCGCTGCCCGGCCGGGTGCGCGGCGTCCCGCTGGACGGCTCCGACCCGCGCCTGGCGGGCGCCCTCGGGCGCGCGTCGCTGCGCCGGGCCCTGGCCGACGCGGCGCTGGGCGTCCCGGGCATCGAACGCGTCCGCGTGCGGGGGCCGGGCGTGTTCCGCGGGCGGCTCGTCGTCCGGGCCGACACCCACTACCGCAACCCCGCGAACCTCGCGGAGCTGGTGCACTGCGCCGTCGACGACCGGCTGGACCGGATCGAACCGATGCACCGGCCGCGGATCGATGTCCGGCTGGGCTGGCGGAAGGACTGACATGAGGGTCGCGATAGCGGTGACCGGGACGGTGCTGCTCACCTGCGGCGCCGGTGCCCTCGTACTCGGCCTCGGCGGTTTCGACGGCCTGGGCGACCTGGCGGCGCGCCCGCCGCTCGATCCGGCGCTGGTCCGGTTCGCGGACGGCAACCCGTGGCTCCTGCCGGCCGCCGCGTCCGTCGCGGCGCTGCTGTCCCTGGCCGGGCAGCTGTGGCTGGTCGTCCAGGGCCGGGCCCTGGTGCACCAGTGGCGGCCCGACGTCGACCCGCACACCCGCGAGGCCGCCCGCGACGCGGCGGGCGCCCTGGTGCGCGACGCCGGGGCCCTGCCCAGCGTCCGCGAGGTGCGCGTCCGCCTGACGGGCACGCTCACCAGGCCGCGCCTGCTCCTGAACGTCGTCTGCGACCGCGACGCCGTCCTCGGCGAGGTGTACGGGGAACTCGGCGCCGGCCCGGTCGAGCGCTACCGCCGGACGGTCGGAATGCCCGACCTCCCGGCGATCGTCCGCTTCCGAATGACCTCCCCGCACGCCGGCCACCGCCGCCCACGCCAACCCGACCCGGAAACCGCCTAGTACGGGGAGTGGGGCTCGCTCGCCGGGCGCAGAAGTGAAGACCACCCGGCGCGGGGCGCGGAGATCGCCTGGCGGGGGTGCGGAGATCGCCTGGCGGGGGTGCGGAAGCCGCCTGTTGCGGGTGCCGTCCGATGCGGGAACCGCCTTCCCGCGCGAGCGGGGTTGTTCGATCGGTCCAGTGGGGATGACCGCCTAGCGCCGGGAGCGGGGCGAGTTCCGGCGCTAGGCGGTCGTCGGCACGCCGGGGCGGCACCGCCTGGGCGCGTCGCGCCACCGGCCACCGCCGCCGCGACGACGTCGCGAGTCAGGAATGCGTCCAATCCCGTCCAAGACGGACCATTGCGGCGGCCTCGTCTGGCAGGGTGAATCCTGGTGCCAGGCCGCCGGGACGGTGTACCACGGCATCCGGGCAAGGGAGGGTGCCCGTCCGGGACCTGCCCTTGCGCAAGGGCAGGTCCCGGACGGGCACTCTCGCCTGGGCAGACGCCCATGCGCTCGCGGATGGCGGGCACATGCACACGTTGGGCGCCTGCGCCGGTGGGAGCCGTGCAGGTCTGGGGCCGTGCACCCGTGACTATGCGCTACCCGGTGTGCACGGTCACCCTTGTGTACATTTCGTTCACGGTTCTCGTCGAGACGAGAAGGGTGCGAGTGGCAGATGCGGCGTCCCAGATGGACGGCGCTCGGGCGCTGGAGCGTGGCGCGGCAACTGCTCGCGCTCCAGGCGGCGATCGTCGGATTGCTCGTGGTGGCCGGTGCGACACTGGCCTACCTCGACGTCCGGCGCGCCGCCGACGACCGGGCGCGGCAGACGGTCGCGGTGGTCGCGGCGGTCATCGCGGACTCGCCCAGCGTGCGGACCGCCGTGACCAAGCGCGTCCCCAGCCGGTCCCTCCAGCCGTACGCCGAGCGGGTCAGGCACGACACCGGTGTCGACTTCGTCACGATCATGAGCCCGGCGGGGATCCGCTTCACCCATCCCACCCCGTCCCGGATAGGGCAGCGGTTCATCGGCAACACCGCGCCCGCGCTGGCCGGGCGGTCGTTCACCGAGACCTACACCGGCACGCTCGGCCCGTCCGTCCGCACGGTCACCCCGGTCTTCGACGACCGGCACCGGATCGTGGCGCTGGTCGCGGTCGGCATCACGATCGAGGCGATCTCCGCCGACCTCCGCCAGCGGCTCGTCACGCTGGTCCTGGTCGCGGCGGCGGTCCTGGCCGCGGGCATGGCCGGCAGCTACCTGGTGTCCGCGCGGCTGCGCCGCCAGACCCGGGGCGTCGCGCCCGGCGAGCTGAGCGAGATGTTCGAGTACTACGAGGCGATCCTGCACTCCGTCCGCGAGGGGCTCCTGCTGATCGACCGCGGCGGGCAGGTCGTCCTGTGCAACGACGCCGCCCGCGAACTGCTCGGCCTGGGCGCCGTCCCGCGCGGGCGCCCCGTCGCGGGCCTCGGCCTGTCCCGGGAGCTGGCCGCCGCGCTGGTGTCCCCGGAGCCCCGGTCGGACGAGATCCACCTCGGCGACACCCGCGTCCTGGTGGTCAACACCTCGCCCGTCCGGTCGGGGGACCGGACGATGGGCAACGTGGTCACCCTGCGCGACCACACCGAGCTGCAGGGCCTGACCGGCGAGCTGGACACGGTCCGCGGGTTCGCCGAGTCGCTGCGCTCCCAGGCGCACGAGGCCGCCAACCGCCTCCACACGGTGGTGTCGCTGGTGGAGCTCGGACGGCCCGCGCAGGCCGTCCGGTTCGCGACCGCCGAGCTGGCGACCGCCCAGCGGCTCACCGACCGGGTCGTCGGATCGGTGACCGAGCCGGTGCTGGCCGCGCTGCTGCTCGGCAAGTCCGCCGAGGCCGCCGAGCGCGGCGTCGAGCTCGTCATCACCGAGGACACCGCGATCGAGGGCGTCATCGAGCCCCGCGACCTGGTCACGATCCTCGGCAACCTCATCGACAACGCCGTGGACGCCGCCATCGAGAACGCCGACGCCCGCCCGCCCCGCGTCGGCGTCACGGCCGGGACCCGGGACGGCGAGCTGGTCCTGCGGGTGTCCGACAGCGGGCGGGGCGTCGACGCCGCCGCCGTCCCGGAGATGTTCCGGCGCGGCTGGACGACCAAGTCGTCCGGCGGCCCCGTCGGGCACGGCCTCGGGCTCGCGCTCGTCGGGCAGGCCGTCCGGCGCAACGGCGGCCACATCGACGTCGGCCACGACGACGGCGCGGTGTTCACCGTCCGGCTCCCGGCGGGCGCGCGATGATCAGGGTTCTGATCGTCGAGGACGACCAGGTGGCCGCCGAGGCGCACCGCTCCTACGTCGAGCGGGTCGAGGGGTTCACGGTGGCCGGCGTCGTGCACTCCGGGGCGGACGCCCTGCGGTTCTGCGAGCGGACCGCGGTCGACGTCGTCCTGCTGGACTTCTACCTGCCCGACACCCACGGGCTCACGGTGTGCCGCGCGCTGCGCGCCGGGGGCCGCGACGTGGACGTGATCGCCGTGACGTCCGCGCGGGACCTCGCGGTGATCCGCAGCGCCGTCTCGGTCGGGGTCGTCCAGTACCTGCTCAAGCCGTTCACGTTCGCGTCCCTGCGCGACAAGCTCGACCGCTACGCCCGGTTCCGCGAGCAGGCCGCCCGGACCGGCGAGGTCACCGGTCAGGCCGACGTGGACGGGATGCTCGCCACGCTCCGCACCCCCGACCACCTCTCGCTCCCGAAGGGCATGAGCGGCGAGACCCTCCAGTCGATCACCGAGGCGCTCGCCGGGGCGGCGGGCGGCCTGTCGGCCGCCGCGGCCGCCGACCTCACCGGCGTCTCGCGCGTCACCGCGCGCCGCTATCTCGAATACCTCGCCGAGAACGGCCTCGCGCACCGCCGTCCCCACTACGGTCAAGTGGGCCGGCCCGAGGTCCGGTTCTATCCCGGGTAGACGTCAACCTGCCGGGGTACCAACGAGACGAACGATTCGTCAGTGACACCGGGGGAGTTGTGGTGAACGACAAGGCGGACCGCGAGACGACACGGCCCGAGCCGGGCACGGCGGAGCCGGGCACGGCCAGTCCGGCGGGCAAGGAGCCCAAGCCCCACACCGGCAAGGACGCCGACGACGCCAAGGCCGCCAAGAAGAAGAGCGACGCCGCGAGGAAGATGCGGGAGATGTTCAAGGGCTGAGCCCGGACGGGGCCGGGCGGCCACCGCGCACCCCGGCCCCGCGCCTCCACCCCGGC
>NZ_SMKU01000431.1 GCF_004349215.1 Actinomadura rubrisoli | reverse complement strand
GGATCGGCGGGGGCGGCTCGTTCAGGATCCGCAGCATCAGCAGCGCGATGCCCTCGCCGGGCGGGCCCTTGAAGGCCGGCTGACCGGCGAGGAGCTGGTACAGCGTCGAGCCGAGCGAGTAGATGTCGGAGCCGACGCCCGGCGGCCTGCCCTCCAGCACCTCGGGCGCCGCGTGGTGCGGCGTGAACGCCTGGGTGTGGGTGGCGTCGAAGGAGTCGACGAGCCGGGCGATGCCGAAGTCGGCCAGCGCCGGCTCCCCGTACCGCGACACCAGCACGTTCTGCGGCTTCACGTCGCGGTGCAGCACGTCGGTCTCGTGCGTGGCGGCGAGCGCGCCCGCCATCTTCACGCCGATGCGCAGCACCTCGGCGAGCTGGAAGGGCCCCTCGCGCGCGAGCCGGTCGGTGAGCGCGCCGTGCTCGAAGTACTCCATCGCGATGTAGGGGCGGCCGGACCGGGTGGTGCCGGTGTCCAGCACGGTCACGATGTTGGGGTGCCCGGACAGCCGTCCGGTGATCTTGCATTCGCGCTGGAAGCGGCGCATCGCCGCGTCGTCGACCGCGCTGACCGACAGGACCTTGAGCGCCACCATCCGGTCGAGCCGCTCCTGGTGCGCGCGGTAGACGACGCTGAAGCCGCCCTCGCCGACCTGCTCCAGAACCCGGTAGCCGGGGACGTCCTCGGTCATGGGTCCTTCCCGGGTGGGCGTCGGCGGTCTCGCGGCGGGGGCGCGATCCTTCGATGCGGGGCGGCCCGGGGCGGTTCCCCCGGAGGTCAACAGCGTAGTACTTGGACGAAACGGGCGTGGCCGCTCCCCGGACCGGCGGTTCGCGGCGGCGGCCCGGGGAGGCGGCCTCCGGAACGCGCCCGGAACGCGTCCCGCCCGCGTCCGGTAATGAAATAGCGGGAGATATCCACCGGCCTTCTTAATCGTTGTCCCAATTCGGCGCCGGTCCGGCGCCGGGCTGCCTAACCTCGGGGTTCGCGACCAGGGGACGCGCGGTAGGGAACGCGCAGTAGGGAGTGGCCGCCGTGGCCGAGGATGCCATGACGAATCCGGGAACGGAATCGCCGTACAGCGAACTTGTCCGGATGGCGTATTTCGTTCTTCCGGGAAGGGGAAAGCGCGCCTACCGGCTGGCGATCGCGCGCCGGATCGTGGACGGCACCGCCCGCCGCGACCGCTCGCCCGCGGGCCTCGCCAGGCGCCGCACCCGCGTCCTGCGCCGCGCCATGCGGCCCTCCCGGCGGCTCCAGGTCGGCCTCGGGCCCTGGCTGCGCGCCGTGCCCGGGCGGCTGCCCGACCCCGGGCCGACCGGGGCCCTGGCCAGGCTGGACCCGCCCGTCCGGGCCGCGTACGTGCTGCGCCACATGCTGGGCATGCCCCGGTACGCGGTCCATGACCAGCTCATCGAGGTGGGCGTGCGGCACCCGTGGCCGGTGATCGAGGCCGCGGACGCCCTGGAGGTCCCCGCGCCCCGGCGTCCGGAGTGGCCCGAGCCCGCGCTGCTGCGGCCCGTCCGCCACCGGTCGCTGCTGCCGCTCGCCACCGCCGCCGCGCTCACCGCGGGGCTGGTCGGCGCGCTCGTGATGACCGAGAGCGACGGATCCCTCGCCGGGGGCTCGCGCTCGGCGTCCGCGCACGGCCTGCGGCTGGTCACCGCCCCTCCCGCCGCCTGGACGCGGGCCGCCGGTACGCCGGGCGCCCGCACGCTGGACGCCTGGCCCGCGCGCGGCGGGCTCGTCCGCGACCGGGCCATCACCCGGCGGGCCCTGGACGCGTGGGCGCGCGCCACCGGTGACAGGCGCGCGCAGGGCGGCACCGCGCAGCTGCTGTACGCGGGCCACGTCGGCGGGGCCCCGCTCGTGCTGCTGCGGAGCGGCGACCGGCTCGCCCGCTACGCGCGGCAGTCCGGCCTGGAGGTCGTCGCGGCGGGCGCCGACCCGTCCGCCCCGATCCACCTCGGCGGCGGCCGCTACCTGCTCGCCCCCTGGGACACCCGCCCCGAGACCCTCGCCGGTGACGGGATGGAGCTGCGGGACGGCGTGATCGGCCCCGCGCTCGCCCGGACCCGCTGCGGCCGGGGCCCGATCCTGCATCTCCAGGGTCCGGACGGGTCCCGCACCGTGGGCGATCTCGGCGGGCCGCGCGCGGCCGTCCTCGCCTACCACTCGCCGGCGTACCGCCCGTCCGCCGCCGCGAGGGCCGCCGCCGCGAAGGGCACGGTGCGGCTCGGGCGGGAGGGCGTGCGGTTCTGGGAGCGCCTCGGCTGCCGCGCGCCGCGCCCGGCGCGCCCGGTGACCGAGGCGACGGCCTGGGACTTCTGGTCGGGGACGCTGCCGCACGGCGGGACGTCCGCCGACTGGGTGTGCACCCGGCTGGCGTTCCCCGGCGGCGGCGCCGACGCGCAGGCGACGCTGCTGGGGGAGCGGGAGCAGTACGCCTCGGGCGCCTGCGACGACCGCCGTCCGGTGAGCGGCACCTGGTGGCGCGCCCCGTCCGGGGGCTGGTACTACCTGGCCGCCGCCGCGCGCGGCCTCGTCCCGCGCGCCGAGGGCCCGGTCCGCTCGTCCGGTGCGGAGGAGCGCCTGCTCGTGGCCGAGCCCGTCGAGCCCGTCAGGCGCGGGCGGCGCCCCGCCGTGCGGCTCACCGCCGTCCCGCCGGAGTGACCCTCCCGGAGGGCCGGTCAGCGACCACTTACCGCCGTCGTGCACACTAGGGTGACCGAACGACGTTCAGCGGGCGCGAAAGGGGTCGCAGATGGGCAAGGGGCCGCTCTCCGGGGTACGGGTGATCGAGCTGGCCGGGCTCGGCCCGGGGCCGTTCGCCGCGATGCTGCTGGCCGACCTCGGCGCCGACGTCGTCCGGGTCGACCGCGCCTCCGCCGTCGCGGGCGCCGGGGCGACCGGCGGCACCGACTTCACCAACCGCGGCAAGCGGTCGATCGCGGTCGACCTCAAGAGCGGCAAGGGCCGGGACGTGGTGCTCCGCCTGGCCGAGAGGTCCGACGTCCTGATCGAGGGATTCCGCCCCGGCGTCACCGAGCGCCTCGGCATCGGCCCGGACGACTGCCTCGCCCGCAACCCCGCGCTCGTGTACGGCCGGATGACCGGCTGGGGCCAGGAGGGGCCGCTGTCGCGGAGCGCCGGCCACGACATCGGCTACATCGCCGTCACCGGCGCCCTCCACGCCATCGGCCGCGCGGGCGGCCCGCCGCAGGTCCCGCTCAACCTGCTCGGCGACTTCGCCGGCGGCAGCATGTACCTCGTGACCGGCGTGCTCGCGGCCCTGCTGGAGGCCAGGACGAGCGGGCAGGGCCAGGTGGTGGACGCCGCGATCGTCGACGGCACCGCGCACCTGTCCACGTTCGTCCACGGGTTCCTCGCGGGCGGCATGTGGCGGGACCAGCGCGGCGTCAACATGCTCGACACCGGCGCCCCCTGGTACGACGTCTACGAGACCGCCGACGGGCGGCACGTCGCGGTCGGCGCGATCGAGCCGCAGTTCTACGCCGAGTTCCTGCGCCTGCTCGGTCTCGCCGACGAGGACCTGCCGGCCCAGCACGACCGCGACGGCTGGCCCGGGCTCCGCGAGCGCTTCGCCGCCGCCTTCAAGGCCCGCACGCGGGACGAGTGGGCCGAGGTGTTCCTGCCCGGCGACTCGTGCGTGGCCCCCGTCCTGTCGATGGCCGAGGCCGCCGAGCACCCCTACAACACGGCCCGGGACGTCTTCCCCGAGCTGGCGGGCCACCGGCAGCCCGCCCCCGCCCCGCGCTTCTCGCGCACCGCCGCCGAAACCGATGGCGTCCCCGTCCTGCCGGGCGGCCAGACCCGCGACGTCCTCACCGACCTGGGCTTCGACGACGTCGACGCCCTCCTAACGGACGGCGCGGTCGTCCAGGGCTGATCCCCGCCGCGCCCCTAGATCCGCTGCCCGGAGCCGTTGACGGCGGGGGAGGACCACCACGGCCACGATCGCGGCGAGGAGGAAGAGCCCGGCGGACACGGCCAGGCTCAGGGCGTAGCCGTCGTTGAGCGCGGACGGGCCCGTGGCCGCGCCGGTGCGCCCGGCCGCGACGGTGGCGAGCGCGGCGAGGCCGACGCAGCCGCCGAGCTGGCGCGAGCTGTTGAGGACACCGGACGCCATCCCGGCCTCCCGGGACACGACGCCGGTCGTCGCGGCGGCGGCGACCGGGGCCAGGCACAGGCCGAGGCCGACGCTGGCGACCATGGACGGGCCCAGCACGTCGGCCAGGAAGCCACCGCCGGGGCTGATGAAGGCGAACCAGGCGAGCCCCGCCGAGGCGAGCAGCGCGCCCGGCACCAGGGACGCGCGGGGCGAGCGGGTCGCGCCGATCCGCGTCGCGACGACGCTGCCCACGATCACACCGGCGCAGAAGGGCAGGAACGCCGCGCCGGTCGCGGCGGCGCCCATCCCGAGAACTCCCTGCATGTACAGCGACACGAAGTAGAACGACGCGAACTGGCCGGCCGCCGCGAGGAACACGAACAGGTTCGCCCCGGCGACCCACCGGCTCCGCAGCAGCCCGAGCCGGACGAGCGGCGCCGCCGTCCGCGACTCCGCGAACGTGAAGGCCGCCAGCAGCACGGCCGCGCCCGCGAGCGTCGCCAGCGTCACGGCCGAGGTCCAGCCGCGCGTCTCGGTGCGGATGACGCCGAAGACCAGCAGCCCGATCCCGCACGTCGCGAGGACCGCGCCGAGCACGTCGAGCCGCTCCCGCCGCGCGGACGCGTCCTCGGCGGGCACGCCCGCGAAGACCAGCGCCAGCGCCCCGGCGACGATGGGCAGGTTGACCAGCATCACCCACCGCCAGCCCGCGTACTCGGTCAGCAGCCCGCCGGCCAGGACCCCGAGCGCGCCGCCCGCGGCGTTCACCGCGCTCCACACCCCGAGCGCCCGGACGCGCTCGCGTCCCTCGGTGAACGTCGTGGTCAGCATGGCCAGCCCGGCCGGTGCCAGCGCGGCGGCGGCGACGCCCTGCCCGGCCCGCGCGGCGACGAGCTGCCACGGCGCCTGGGCCAGCCCGCCCGCGAGCGAGAAGGCGCCGAACGCCACGAGGCCGAGGACGAACAGCCGGCGCCGCCCGTACAGGTCGCAGGCCCGGCCGCCGAGCAGCAGGAACCCGCCGAACGTCAGCGCGTAGACGTGCACGACCCAGGCCAGGTCGACCGGCGCGAAGCCCAGGGAGGCGCGGATCGCGGGCAGGGCGACGTTCACCACGGCCATGTCCAGGGCGACGACGAACTGGGCGACGGCCACCGCGGCCAGCACCACTCCGGGTCGCCCCCGTGAATTTTTATACATGTAAGAAAAATAGCCCGCGCACGTCTCCGCTGTCCACACCGGGGAGCGCGGATGGGCGATGATGGGGGGATGCCGCAACCGTCCGCGCAGCGCAGGGGCAGGCCGCCCCGCATCTCCCGCGAGGAGATCGTCGAGGCCGCGCGCCGTCTCGTGGACGAGGAGGGCGTCGCCAAGCTGACGATGCGGCGGCTGGCCACGCAGGTCGGCAGCACCCCGATGGCGCTCTACCACCACGTCCGCGACAAGGAGGAACTGCTCGTCCTGCTGCTGGACGACTACGCCGCGCGGACGCTCCGCAGGCCCGACCTGCCCGCCGACCCGCGCGAGCGCGTGATCGTGGTCGCGGCGGCGATCCGGGAGGCGCTCGCCGGCTGCCCCTGGATCGTGGAGGTGCTCACCGCCGACGACCTGATGTCGGAGTCGGCGCTGTGGTTCAACGAGAACATCGTGGACGGGCTGATCGAGTGCGGCCTGACCCCGGAGCAGGCCGTCCACGCCTACCGGGCGATCTGGTACTACACGGCGGGGGAGATGCTCGTCCGGGCCGCGTCCGCCCGCCGGCGCGCCCGCGACGACCGGCCCACCTACCGGGACCGGGTCTTTGCCGCCCTCGATCCCGCGGCGCTGCCCCGGCTGTCCGCGCTGGGCACGCGCTGGGCGCCGCTGACCGCCGAGGACACCTACCTCGACGGCCTGCGCGCCCTCGTCGACGGCCTCATCGCCCGCGCGGCCGGATGATCCGCGCTACAACCCCAGGCGCTTGGCGGCGATCTCGTTCATGATCTCGTTGGTGCCGCCGCCGATCCCCAGGATCCGCGCGTCGCGGTAGTGGCGCTCGACCTCCGATTCGCGCATGTAGCCCATCCCGCCGTGGAGCTGGACGGCCTCGTGGACCACGTGCTCGCAGGCGTACACCGCGGTGTTCTTGGCGAAGGCCGTCTCGGTCAGCACGTCCTCGCCCGCCGCGTGCCGCTCGGCGACCGACCGGGTGTACGCGCGCGCCACGTCCACCTGCCGGGCCATCTCGGCGACCTTGTGCCGGACGAGCTGCCGCGACGCCAGTGGCCGTCCGAAGGTCTCGCGGTTCCGGATCCACCCCATCGTGAGATCCAGGCAGCGCTGCGCGGTCGCATACGCCTGGACGGCCAGCGACAGCCGCTCGCTCACGAAGTTCTGGACGATCTGCAGGAACCCGCTGTTCTCCGCCCCGACCAGGTTGCTCGCGGGCACGCGCACATCGCTGAAGGACAGCTCCGCGGTATCGGAGCAGAGCCACCCCATCTTGCGCAGCGGCCTGGACACCGTGAACCCGGGGGCGCCCTTCTCGACCACCAGCAGGGAGATCCCGTCGAACCCCTCACCGCCCGTCCGCACGGCCGTGGTGACGAAGTCGGCCCGCACGCCCGAGGTGATGAACAGCTTGGCCCCGTTGACGATGTAGGAGTCCCCGTCCCGCACCGCCGTGGTCCGGATCCCCGCCACGTCCGACCCGGTGCCCGGCTCGGTGACGCCGAGCGCGCCGATCATCTCCCCGGCGAGCACGGGCCGCGCGAACCGGTCGATCAGCCCCTCGTCGCCGGACGCGATGAGATGCGGGAGCGCGATGCCGTGGGTGAACAGCGACGCCACCACCCCGCCCGACCC
>NZ_SMKU01000430.1 GCF_004349215.1 Actinomadura rubrisoli | reverse complement strand
GGTGGGGGTGGGCCCGGCGGTGGTGGGCACGGCCTGCTCCTTCGGAGGGTCGCCGTCCACCGCTCCGACATTTCCCGAAAGAGGAGAATGCCGGAATTAGGGTATTAATTGGAATTCGCGGGAACGGGCGGTCGGATTGTCGGCGCCGGTCCCGCGAATTTAGCGCGCCCCGGCCTCCCGCGCCTTGCGTCCCATCCAAATTCCCGTTCCCCAGAGCGCGCCGAACAAGGCGCCGAGGAAGAACATGGTCGGCACCATGAAACCGGTCGCGATGACGAGCACCTGAAGGACCGTGCCCGCCGCGATCCCCCACGGGAACCGCAGCAGCCCCGCCATCAGCAGGCAGACGACCGCCAGCCCCCCGCACACCAGGCCCGCGGTCGCGCCGTCCACGTCCAGCACGGCGACCGCGACGGGGATCGCCAGGGCGATCACGATGGCCTCGCAGCCCAGCACGGTGGCGAGCAGCCTGCGCGCCGGGTTCCCCGTGGCCGTGCCGCGCGCGGTCACCGTCCCTCTCCGACGCGCAGCAGCGTCCGCGCGTCGCCCACGGTCGCCACGGAGCCGGTGATCAGGACGCCCGCGCCCTGGTACTCGCCGGTCTCCTCGGCGAGGCCGATGGCCCGGTCGATGGCGTCGTCCAGCCGGGGCACGGCGTGGACGCGGTCGGGCCCGAAGATGCCCTCGGCGATCTCGGCCAGTTCCTCGGGCGGCATCGAGCGCGGCGAGGAGTTGCGAGTCACCACCAGCTCGTCCAGGACGGGCTCCAGCTGGTCGAGGATCCCGGCGACGTCCTTGTCGGCGGCGACGGCCAGCACCCCGGCCAGCCGGGTGAAGCCGAACGACTCGGTGATCGTGGCGACGCTCGCCGCCATCCCCGACGGGTTGTGCGCCGCGTCCAGCAGGACGGTCGGCCCGGTGCGCACGACCTCCAGGCGGCCGGGCGAGGCCGACGCGGCGAAGCCGCTGCGGACCAGGGCCGGGTCGAGCTGGCCCTCGTCGCCGCCGGTGTAGGTCTCGCCGGCGGCGACGCGCGTGGCGGCCTCCAGGTTGACCTCTCCCCTGGTCGGCGCGCCGCTCGCGAACGCCTCGACCGCGGCCAGCGCGGTCGCGGCGTTGCTCGCCTGGTGGTCGCCGAACAGGGGCAGGAAGACGTCGTCGTAGGTCCCGTGCAGGCCCTTGAAGCCGAGCAACTGGCCGCCCACGGCCACCTCGCGGGCCACCACTCCGTACTCGATGCCCTCGCGGGCCGCGGCGGCGCCGGTCTCGACGACCCGCCGGAGCAACACCTCGGCCGCATCGACCGGCTGCTGCGAGAGCACCGCGACCGCGCCCGGCTTGATGATCCCCGCCTTCTCGGCGGCGATCTCCTCGATGGTGTCGCCCAGGTAGCGGGTGTGGTCCAGGCCGATGGGCGTGACGACGGCGACGGTGCCGTCGGCGACGTTCGTGGCGTCCCAGACGCCGCCCATGCCGACCTCGACCACCGCCACGTCGACCGGCGCGTCCGCGAACGCCGCGAACGCCATCGCCGTGAGGACCTCGAAGAACGACAGGCGCGCCGGGTGCTTTCCGTCGATGAGCCGGGCGAAGGGGTGCACGTCCTGGAAGGTCTCGACGAACCGCTCCTCGCTGACCGGCTCGCCGTCGATCGCGATCCGCTCGCGGAGCGTGGTCATCTCCGGGCTGGTGTAGAGCCCGGTGCGCAGCCCCCGCTCGCGCAGCAGCGCCTCGATGAGCCGGGCGGTGCTGGACTTGCCGTTCGTCCCGGCGACGTGGATGACCGGATACGCGCGGTGCGGCTCCCCCAGGAGGTCGACCAGATCCTGGATCCGGTCGAGCGTGGGGTCGATCTCCCACTCCACGCCACGGCTCATGATCGCGGCGACGACGCCGCGGTAGTCGGACGGTTCGGTTACCTGGCTCACGACGCTCCATGCCTGCGGAAAGTGACCCTCAGAGCCTACTCGGCACCGACCCGGCCCCCGCGCCGCCCCCGCGCGGCCCCGGACGCTGGAAGCATGGGCCAGGTGAACGCCGACGAGGTCTTCTTCCGGGAGTGGGAAGGACGCGCCCCGGGCGAGTCCCGCAGCCTGGCCCGCGCGCGCGCCTTGGCGGAGATCCTGGGCGTCCTGTCCCCGGACGATTTCCCAGGCGATTGCCCGGACGATTTCCCAGGCGATTGCCCGGACGATTCTCCGGGCGTCCCTGTGCTGACCGTTGTGGGGTCCAAGGGGAAGGGCACCGCCGCGACCTTCGCCTCGGCGTTCCTCGCGGCGGCCGGGCTGCGTGTGTGCACCGTCACCAGCCCCGGCCTGCGCGACAGCCGGGACCGGATCAGGGTCGACGGGCAGGCGGTCTCGTGGGACGAGCTGGCCTCCCTCGGCGGACGGCTCGGACGGGCGCGCGCCGCCCTGCCCCCTTCGGGCGGCTACCTGTCCCCCTCGGGCTTGTTCACGCTCGCGGGCGTCCTGCACGCGCGGGAGACGGGTGCCGACGTGATCATCCTGGAGGCCGGGATGGGCGGGCGCTCGGACGAGGCGAGCCTCTTCCCGCCCGACGTCGCCGCCCTCACCCCCGTCTTCCTGGAGCACGCCGGGATCCTGGGCGACACGGCGGCGGACATCGCGCTGGAGAAGCTCGGCGTGGCCGGGGCGCGGACGCGGACCGTCCTGTCGGCGCCCCAGTCCCCCGAGGTGGCCGGGGTCCTGGCGGGGCAGGTCGAGTACGTGCCGCCCGGCGGCAGCGGGCTCCCGTCCGACCTGCTTCCCATGGGGCTGGGCCGGGTGAGCGCCGAGCTGGGCCTCGCGGCCGCGCGCCGCCTCCTGGGAATCCTTGAACTTCCGGCGGGCGCCGGTGAGCCTCCGGCCGGGCGGCTCCGCGACGTCCTGTCGTCGATCACCCTACCGGGGCGGCTGTCCTGGCACGACGTCCCGGGGACGGCGACCACCCTGCTCGTCGACTCCGCCGTCGACCGGACGGGCGTCGCCGCCGCCCTCGCCGCCGCCAGGGACCGCTGGGGGACGGTCGACCACGCCGTCGTCTGCCTGCCCGACCACAAAGACCTGGACGGCGCGATCACCGAGCTGGGCGATCTGCCCGTCACGTTCGTCCGGCTGCCGCTGCCGCACCTGCGCTTCACCCGCGCCCTGCCGCCCGCCTGGGACGTCGTCGGCTCCGGCGCCGTGACGCCCGGGTCGCTCGCCACCCTCGGGCACCGGCTGGTCGTCCTCGGCACCGTCTACTTCACCGGGCTCGTCCTGGACGCGGTGGACGCCGACACCGGGCGCCTGTTCAGCGCTTCGGCTTCTCCACGTCCCGGCGGATGCGGCGCATGAGGTCGGCCATCACGGGGACCGGCTGGCTCGGCGTCGACACGTTAGACGCGACGACGCCATAGGAGTCCTTGGTCGCCCACGCGCAGTACAGATGGACGTCGGCGAGCACGGCGAACGTGCCGCACTGGGCGCGTCCGCCGTCCTTGCCCGCGCTGGCGTTCTGCCCGGTGATGAACGTGGTGGGACGGATCCGCTGGAGGAACGCGCCGGGGTCGCCCACCCGTCCCGTCCCGCCGATGAACAGGACGTTCAGCTTGCCCGCCGGCTCCTCGGTGTAGACGGCCGTGCCGTCCTTGGCCACCGGCACCCCGCCCGCCTGGACCGCCGCCGCGACGAACGGGTACGCCGCGCTCGCGAGAGGCACCGTCATGGCGTCCTTGCGCAGCCCACCGGCGTTGGCCACCGCGGCGATCCGCTTCTTGGACGCGGACACGGCGGTCCCCTTCTCGCCATCGCCGGGCCGGAACACCAGCACGCCCGCCATGAGGACCACGAGGAGCAGCGCGCCGACGCCCGCGCCCAGCAGGACCCCGGGGACCTGCTTGCGCTCGCCGGGCCGGGCCGCCGCGCCGGGCGGGGGCGGCCCGGATCCGTCCCAGGCCGGCGCCCCCTGCACGGCGACCGCCGGAAGCGGCCCCGTCCCGTTCGGGAGCCGGTGCGGGCCCGTCCCGTCCTGGACGCGCTGCGGCCCCGTGCCGTCGCCGGGACCGGAGCCGGACGACCACCACGGAGGCGAGGCGCCCCACGGCGGGGCGGTCTCGCCGGGCTCGGACGGCTCCCCGGGCTCGCCGGACGGCCCCGGAGCGGCATCGTGTTCGACGACCTGCTGCGGGTCCAGCTCGTCGCCGGGCGCGGAGCCGGGCGTGTCCGAGCGAGGAGGTGATTCGGCCATGGCACTCCCGAGGATCTTCGCGTCGATCAGCGCGCGGGCAGGGCCGTGAGCTGTGCTTCCAGGCGGTCGATATCGGCCTCGGCCCGGCCCAGCCGATCCCGGTTCTTGGCCACGACGGCCTCCGGCGCCTTGGCCATGAACGCCTGGTTCCCGAGCTTGCGCCGCGCCTGGTCGGCCTCCTTGCGCGCGGCGGCCAGGTCCTTCTCCAGCCGCTTGCGCTCGGCGGCCACGTCGATGGCGCCGGCGGTGTCGAGCCGGACCGTCACGCCCTCGGCGGGCAGGGACGCGGTCGCCGCGAAGCCGTCGCCCGGCGCGGTCAGCCGCAGCAGCGCGCGGACGCCCTCCTCGTGCGGGGCGAGCGGCGAGGAGCCCCACTCCAGCGCGGCGGCGACCTTCTGGCCGGGCTTGAGGCCCTGGTCGGCGCGGAACCGGCGGACCTCGGTGACGAGCCGCTGCAGCGACTCCAGGAGGGCCTCGGCGTCCCGGTCGGCGCGGCCGGGGTCGGCGGCGGGCCAGGAGGCGGTGACGATCGTCTCGGCGCCCGTCAGGGACGTCCACAGCTCCTCGGTGACGAACGGGACCACCGGGTGGAGGAGCCGCAGGAGCTTGTCGAGCACCTCCCCCAGCACACGACGGGTTGATTCGGCTCGCTCGTCGGCGAGCTGCACCTTGGCCAGCTCCACGTACCAGTCGCAGACCTCGTCCCACGCGAAGTGGTAGAGCGTCTCGCACGCCTTGGCGAAGTCGTAGGACTCAAGCTGCGCGTCGACCTCGGCGATGACCGCGTTCAGGCGCGACAGCACCCATGCGTCCACGGTCGACAGCTCCGCCGGGACCTCGCCGCGGACGTGCGCGCCGTTGATGAGCGCGAAGCGCGTGGCGTTCCACAGCTTGTTGCAGAAGTTGCGCGAACCCTGCGCCCAGTCCTCGGCCACCGGGACGTCGCCGCCGGGGTTCGCGCCGCGCAGCACCGTGAAGCGGGTCGCGTCGGCGCCGTACCGGTCGATCCAGTCGAGCGGGTCGACCACGTTGCCGAACGACTTGGACATCTTCTTGCCGTGCTGGTCGCGGACCATCCCGTGCAGGGCGATGGTCGTGAACGGCTCCACGCCGTCCATCGCGTAGAGCCCGAACATCATCATTCGGGCGACCCAGAAGAACAGGATGTCGTAGCCGGTGACCAGCACCGACGTCGGGTAGAACCGCTTGAGCTCGGGCGTCTCGTCCGGCCAGCCGAGCGTGGAGAACGGCCACAGCGCCGAGGAGAACCAGGTGTCGAGGACGTCGGTGTCCTGCGTCCATCCGGCGGGCGGCTCCTCGTCCGGCCCCGGGCAGGCGACCTCGCCGTCCGGCCCGTACCAGACGGGGATGCGGTGCCCCCACCACAGCTGGCGGCTGATGCACCAGTCGTGCATGTTGTCGACCCACTCGAAGTAGCGGGCCGCCATCTCCGGCGGGTGGATCGCGACGCGCCCGTCCCGGACGGCGTCGCCCGCCGCGCGCGCGAGCGGCTCCACCTTCACGAACCACTGGAGCGACACGCGCGGCTCGACGACCGTCGAGCAGCGCTGGCAGTGGCCGACCGAATGCTCGTACGGGCGGATCTCCTTGACGATCCGGCCCTGCTCGCGCAGCGCCGCCACGACGGCGGGACGCGCCTCGAACCGGTCCAGGCCCTCGAACGGGCCGGGCGCGGTGATGACGCCCCGCTCGTCCATGACCGCCAGGGACGGCAGGCCGTGGCGGCGGCCGATCTCGAAGTCGTTGGGGTCGTGCGCCGGGGTGACCTTGACCGCGCCCGTCCCGAACGCGGGGTCGACGTGCTCGTCCGCCACGACGGTGATGCGGCGGCCGGTCAGCGGCAGCTCGATGTCGCGGCCGACCAGGTGCGCGTACCGCTCGTCCGCCGGGTGGACGGCCACGGCGGTGTCGCCGAGCATCGTCTCCGCCCGGGTCGTGGCCACGACGATCTCGTCCTCGCCCGACCCGTAGCGGATCGAGATCAGCTCGCCCTCGCGGTCGGCGTGCTCCACCTCGATGTCGGACAGGGCCGTCAGGCAGCGCGGGCACCAGTTGATGATGCGCTCGGCGCGGTGGATCAGCCCGTCGTCGAACAGCCGCTTGAAGATCGTCCGGACGGCCCTCGCGCGGCGCTCGTCCATCGTGAACGCCTCGCGCGTCCAGTCGACGCTGTCGCCGAGGCGGCGCATCTGGCCGAGGATGCGGCCGCCGAACTCGCCCTTCCACTTCCAGACCCGCTCGATGAACGCCTCGCGGCCGAGGTCGTGCCGGGACAGGCCCTCCTTGGCCAGCTCCCGTTCCACGACGTTCTGCGTGGCGATGCCCGCGTGGTCCATGCCGGGGACCCACAGCACCTCGTGGCCCTGCATCCGGCGCCGCCGGACCAGGGTGTCCTGGATCGAGTGGTCCAGCGCGTGGCCCATGTGCAGCGACCCGGTCACGTTGGGCGGCGGGATCACGATCGAGTAGGCCGGACGGCCCGGATCGCGCCCGGGATCGGCGGTGAACAGCCCCGCCGATACCCAGCGCTCG
This sequence comes from Actinomadura rubrisoli, assembly GCF_004349215.1. Lineage (GTDB taxonomy): Bacteria > Actinomycetota > Actinomycetes > Streptosporangiales > Streptosporangiaceae > Spirillospora > Spirillospora rubrisoli. Next base: position 191 of record NZ_SMKU01000430.1, on the reverse strand, counting down.
TAGAGCCGGCCCTCGACATCGGCCGGTCGGTACTGGGTGGGCAGGTCGACGTCCTCGGCGGCCCCCTGGCCGCGCGCACTGCTGGGCTGTGTCACGGCTGAAGATTCTACGGGGCTAGAAACGGTAGAACGCCCCGCCCCGCACCCGCGTCCAAGGGGACGATCATAGGGTGGCGAGCGTCCCGCCGGACC
>NZ_SMKU01000042.1 GCF_004349215.1 Actinomadura rubrisoli | reverse complement strand
GCTCCGCCCGGGTCCGCCCCCGGACGGCCGTCGTCACCGTCCTGCTGTGCGTGCTGCTGGCCGCCGTCGTCGTCGCGGCCCTGGGGATCGGCGACTTCCCGCTGTCGCCCCGGCAGGTGATCGCGACGCTGCTCGGCGGCGGCCCGCCCGGCGCGGAGTTCATCGTGATGGACCTGCGGTTGCCGCGGGTGCTGGTCGGCTGCACGGTCGGCGCGGCCTTCGCGCTGGGCGGCGCGGTCTTCCAGAGCCTCACCCGCAACCCGCTCGGCAGCCCCGACATCATCGGGTTCACCACCGGGTCGGCGTCCGGCGGGATCGCGGTCATTCTGCTGTTCGGCGGCGGCGCCGCGCAGATCGCCGCCGGAGCCGTCGCCGGGGGCCTGTGCACCGCGGTCGCGGTGTACCTGCTGGCCTTCCGCGGCGGCGTCCACGGGATCCGGCTCGTCCTCGTCGGCATCGGGATCAGCGCCCTGCTGGAGGCGCTCAACGCCTACCTGCTCAGCCGGGCGTCGGTGAACGAGGCGCAGAGCGCGTCCGCCTGGCTCGTCGGCAGCCTCAACGCCCGCGGCTGGGAGCACCTGCGCCCGCTGGCCGCCGCGCTCGCCGTGCTCGTGCCCTGCGCGGCGCTGCTCGCCACCCACCTGCGCATCCTGGAGTTCGGCGACGCCACCGCCACCGCGCTCGGCGTCCGCGCCGAGCGGTCCCGGCTCGCGCTGATGGCCGTCGGCGTCGGCCTCACCGCCGCCGGGACCGCCACCGCCGGGCCCGTCGCGTTCATCGCCCTGTCCGCACCGCAGCTCGCCAAGCGGCTCACGCGGGCGCCCGGCCCGAACCTGCTGCCCGCAGCCCTGACGGGCGCGGTGCTGCTGTGCCTCAGCGACCTGGCCGCGCAGCGGCTCCTCGCCCCCACCCAGCTTCCGGTGGGCGTCATGACCGGCGCGGTCGGCGGCGTCTACCTGGGCTGGCTGATGCTCACCGAATGGAGGGCCGGACGTGCCTGACCTCGACGACACGGCACCGGACGCCACCGGGCCCGCCGCCGCGCCGCCCGCCGGCCGCCTCGCGGCCCGTGGGCTGACCGCCGGCTACGACCGGCGCACCGTCATCGGCGGCCTCGACCTGGACGTCCCCGACGGGTCGTTCACGGTCATCGTCGGGCCGAACGCCTGCGGCAAGTCGACGCTCCTGCACACCCTGGCGCGCGTGCTCAGGCCCAAGGCCGGGACGGTGCTCCTGGACGGGGCCGCCATCGCCCGCCTCCCCTCCAAGGAGGTCGCCCGCCGCCTCGGCCTGCTCGCCCAGCAGCCCGTCACCCCGGACGCCATCACCGTGGCCGACCTGGTGTCGCGGGGCCGGCACCCGCACCGGCGCGCGCTGCGCGGCTGGTCCCGCGAGGACGACGCCGCCGTCGCCCGCGCCCTGGCCGCCACCGACACCGCGGCGCTGGCCGGCCGCCAGGTCGACGAGCTGTCCGGCGGGCAGCGCCAGCGCGTCTGGCTGGCCATGGTCCTCGCCCAGGACACGCCGATCATGCTGCTGGACGAGCCCACCACCTTCCTCGACATCTCCCACCAGATCGACATGCTCGACCTGTGCGCGTCGCTCCACGAGGACCACGCCCGCACCCTCGTGGTCGTCCTGCACGACCTCAACCACGCCTGCCGCTACGCCACCCACCTGATCGCCATGCGCGACGGCGCCGTCATCGCGCAGGGACCGCCCGACGAGATCGTCACCCCCGCCCTCATCGAGGAGGTCTTCGGCCTGCGCTGCCAGATCATCCCCGACCCGGTCACCGGCACCCCCCTCGTCGTCCCCCTGTCGCGCAGGCACGCCCGCCGCACCGCGGACCTGTGACACCCGTCCGACGCCGGACGCCCAGAACCCGGAGGACCCCGGATGCCCCTGCTCGCGGCCCCCGTCGCCCCGCTCGGCGGTGACGTCCTGCTCGTCTTCCTGCTCCAGGTCGGGATCCTGCTCGGCCTGGCCGTCCTGCTCGGGCGGCTGGCCGCGCGCGCCGGAATGCCCGCCGTGGTGGGCGAGCTGGCCGTCGGGCTCGTCCTGGGGCCCTCGCTCCTGCCGCACGTGGCGCCGGGGCTATCGGACTGGCTGCTGCCGCAGCGGCCCGAGCAGGCGCACCTGCTGGACGGCCTGGGCCAGGTCGGGGTGCTGATGCTGGTCGGCGTGACGGGCATGCACCTGGATCTGGAGCTGGTGCGGCGGCGGGCGGGCGCCGCGCTGGGGATCAGCCTGGGCGGGCTCGTCCCGCCGTTCGCGCTGGGCATCGGCCTGGGGCTGGTCCTTCCGGGGCTGTTCCTGTCCCCGTCGGCGGACCGGCTGGTGTTCGCGTTGTTCATGGGCGTGGCGATGTGCGTGAGCGCGATCCCGGTGATCGCCAAGACACTGATGGACCTGAACCTGCTGCACCGCAACATCGGGCAGCTGATCCTGACCGCGGGCATGGTCGACGACGCCTTCGGATGGCTGATGCTGGCAGTGGTGTCGGCGATGGCGGGCGGTGGCGGGCTGGGCGGCGACACGCTGACCGCCGCGGTCGCGCTGGTCGGCATCGTCGTCGCCGCCGCGCTGGTCGGCCGCCCGGTGGTGCGGGCGGCGTTCCGGCTCGGCGCCGGCCGCACCGCCTTGACACCCCGGCCCGGCACCGTCCCCGGCACCGCCCCCGGAGACGGTCCTGACGGCGGCACCGCCGCTGGGGCCCCGGCGGCGGTGGCGGCGGTGCTGATCCTCCTGGGCGCGGCGGGGACGCACGCGCTGCACCTGGAGGCGGTGTTCGGGGCGTTCGTGATGGGGATCCTGGTCGGGAACGCCTCGGGGGTGGACCCGGCGCGGCTGGCGCCGCTGCGGACGGTCACGCTGTCGGTGCTGGCGCCGGTGTTCTTCGCCACCGCCGGGCTGCGCATGGACCTGACCGAGCTGGCCCGCCCACAGGTCGCGCTCGGCGGCGCCGCCGTCCTGGCCATCGCCGTCGCCGGCAAGTTCGCCGGGGTCTACGCCGGCGCCCGCCTGAGCCGCATGACGTCGTGGGAGGGACTCGCCCTGGGCGCCGGCCTCAACGCCCGGGGCGTCATCGAGGTCGTCGTCGCCATGGTCGGGCTCCGCCTCGGCGTCCTGACCACCGCCGCCTACACCGTCATCGTCCTGGTCGCCATCGTCACCTCGGTCATGGCCCCGCCGATCCTCCGCTACGCGATGGCGCGCGTCGAGCACACCGCCGACGAGCACCTCCGTCGGCAGCGCCAGGACGGCCTGGTCAGCGGCGAGACGGCCCGCTCGCCCGGCTAGAACGGTCGGTCAGGTCGATCGGCCAGGACGGTCACCTGCGGGACGCCGGTGCGGGGATGGACGGCCACCTCGGCGTCGACGCGGTAGACCTCGGCCAGCAACTCCGGGGTGAGGACCCGCTCCGGAGCGCCCGCGGCGACGACGCGCCCGCCGTCCAGGACGCAGAGCCGGTCGCAGAACGCGGCGGCGAGATTGAGATCGTGCAGGGCGACCACGGCGGTGACGCCGAGCCCCCGGACGAGCCGCAACGCGTCGAGCTGGTGCCGCAGATCCAGGTGGTTGGTCGGCTCGTCCAGCACCATCGTCCCGGTGCGCTGGGCGAGCGCGCGGGCGATCAGCACCCGCTGCTTCTCGCCGCCCGACAATCGGTCGAACGGCGCTTCGGCGAGCCCGCCGACGTCGGCGGCGGCCAGCGAACCGGAGATGATGTCGCGGTCGGACGCGTCGTCCCCGGCGAAGGCCCGCTTGTGCGGCGTGCGCCCCATCGCGACGACGTCGTACACCGTGAGCTCGAAGTCGCCGGGCGTCTCCTGGAGGACGGCGGCCAGCCGCCGCGCGAGCCGCCTGCCGGGCATCCGCCAGACGTCCTCGCCGTCCAGCAGGACCCGTCCCGAAGTGGGACGCAGCGCCCGGTAGAAGGTGCGCAGAAGGGTGGATTTCCCGGCGCCGTTCGGGCCGACCAGGCCGACGACCTCGCCCGCCCCGGCCTCCAGCGACACGCGGTCGACCAGGGTCCTGCCGCCGAGGGCGACCGAGACCTCCTCGGCGCGCAGCGTCGCGGCCGGTGCCGTGCCCGCCGCCGTCACATCGCCCTCCGTCGCATCAGCCAGAGGAAGAACGGGCCGCCCAGCAGCGCCGTGAGGACGCCGACCGGGACCTCCTCGGGGGCGATGAGGGTGCGCGCGGCGAGGTCGGTGGCGATGAGGAAGGCCGCGCCGAGCAGCGCCGCGGCGGGCAGCGCCCGCCGGTGGTCGGCGCCGACGAGCAGCCGCACCACATGCGGCATGATCAGGCCGACGAAGCCGATCTGCCCGCTGACCGCGACGATCGTGCCGATCAGCAGGGCGACCAGGGTGAAGAGCGCGGCGCGGAAGCGGTGCACGTCCAGGCCCAGGGCGGCGGCCGCCTCCTCGCCGGCCAGCAGCAGGTTCAGCGACCGGGTGACCCCGAGCAGGACCGCCGTGCCGAGCAGCACGGCCGCCGCCGGGATCCACACGATCGTCCAGGTGGTCCCGGCGAGCCCGCCGAGCATCCAGCGCAGCGCCGCCTGGGTCTTGTGCGGGTCGTCCGAGGTGACGACGAGGAAGCTCGCCACCGCCGACAGCACCTCCGCCATGGCGACGCCCGCCAGCACCAGCCGGACCGTGGTCATGCGCCCGCCGGACCGGGCCAGGAAGTAGACCGCCGCCAGCGCCGCGAGGGCCCCGGCGAACGCCGCGAGCGGCACCGAGAACGTGCCGAGCGCCGTCAGCCCGAACACCATGACCAGCACCGCGCCGACCGTGGCCCCCGACGAGATCCCGAGCAGCATCGGGTCGGCCAGCGGGTTGCGCACCAGAGCCTGGAGCGCCGTGCCGCTGACCGCGAGCCCGGCGCCGACCAGCCCGGCCAGCAGCACGCGCGGCAGCCGGACGTCCACCACGATCGTCTCGCGGACCGGCGTCCAGGTCGGCTCGGCCAGCGCGGGATGCACCCGGTGCAGCAGGATCCCCCAGACCTGCCCGGCCGGGACGCCGACCGAGCCGATCGCGATCCCGGCCGTGGCGGCGGCGACCACGAGCCCCGCCAGCAGCGCGAGCACGAGGGCGTAGGACGTCCTGGTCAGGCCCGTCACCGGAAGCGGTCCGGGTGGAGCTGGCGCGCCAGCGATTCCACACCGGACGGCACCCGCACCCCCAGCACCGTGGACGACAGCGGCAGCACCGCGAACCGCTTGTTCCTGATCGCCGGGACGTCCTTGAACGCCGGATTGCCCAGCAGGAACCGCTTCTTGGCATCGGCGGTCTGATCGCCGTAGTCGTAGATGACGATCACTTCGGGCGCGCGTTCGGCGAACTGCTCGAACGACACGTCCCCGAACGCCTTGCCGACGCCCGCGAACAGGTTCACCGCGCCCGCCAGCCGGATCATCTCGTTGCCGACGCCCGCGCCGCCCGCGGTGAACACCGTCTTGTCGCCGCTGTCGTAGACGGCGACCTTGACCGGCCGTACCCCGGAGATCTTCGCCCTGACCGCGTCCAGCGTGGCGTGCAGCTTCGCGATCTCCTGCTCGCCCCGGCCGGGCACGCCGAAGATCCTGGCGATATTGCGGATCTCCTCGTCCATCCGGGCCGTGGTGACGGGGCCGGAGGGGCATGCTTCGAGGTTGAGGTAGGTGGCGATCCCGGCCTTGGCGAGCACGGCCCGGCCCCGTCCCTCCTTCTCGTCGAACGTGCTGGTGAAGCCGCCGTAGACGAAGTCGGGCTCGGCGGCCAGCAGCCGCTCGTACGAGGGGTACTCCTTCGAGATCACCTTGATCTTGTCGTAGGCGGCCTGGTACGCGGGCAGGACCCTGTCGTCCAGATAGCCGGTGCCCACCATCGAGCCCTGGAGCCCGAGCGCCAGCATGACCTCGGTCGCCTGCTGGTTCAGCGCCACCGCGCGGCGCGGCGGGGCCTTGTAGGTCGTCTTGACGCCGCAGTTGTCCATCGGCACCGGGAACCCCGGCGCGGCCGCCGCGCTCCGCCCGGAATCGGCACCGGAGCCTTCGCCCGTCCCGCCGCACCCGCTGATCAGCAGCGCCGCGGCCACCAGGCAGGCCGGCAGCGCGCGTCTAACCGTCATGAATCCAGGTCCTCCTCATCCGGGGAGATCCGCCCCAGTCATTTCGAGGAGGCGACCGCGTGAGTCTCCTGGCTCTCGGGTCGACGCTCGTCCCGGCCTTCCCACCCGCCGCGCGGGCAGTGGCCTTCTCGGGAGTCGCTCACCGATCACAGTGGCGGGACCGCGCCGGATTCACACCGGCTTCCTCGTTCCGCCGTCGCCTTCAGCCGACATCATGGCACATCCGGCGCGTCCGTCTCGGACCAGGTCAGAGCGGAACGCCGTCAGCCCAGCAGGTCGCGCAGGAACCGCCGGTAGTCCTCGTGCAGGTCGTGGCACGCCTGCCGGGCCTGCTCGAACTCGCCCCGGAGCACGCCGGCGGCCAGGACGCGGTGCCGCTCCAGCGTGGCCTCGTCCATGGTGCTGCCGTTGGGGCTGATCTTGAGCACGGTCGAGATCTCGCCGGTGAAGTCCTCCCAGAGGCGGACCGCGGTCGCCGAGCGGGCGCAGGCGACGATCGCGCGATGGAACCGGTGGTCGGCGCGCGTCGCCAGGGTGCCGTGCGCGACGCACCGTTCGAGTTCGGCCAGCGCGGCCTCGACCTCGGCGATCTCCGCCGCGCCGGGGTCGCACCGCGTCGCCACGCCGAGGACGCCGCACTCGATCACCTCGCGCATCACGGTCACCTCGACGAGGGACCGCTGCGCGTCCTGGGACTGGACCGCGACGTCCTTGGCGGTCACGAAGGCGCCCCGTCCCACCTGGATGTCGACCAGCCCGAGCGAGCTCAGCATGCCGAGCGCCTCGCGGACGACGGGCCGGGAGACGCCGAACGACTCCGAGAGCCGCCGCTCCGACGGGAGCCGCTCGCCGGGCCCGTACCGCCGGGCCCGGATGTCCTGGAGCAGCTGGTCGGCGACGCGCGAGCGCTGGGTACCCGCGCTCACCAGTGCCCACTCCCGCGCCGCGTCATCACCGGGTCGACTCCTTCGTTCGCTCATGCAACATACCGGGCGGCTCGGCCGCGGTCGGCGCGGAGGTGACGCCGCTCTGCGACAGGACCCTGGACAGGAGCTGGGACGCATTGCTACATTCCCGGCAACTGGTAATACCAGTAATACCAGAGGACGGCCCTTAAGCGGAGAAGAGGTGCTCGCCGGTGCGTGACAGCAAGCCCGTCCCGGAGCCCGCCGTCCCGGAGACCACGGTCCCGGAGACCGCAGTGCCGGAGACCACGGGGGCGCCGTGGGCCCCGCGGATCGGGGTCGACGGCCGCAAGTTCCCGGGCGCCATGCGGGGCGGGTGCCACGACACCCTCGCCCGCGCCCACGAGGCGGGCTTCGGCGGTGTCTTCTTCCGCACCGTCCTCGACATGAGCCCGGCCCTCGACGCGGGCGAGCTGCGGGAGATCCGCGACCACGCCGACGATCTCGGCATGTACCTGGAGGCGGGCCTGGGCAAGGTCAACCCGTTCGCCACTCCGGAGGCGCCCGAGCTGCGGGCGGCGGGCGGCGGCGACATCCTGCTCGGGTTCCGCCGGATGATGGAGGCCGCCGCGCGGATCGGGTGCGTAGAGCTGTGGGCGGCCACGACCAACTACCAGGCCGGATACCCCGGCAAGTTCGTCTGGGACCGGTTCCGCACCGACGTGACCTGGCCGGCGCAGCTCGCGGCGACCCGCCGCTTCCTGAAGCGGCTGCGCCCGATCGCCCTCGACCTCGGGGTGCACATCAACCTGGAGACGCACGAGGAGATCACCTCGTTCGAGCTCGTCGAGCTGGTCGAGGCGGTGGGTCCGGACGCGTGCGGCATCGTCTTCGACACGGCCAACCCGCTCCAGCGCCTTGAGCATCCGCGGTACACCGCCGACCGGGTCGCGCCCTACGTACGGCAGACGCAGCTCAAGGACTGCGCGCTCACCCCGGTCGAGGGTGGCTACCGGTTCGACCTGACGCCCTGCGGGGACGGCCTGGTCGACTTCGCGTACGTCCTGTCGGCGCTCGCCCGCACCGCCCCGGCGGTGAACCTGACGATCGAGAACCAGGAGTCGCGCGAGGACTTCCCCGGCCCGGCGCCGGTCACGGTGCTGCCGATCCGCGACCCGGACTTCGTCGGCTCGCACTCCGACCTGACCGTCGCCGAGTTCGCCGCGCTCACCGACCTGGTGCACGACCGCGCGTCGCGGGACCCGCGGGCCAGGGCCTCGGCCGCGCCGGCCCGCTTCGGCGACGCCGAGGCGATGGCCGCCGTGCTGCGCAGCCTGGACCACCTCACACAGGTCCGCGAACGCGTGGCCGCCGCGTCCCGTCCCCTGGCGGTGACGGCATGACGGCCGTGCAGGGCTCGCCGCCGGCAGAGACATCGGCCCCCACCCAGGAGGACACCGCTCCCATGCGGGTCGGGATCGACGGGCGCAAAGTGCCCGGTGCCACGGGACGGCCGAGCATCGAGCGGCTGGACCTGGCCAAGGACCTGGGCCTCGACGGGGTGTTCTACCGGACGATCTTCGACATGGACCCCGGCCTGGATCCCGGCCGGCTGGCCGAGCACCGCCGGCATGCCGACGGCCTCGGGCTCTACCTCGAAACCGGCGTGGGCAACGTCAACCCGTACGCGATGGCCGAGCACCCCCATCTGCGCCGCGCGGGCGAAGGCGACACCGTGCTCGGCTTCCGCCGCGCGATCGAGGCGGCGGCCGGGATCGGGTGCCGGGAGCTGTGGGCCGTCACCGGCGGCTTCAAGAACTACCCGGGCCGGTTCGCCTACGACCGCTTCCGGACCGACGTCGACTGGCAGGCGCAGCTCGCCGAGACCGCGCGCTTCCTGGAGCTGCTCGCGCCGATCTGCCGGGACCACGGCGTCCACCTCAACCTGGAGACCCACGAGGAGATCACCTCCTTCGAGCTGGTCCGGCTGATCGAGCGCGTCGGCCCCGACGTCCTGGGCATCACCTTCGACACCACCAACCTCCTGCAACGCGGGGAGAACCCGCTGGAGAGCGCCCGGCGGGTGGCGCCGTACGTCCGCCAGACCCATGTCAAGGACTGCCTCCTCGGCATCGGGGACGACGGGCTGCGCTACCAGCTCCGGCCGGTGGGGAGCGGCGCGCTCGACGTGCCGGCGATCCTCCGGACGCTGCGGGACGCCGGAGCCCGGCCCAACCTCAGCCTGGAGACCCTGACCTCCGCGTCCGAGTCCGGCGGGGGCGAGGACGGCCTGCACCCGTACCTGCGCCCGCTGACGATCGAGATGTACGACCCGGTCTGGCACGCCATGCACCCGGACCTGACCTCCGCCGAGTTCGCCGCCACCATCCGGCTCGCGGTGGAGGGCGACCGCAGGGTGGCCGAAGGCGATGCCGAGTCGATGGCCGCGTTCGCGGGGCGCCCGTTCACCCACGCCGACGCGGTGGCCTTCGTCCAGGCGGGCGCCGCCCACCTGCGCTCGCTCGCGCCCGTGGGGAGGATGTCGTGCACGAGGTAGCGGCCGCGGCCGGGGCGCTGCCCGTCCGCTGGGACGAGCTCTGGCGGCGGGCCGGTGACGACGCGCTCGACGCGATCGTGGTCCTCGGCGCTCCGGGATGCCTGGGGCCGTCCGCCGACTCGCCCGGCGACGTGCGGTTCCTCACCGGCTGGACGCCGCCTTTCGGCCCGTCCGCCGTCGTGCTCCGCCGCGACCTGCGGCCGGTGGTGCTCGCGATCGGGCCGCATGACGCCCGGGGGTTCCGTGCGCGGCTGGGCGACGCGGCGGAGGTCCGGCAGGTGGCCGGGCCTGGAGTGCTCGCCGACTCGGTGGCCGGGCTCCTTGAGGCATCGCGAACCGGCGGTGAGGGCAGTGCGGGTGTCACGGGCGGCGCGGGTGTCACGGGTGTCGCCGGGCTGTCGGAGCTGCCCGCTGCGCTGGCGGACGCGCTGCGCGGGGCCCTGGGCGAGCCGCGGCCGGTCGACGGTCACCTCCACGCGTTGAGGGTGCGCCACTACGCCGACTTCACGTACCGGGCGACGGCCGTCGCGGCGATCTCTGACGCGATGGTCGAGCGGGTCTTCGCCGAGGCCGCCGCGCGCCCCTGCTCCGGCGCCGAGCTGATGATCCTGGCCGAACAGGTCGGACGGTCCCTCGGCGCCGAGACCGCCGGATGCTGGATCGCGACCGGCCCGGCACCGTCCACCACCTACTTCGAGCAGCGGGAGCTGCGGGAGGTCCTCGCCGACGGGGACCGCCTCCAGATCGGGACCACCGTCCGCTATGAGGGCTTCTACGGCCAGAGCCTCAGGATGGCCGTGATGGGCCGCCCGCCGGCCCTGCTGGAGGAGCACGCCCGCCGCCTGGTGGCCGTCCAGGACGAGATCGCCGCGCTGATGCGGCCCGGTGTGCCGCTCGCGGACGTCGCCGCCCGCATGGCCGAGCTCGTCGGCGAAGCGTGCCCCTACCCGGCGGGGGAGGACCCGTTCCGGTTCCAGTTCTGCCACGGGCTGGGGCTCAGCTACTCCGAACCGGCCATGCGCGCCATCAGCGGTGCGGGCCAGGCCGACCCCGCGTTCGCGGACGCCGTCCTCGCAGACGGCATGGTGGTGGAGGTCCACCCGAACTACTCCGTGCCGGACCTCGGGCACGTGTGCGCCGGGGACATGGCGCAGGTGACCCCGGCCGGAGCCGTCTGGCTCACCTCATCGGCCCGCGGCCTCGTCCGCCTCGGCACCGCCCCCGGCTAGCTCCCGGCCGGTTCCACCCCACCTCACGAAGGGCGCCACCGTGATCGAACAATCCCAGATCATCTCCGGTTCAGGCGGCACGACGCCGAGGTCGCCGGTCCGTTCCCGCCGGGACGTCCTCAAGGCCGCGGCGGCGGGGTCACTGCTGGCCGGCGCGGGGACGCTGGCGGCGGCCTGCGGAGGCGGCGCGGCGGCCGGCGGCTCCGGCTCCAAGACCCGGCTCAAGGTCGCGCTGGGGTGGGTGACCAACATCGAGTTCGCCGGGTTCTGGCTGGCCGTCGAGCGGGGCTACTACCGCGACGAGGGCCTCGACGTCGTGTTCAAGGGAGGCGGCACCAACTCCCCGCTCCCGCACGTCCAGCTCGCCTCGGGCGCGGTCGACCTCGCGGTCGACCCCAACATGCGCCAGGTGCTCGAAGTGATCGGCAAGGGCAACGACCTGGTGGTGCTCGGCGCCCAGTTCCAGACCGACCCCAACGGGCTGCTCTCGCTGTCCAAGCGCCCGCTGTCCAGGCCGAGCGACCTGCCCGGCCTGCGGATCCTCAGCCAGCAGGGAACGCAGCCGGTCCTGGAGGGCCTCTACAAGGCCAACAACCTCAAGCCCGACTTCACGTTCATCCCCACCGGGTTCGACCCCGGCGCCCTGATCCAGGGCAAGGGCGACGCCTACAACTGCTTCGTCACCAACCAGCCCATCACGCTGGAGACCAAGTTCGGGCTGAGACGCGGCGCGGGCTACGAGGTCGTGACCTACGGCGCCCTGGGCTGCCCGGCCTACGCCAGCCTCATCTCGTGCAAGCGCTCCATGGTGGACCGGCGCCGCGACGTCGTCGTGAAGTTCATGCGGGCGTCCGCGCGCGGCTGGCAGGACAACCTGGCCGACCCCGGCGCCGCGGTGAAGGTCGTGATGCGCAAGTACGGCGTCGACCTCGGCCTCAACGAGAAGCAGCAGAGCCGCCAGAACGAGCTGCAGAAACCGCTGACCGAGAGCGCCTTGACCAAGTCCAAAGGGATGCTGCGCATCGATCCGGAGCTCATGAAGTCCCAGATGTACCCGTGGCTCCGGTTGGCGGGCGCGGCGCGGCTGCCGGACGCCGACAAGGTCGTCGACACCTCGATCCTCGACGAGGTGTTCAAGAACGGCCCCCGGCTTTGAGCGGCGCCATGGTCGACAACGGGCGCCCCTCCAGGGGCGGGCACGACGAGCCGGCCGCGGACACCGCCGCGGTGGAGCTTCGCGGGGTCGTCAAGGAGTTCCCCCTGTCGCGCCGGCGCGAGCCCCTGTGCGCTCTGGACGGGTTCGATCTGACGGTCGCGCGCGGCGAGTTCGTCGCCCTGCTCGGGCCGTCGGGCTGCGGCAAGTCGACGGTGCTGCGAATGATCGCCGGGCTGGAGGCCCCCACCCGGGGCTCGGTCCAGGTCGAGGGCGGCGCTCCGTCCGCGCTGATCGCCGAGCACCGCCTCGGCGTCGCGTTCCAGGACTCGGCGCTGCTGCCGTGGGCGAGCGCGTGGGACAACATCGCGCTGCCGTTCCGGCTGGCCGGACGCCCCGTCCCCGAGCAGCGGATCCGCGCCCTGCTGGAGACGGTCGGGCTGGAGGGCTTCGCCCGGGCCCGTCCGAGGCAGCTGTCCGGCGGGATGCGGCAGCGGGTCTCGATCGCCAGGTCCATGGCGCTGGACCCCGACGTGCTCTTGCTGGACGAGCCGTTCGGCGCGCTGGACGCCGTCACCCGCCGCCGCCTCAACCTCGAACTCGGGGCCGTCTGGGCGCAGCGGCGCACCACCACCGTGCTGGTGACCCACGACGTGGCCGAGGCCGTCCTGCTCGCCGACCGGGTGGTCGTGATGACCGGCCGCCCCGGCTCGCTGGCCCACGTCGAGCCCGTCCCGGCGCCGCGGCCGCGCGGGGAGGACTTCACCCGCGGCCACGACTTCCACGACGTCGTCGACCGGCTCATCTCCCTGCTCGACGACCCCGCCGGCGGCCCGCGATGAGCCGCCGGCAGCACACGATGAACACCGCGCGCGGACTGGGCACCAGCGTCCTGGGCGTCGCCATCCTGCTGGGGCTGTTCGAGGCGGTCGGCCGGACCGGGGTCGCCGGGGAGACCTGGCCGCCGCTGTCCTCCGTCCTCGCCTACAGCGTCGATGAGCCGGGACGGGTGGTCCTCGCGCGCGCGACCAAGGCGACCGTGGCCGAGGCGTCGGCCGGGCTCCTCATCGGCGTCCTCGCCGGGGTCGTCGCCGCCGGGCTGGGCCTGCTGGTCCCGTGGCTGCGGACGGGCATGAGCCAGCTGGCGATCCTGCTCAGCACCCTGCCGCTGATCGCGCTCGGCCCGGTCCTGGTCACCACGGTCGGCAACGAGCGGACGCCCGCGGTGATCGCGGCGCTCGGCTCGGGCTTCGCGGTCTTCGTCGCGATGTCCTCGGCGTTCTCCCGTCCGGCGACGGACCTGGACGACCTGTTCCAGGTCCTCGGCGCCTCGCGGACGAGCACCATGGTGCGGCTGCGCGCCCCCGCGGCGGTCCCGGCCTTCCTCGACGGGCTGGCGCTGGCCGCCCCGGCGGCCCTGCTCGGCGCGGTCGTGGGGGAGTGGTTCGGAGCCCCGCGCGGCATCGGCCTCCTGCTTGTCAGCTCGATGCAGAACTTCGAGGTCGTCCAGCTGTGGGCGGCCGCGCTGTGCGTCTCGGCCGTGTCCCTGGCCGCCTACGGGACGCTGTCCGGCGTCCGCCGGGCCTCGGTCCGCCGATTCACCTGAGGAGGACCCCGTGAACCACGCGCGCACCCCGCGGATCCTGCTGCGCTCCCTCCAGGTCGCCTGGCCGGCCGTCCTCCTCGTCGGCGGATGGGCGCTGTGGGTCAGGGCGAACGGGTACACCGAGCTGGTGGCCCCGATGCCGCAGAGCGTGGCCGCCGACATCCTCACCCACCCGGGCGCCTACCTGGGACCGGTGCTCACCACGGCCTGGACGGCCCTGGCCGGGCTGGTCGCCGGGACGCTCGTGGGTTGCGTCCTCGCCGTCCTGGTCTGGTCCTCCCGGATCCTGACCGCCGTGCTGACCCCGGCGGCGGTGCTGATGCGGTCGGTGCCGGTGGTGGCGATCGTGCCGGTCATGATCGGACTGCTCGGCACCGGCAGGCCCTCGGTCGTCGCGATCACCGTGGTGGTGACCTTCTTCCCGGCGTTCAGCCTGGTCGCCTCCGGCCTGAGAGCACCGCCCGCGAGCACCCGGGACGTCTTCGCGGTGCTCGGCGCGTCGAAGACGGCCACCCTGGCCCGCCTGCTGATCCCGTACGCGGTGCCGAACGCGCTGGTGGCCGTCCGCATCGCCGCCCCCAGCACGATCCTGTCGGCGATGCTGGCCGAGTTCCTCATCGGCAAGAGCGGCCTGGGGTTCATGTTCGTCGACTCCGTGTCCTACTCCCACTACGCCCGCGCGTGGGGGACCGGCGTGGTCGCCACGGCACTCGCGGTCGCGGCGTTCGTCGCCGCGACCCGGCTGGAGCGCTGGACCCTCGCCCGGGTGGCGTGATTCCACCGCATCCTCACGGGAGAACACGCATGCACGATCACGACCGTGTCCGGCAGGCGGACGGCGCGTTCCGGGTCAGCCCGTTCAACGCCCGGCCCGAGCTCCACGACGCCTACGACTGGCCCGTCCCGCTCACCCTCATCGACAGCACGCTGCGCAAGACGTTGTTCACGGCCGGCACCGTCACCAGCATCGACGGGTTCCTGCGGATCGCCGAGCAGCTCGCGCTGGCCGGGGTGCGGCACGAGTGCCTCAACGTGGACTGGACCGGCGCCACCACACCGCCCGAACGCCAGCTTGAGCTGGTCCGGGCGGTCGGCTCCCGCGACTTCGGGTTCACCCTGAACGTGTTCGCCGACACCCTGCTGTCCGACGGGGAGCGCACTCCGCCGGTCGGCATGCGCGAGACCGCCGAGCTGCTCGTCGGCCTCGGCGCCGACACCCTGGCCCCCGGGATCGTCCCGGCCGCCGGTCCGGACGCCCGGGCCCGCCAGATGGACGAGCTGGAGGCGCTCTTCGAGGTGGCCCGAGACCTCGGCGCGGGGGTGACCGTCACCCTCGCGCAGGTGGGCCTGCGCGACCTCGACGAGATGGTGCCCGCGGTCAACCGCGCGATCGAGCTCGGGGCGCTGCGGATCGACCTGATGGACTCGGTGAGCAGCCTCGGCCCGGAGGCGTTGAAGCTGTTCGTCCGGACGTTCCGCGACCGGCTGGCGGCGCCCGTGCCGCTGACCATGCACACCCACGACGACTTCGGCCTCGCCGCCGCGTGCACCCTTGCGGCCGCGACGGCCGGCGCGTCCCCCGACGTCGCCGCCGGAGGCGTGTCGTACCGGTGCGGCTTCGCCGCGATGGAGGAAGTGGTGCTCGCCCTGGAGACCCTCTACGGCGTGCGCACCGGCATCGACCTGACGGCGCTCACGCGGCTCGCGCGGACGGTGGCCCGGGAGTCGGGCCTTCCCATCCCGCCGCTCAAGCCGGTCGTCGGCCGGTACGCCTACCTGCGCCACATGCCCCGCGACGTCGCCGCCGCGCTGCGCGACGGGCCCGACGCCTTCCCGCCGCCGTCGTCGTGCGTGGCTCCCGCGATGGTCGGCGGCCGGCTGGAGTGGGTGTGGGACAGCCTCGGCACCGACGACATGGCCGCGGCTCTGGCCCAGTCCCGCGGCGAGACGCTCACCGCCGAGGAGACGTCCTGCGTCCGGCGGGCCCTGGACGCCGCGGTGGCCGGCATCGAGCGGTACCCGCGATGGCTCGAACCCGGCCGCGTCGCCGAGATCTTCGACCGGACCCTCGCCGATCTGCGCCGCCGGGAGACCACGGTCCCGGCCGCCGTCACCGACTCCGCCGTCGAAGCCGGGGTGGCGGCCTTCGACGCGCTCGACCCGCGCCGGGCCGCCGAGCTGGCGTACACCTGCTGCGCCTGGGCGCCGTGGGCGGACCGGCTGGCCGTCGGGCGCCCGTACCGCACCTGGGACGCGCTGGACGAGGCGGCCCGCGCGGGCCTGGCGGGCCTGGGGGAGGACTCGCTCGCGGCGCTGGTGGACAAGCACCCGCCGATCGGCGCCGAAACCGGGAACGCGGACATGCGGCGGCGCATGGAGAACACCCGGTCGCAAGAGCTGTCCGTGGCCCGCGCGGAACTGACCGCGATCGTCCGGACCCGGCTCCGCCGCATGGCGGCTATCGAAGGCGGGACGGGGCGTTGGTCCGCTTGATGGCCTGCCGGATATCGTCGATCGAGTCCCGCACGCTCCGGGGCGTCCTCCCGTCCCGGCCGAATTGGTCGAGGGTGGCCAGGAGGCGGGATCGGGGGCGGCTCGACCCGACAGTCCCTTCCAAGGAGAGCAACTCGCCGGTGGTGGAATCCATATCGGTCCAGGCCCGGGATTCCAGTTGCGCGTGCAGCAGGATGCACAGATAGAGGAAACGGTCCCTGCGCGCCTCCGGCGGGGCGGCCGAGAGAGCGCTCTGGATGTGGGAAAGCGCCGGCCTCCATTCACCGAGGCTGCCGAGCATCGCGCCGGTGGCGTGGGTGAACCCTCGTTCGGAGACCCACCAAGCCCAGCCGGGATCGCGGTCGCGGGTGCCCTCGGAAAGCAGGCCCTTCGCCAGATCCAGCGTCTTGAAGGCATCGCTCTTGAGACCCATCTGGGCATGGGCACGGGCCACTCGCAGCTGGAACATGGCCGTGAGGCGGGGGGTGAGCCCGCCTCGGTCGAGGATCGGGCGGACCAGGTCGAGGGTTCTTTCCGGGCGTCTCAGATAGGTGGCCTGAAGGCTCATGTTGTGCAGGACGAACAGTTCCATCGAGCGGTCACCGGCACTGCGCGCGAGATTCAGCGCGAACCTGTTGCCGCGAAGCGACATGGGGTGCCGGTTCGCATCGCACAGCAGCCATGCCGTGACCTCCGCCAGTTCGGCGAGGGCGGCTTCAAGGTCACGCCTGGCGCTCTTCCTCACGCCGCGTCGGCGGAGGTCCTGGCGCGCCGCTTTCAGGGTCCTCAACGCAAGGGCGGAAGCCCGGTCTCCGCCGTGCCGGATATCGAGCGCCACAAGGTGCTGCACATGCTGCCGCACGTCGAGGACGTCGTCCTCATCGAGCGGGCCCAGCTCCGCGGAGAGAATCATCCGCGCCGGCCTCGCGTGCTCGCCAATGTCTGGGCGTCGATGCCTGAAGCCGATCGGGCGAACGCGTCCGCCAGCAGGGTCAGCCAGCGAATCTGGCTGGGCAGATCGTCTCCGGGAGCGGCGGGGACCACGTCCGCCGGCGCCGAGGCCGGACGGCCGTCGGCCTTGGCGCGCAGGGCCGCGCGGAGCTGGAACGCCTCCACGGCCGCCTGGAACGCCGCACCGTCCAGCCCGGCCGCGGACGCCCTTTCCCGGGCGGCGTCCGCATCGTCGGGATGGACGAATGGGCGCAGCGCGAGCTGACCGTCCAGGATCTCAATGACACGCCGGTAGAGCCGCATATTCAGGCCCCGGGAGGGAAGCTTGCCGGCGAGTCCCGGGCGAGGCTCCTTGGCTATCGTCGGATTGGCCTGGTACAGAGCGAACCAGAGCGGATAGAGCCGGTAGTAGGCACGGAATTCGCCGATCGACCGGCGAGCGGCGGACAGCGACGGGCCCCAGCCCGGAATCGTCCACCCCATCAGTTCCAGCAGGGAGCCGGTGTCCCCGGCCAGCCACTGTAAGGGGTCCCAGGGCTCCATGTCCGCGCCGGCCTGCACACCGGCGATCTCCACGTAGCGCATTATGCAGTACACCAGGATGAAGCCCGCGCCCGCGGCGACGATCCACATGCCGCGGCGCAGCCAGGCCCGAGCGGCGATTCCCGCATAGCGGATGGAGACCCGCATCGTGATGATCTGGCCGATGGCGACGACGCTGACATAGGCGTACAGATATGCCGCATAGCGGGGGTTGTCCAGGTTCAGCAGGCTGGCCGTCTCCGCCGTGCGCCGCTTGTCGGGCAGCGCGAAGGCGAAGAGGGCGATCAGGGATATCAGGAGCGGGCCGAAAACACCGATGATCTTGTAGCTCTTCGTCCTGGCGGCCTCCGGAGGATGCGACCAGTGCATGAGCACGATCAACTGGGCCGCCGTGAGGACGACGATGATGCAGTGGATGAGGATGGTCGTCGTGTTCTTGTAGCCGAACAGGTCCGCGATATGCGGCCATATGAAGTCCAGCCCCAGGAAGAAGCTCAGGAACGAGCAGGTGAAATAGGTGCAGATGGCTATCAGGGCGGGATCGGCGACGTCGCGCACGAGCCTTGGCAGCGTGTAGAGCAAGGCCGCCAGAGCGCCGATCATGCAGGTCCACTCAAAGACAAGGTAGGGCACCAGGAGTACCTGCCTCTCGGTTGGATGCGTTTCGGCGATCAGAGCCGGGAAGTCCCGCGCACGCCGACCGTCCCCTCGATCCTGGCGACGATCTCGGCGTGTTCACGGGGTGCCGCCGGCGCGCTGCGGCCGTACCGCGCGGTGGCCGGCGTGACCGCCAGGGACATGAGATCCGCGAACGTCTCCGCCTCCAGTTCCTGCACGCAGTCATAGGCCGTACGGCCGAGCATGGTGGTGATCAGCTCTGGATCGAGGTCGGGCAGCAGGGACGCGTAGCGGCCGCCGGCCGGGCCTGGGCCGGACCCGTGCTCCAGGAGCATGTGGCCTATCTCGTGCAGGACGATGTGCTGCTGATGCAGGATCGAGGTCCCCTGCTCGTGGAATATGTAGTCGGCCTCGGCCGCGCTGACCCATATGCCGCAGGGCGTGCCCACCCCGGTCGTGAGGGGAAGCAGCCGGATCGGACGATTCCGCTGCTGTCCGAGCCGGTGGCAGAACCCGTCGAGGTCGAATGGCTCGGGAACATCGAGAGCGTCCACCAACTCCTGGCATCGATTCAGCACGTCGCGGCGGACCAACGCGTGATCTCCCGTCTCGTCATGGAGGCATCCCAGGGTCACGGCATCAGGCGGCGCCTCCAGTCGCGAACTGCCCTAACGAACTGCCCTAACGATCGTCCTGACCGCCCGGCGGCCGACCGGAGCGCTGCTGTTCCATGCGTGCCGCGCTGGTGATGATCTCGGTGATCATTTGCCTTCCCTCGGGTGACAAGTCCGCCAGGGCGCGGAGCGTCGCGTTCCCGATTCCGCCGTCGCGCATCAGAGCGAGCAGCGATAGCTGCCCTTCGATGCGCTCGGCCTCTTCGCCGTCGCCGAAGTAGCCGATAGGCACCTTGAAGAAGGTAGCAAATGCGTTCAGCGTGCGCAGAGTGGGATTCGGCTGGCGCCCCGTCCGGAGCTTCCAGACCGTGGACCGCGATATCACCTCGTTGGTCGCTCCCTGCACCGCGGCGGCCACCTCGGCATCGGATGGTTGCTGCGCGCCATCGGCCGGCCACATGTGGCAGATCAGCCAGTTGATCTTGTCCGCCAGAGACCGGTGCGGTTTTTCGGCTGACACAACGTCCTCCACTGCGGGGAAAGCGGTGACTGATCACCGCGAAAGCCAAGGTGGGGGGTTATCTGACGCCGGATCGGCGGCGAGCTGCGAGGGCGGGACCGCTCGATCGGCTGCTTGACGCTGATCATCAGCGTAGGTTATGAAACAGGTAAGTGCTACTTCGATCTACAGATGCAGCGAGATGTTGCTTACAGTCGCAAGGTGAGCCTGATGTGTAGAGATCTGCCGAGGTGTCCTTTCGAGTGAGGTTGAGGGCGCGCTGCGCGCGCGTGATTCTCCGGGTTGCCGCCCCCGAGTGAATCCGGACAGAAGAGGACATTATTCCCCCGTGCACGTCCGCTTTGGGAGAGGTGTGAGGTGAACGGCTGGCTGATCGTCCAGCAGTGGCCCGGAGAACCGGCGGCCGCTCTCGCAGTGATTGGCGCCGCCCTCCCGTGGCGGCCGCGATGATACGCGTTTTCCTTGTCGACGACCACCCGCTGTTCCTGGCCGGCGTGAGGGCCGCGCTGGAAGGCGCGGGGATGAACGTGATCGGTGAGGCGGATACGGGCGAGGCCGCCTTGCGGGCACTTCGGCGGTCCGAAGTGCAGGCCGATGTGGTGCTGCTTGAGCTCCGGCTCTCCGGGATGTCGGGCGTAGAGGTGATCAGGGAGGTCAACGCCGGCGACGCGCGGCGGCCGCACCCCGGAGTGCTGGTGGTCTCGCTGCTTGAGGACGACGACGCGGTGGTCGGCGCGCTGCGGGCGGGCGCCCGCGGCTACATGGTGAAGAGGGCCCCGCTGGACGAACTTCTCCTGGCCGTGCGCATCGTGGCCGATGGGGGAGCGGTGCTCAGTCCCACGTTCGCCTCGCGGCTGGCGCTCTATTTCACCGAAGTGCACGAGCTGCCCCATCGTGCCGCTTTCCCCGAGTTGACCGACCGGGAGCGGGAGGTCCTGGACCTGCTCGCCCGCGGTTACGACAACCGGCACATTTCACGGAAGCTGGTGCTGGCGGAGAAGACCGTGCGCAACCACATCTCGCATGTCTTCTCGAAGCTCCAGGTTTCCGACCGTGCGGCGGCGGTGGCCCGAGCGCGCGACGCCGGCCTTGGAAGCGAAGAACACGGGGTGCCCGGCGCCAATGGCGGACGAACCACTTCCGGCTCCGGACAGCGCTCACTCGGCGAATCCGCGCACGCCGGGAAACTCGATCCCTGCCCCACGGGACATGGGCGGGAACGCTGTCCCAGGCGCCTGGGACAATGGGACACGTAGTTTCAAGGTGTCCGAGGAGATGAGGGCACTCCGCTGGATCGGTGCTCTCGTCGCGTCTCCAATCGAAAGGATGGTGTCAGCGCCATGACCGAGACCGGCGGTTATGAGCCGCCTATCGTGAACGAGGACGACGGCATCTACGAGCCCCCCGTCCTGACGGCGGCCGGAGGCTTCGCCGAGCTCACCCTCGGCATCCCGAAGCCGCACCGCCCGCTCGACCTGCTCCTGAAGTGGGCGCCTTTCCCATAACCAAGCGGGGGACCAGACCGATGCAAGGGGGCGCGCCCCCTTGCATCGCGTCCCCATTGTTGAGGAGATATGGACTTTCTCGTCCTCCCCGATGGCCCCGAAGCCGAGCCGATCCTCCAGCGAGTCCAGGGCCGCGAAAAGCGCCAGGTCATATCGCACCACTCGGGACGCCCGTGGGTGGTGGGATCCTGGCGGAAGGAAGATCTCGCCTTGGTCACCGCGGGCCGGCGGAAGCTGGCTCTTTTCGGCCCCACCCGCTTCGATGCCAAGGCTCTTGAGCGGACTCTCGACCGCGCGAGCTCGCTGCGTTCTCTGGACTCCGTGGCTCGGGCCCTTCCGGGCAGCGCGCATATGATCGCGTCGGTCGACGGCCGGACGCGCAGCCAAGGCACCCTGTCGACGGCCCGGCAGATCTTCTTCGCGGACATCGACGGTGTGACGGTGGCCGCGAGTGGAGTCCGGCCGCTTTCGATGCTGGCCGAATCGCGGCTCGATGAAGACGCCCTCGTCCTGCGGCTCTTAGAGCCGGTTCCGCCCTGGCCGCTGAGCCGGCGCCCCGTGTGGACCGGGATCAGCCAATTGGAGATGGGACATTGGCTGGACGTCGACGCCGGCGGCCGGCACCGGAGGGTCCGCTGGTGGGAGGCCCCTCCGCCCGATCGGCCCCTGAGAGACGCGGCGGGCGGGCTGCGCGAGGCGCTGCTGGAGGCGCTGGCCGTCCGCGCGAAAGGCCACGGACCGATCGGCGCCGACCTTTCCGGGGGAATGGACTCCACTGGCCTTTGCTTTCTCGCCTCCGCCGCCGGGGCCGATCTGATCACCTACCATCGCAAGCCCAAAGACCGGTCCAACGACGACACGGTATGGGCGCAGCGGGCGGCGAAGCATCTGCCCTTGGCCCGCCACCGGATCGTCGAGGCACCGGGGACGCTCGCATGGTGGGGGGACGTCGAGGGCGGTTCCACGCGCCGGGGCGACGCGGAAGGACCGGGGACCTGGTACCACATCCGCTCCTACATGGAGCACCTTGCTCAGGCCGACGCGTCCGAGGGGGCGCGCCGCCATCTGATAGGGCTCGGGGGCGACGAGCTCTTCATCAGCCTTCCCACCTATCTCTGGTCGCTGGTCCGCGCGCATCCGCTGAGGGGGCTCCGCGTCGCCAACCAGCGGAGGGCCGCGAATCGGTGGGGCCTGCTCTCGACCGCGCGGGGGCTGCTGGACCGGTCTTCGCTCGGGGAGTCCCTGATCCGGGCCGCAGACGAGCTCACGGCCCCTCTGGAAGCGGCTTCCCAAGCTCCTCTGGGATGGGGGGACGGCCTGCGCATGCCGCCATGGGCCACGAAAGAGGCCGTCGGGGCCGCGAGCCGGCTCCTCCGGGCAGAGGCGGCGAAGGATCCGCACCCCTTGTGCTCCGACCGGGTCCGCCACCAGATGCTGGAGTTCGCCGTCCACAGCGGGGGGACGATCAGGCAGCTGAGGCTGGCGTTCGCCGATCTCGGCGTCGAGTGGGACGCCCCGTATCTGGATGACCGGGTCATCGAGGCCGCGCTGTCGGTGCGGATCGAGGACCGCGCGGCCAGAGGACGGTACAAGCCGCTGCTCCGCGCCGCCATGACCGGCGTCGTCCCGGACGAGATTCTCGAACGCCGCACCAAAGGGGAGTACAGCGCCGACGAGGACGAGGGACTGCGGCGCAACCGCCGATCCCTTCTCGGACTGTGCGACGACTCGCGCCTCGCCCAATTGGGCATGGTGAATGCCGACCGCCTGCGGGCCGCTCTGATCAGCCTGGGCTCCGATTCACCGCAGATGCCTCCGCTCGCGAACACGATGGCCTGCGAGTCCTGGCTCCGCTCTCCGAGTTCTGTCGCCCCCATGGCCGCGTTCCCCCAAGGAGACCCACGATGACCGTAGCTCTCTCACGCGACGTCTCGGCCACCGATCTCGACGATGGACTCGCGTTACTCGACCAGCGAGGAGGCCGGTACTTTCGGCTCAACGTCACGGGCGCGGCCGCGCTGCGGCTGTTGCTGGAAGGGTTCTCGCCCGAGGAGGCCGCCGAGTCGCTGGCCGAACGGTTCCCGGTCCCGGCCGAGCGTGCCCGCACCGATGTCGAGACACTCCTGGAGAGCCTGCGCCAGGCTCGTCTGGTGGTGACGTCATGACGATGCTGACCACCTCCGAATCGCCCGTCGCGCTTTCCCGGCGCCTGCGGGTGACGGCCTGCGCCGCCGTCGCCGTGGCCCGCCTGCTGGTCGCGCTGTCGCCGCGCCGCCTGCAAATGGCGCTCAGGCTCCTCCGCACCGGTTCGCGTCCGGCGAATACCGCCCTGGCGCTCAACGCGCGTCAGGCCGTGGTGACCGTGAGCGCGCGATGCGCGGGCCAGGGCTGCCTTCAGCGGTCCGTGGCGACGGCGGTGCTGTGCCGGTTGCATGGAGGGTGGCCCGACTGGTGCACTGGGGTACGGAGCCGACCATTCCGCGCGCATGCCTGGGTGGAGGTCGATGGAGCCGCCATCGGCGAAATCGATGACATGGCCCTCTTCCGGACGACCATGAGCGTGAGGCATCCCGGAGCTGGAAAACTCTTGTGAGAGCCACTGTCCCCCTCGCCGTCCTGACCGAGGGCCTGCGCAAGAGTTACGGCGGGACGGAAGCGGTCGCCGGATTGGACCTTTCCGTTCCCGCCGGACAGATCTTCGCGTTCCTCGGGCCCAACGGCGCGGGCAAGACGACCACGATCGGCATCCTGTGCACTCTGCTTCGCCCTAACGCGGGACGGGCGGAGGTGGCCGGATACGACGTTCTGCGGCAGCCGGAAGATGTGCGCCGTCATATCGGGCTCGTCTTCCAGGAATCCACACTGGATCGTGACCTGACCGGCGAGCAGAACCTGCGCTTCCAGGCCGACCTGTTCGGCTTGTCCCGGCGCGAGGCCCGCCGGGCGGTCGCCGCCATGCTCGAACTCGTCGATCTCACCCATTGCAAAGACGCTCCGGTCAGCACCTATTCCGGGGGCATGCAGAGACGCCTGGAGATCGCCAGAGGACTGCTGCACGCCCCCAGGGTGCTTTTCCTGGACGAACCCACCACCGGGCTTGATCCGCAGACACGCGTGGTCATCTGGGAGCACCTGCACCGTCTCCGGCGTGAGGAGCACATCACCGTCTTCCTGACCACGCATCACCTGGAGGAGGCGGAGAACTGCGACCAGATCGCCATCATCGACGAGGGAAGACTGGTCGTGGAAGGGAGCCCGAGCCGGCTCAAAGCCGAAGTCGGCGCCGACCTTGTCGCGCTCCGCACCGGGAACGATGAGGCGGCCGCCCGTGCTGTGCGCGAACAGTTCGGTTTCGAGGCCACCGCTGGGCCCGGGGGTGTCCGATTCCGAGTGACCGGCGGTGCGGAGTTCGTGCCCCGGCTGTGCGCCGAACTCCACGTCCCCGTGCACTCCGTGACCGTCACCCCGCCCACACTGGACGATGTGTTCCTGCGTCATACCGGTCGCACCATCCGGGAGGCCGACGATACGCCATCCGTCTTCTCAGAACTGTGAGGGAGAGCGAATCTGTGGCTCGTGATGGCGTGCACTACCAGAAGCCGACGTCGACGAGCGGTGCGCATCCGGTGGCCTTGACCACCGCGGTCACCAGCCGCCGGCGGCTGGCACGAGATCTGCGCACCATTCGTGTGCAATGGCAGCGTGAGATGATCCGTCTCCGGCGCAACCGGCTGAGCGCTGCCATGGGTCTTCTCAGCCCGCTGCTGTACTTGCTGATTCTCGGGACGGGGCTCAGCTCGGTCGTCGCGGCCGGCGGAGACGGTTCCGGCGACTTTCGGGCGTACCTCTTCCCCGGTGTGCTTCTGATGGCGGCCCAGGCTCCCGCGTTGACGGTGGGAGCGTCCATCGTCTGGGACCGCCAATCGGGCTTCCTGCGTCAGATGCTGGTCCTGCCCGTCGGCCGTCCCGCACTTCTCACAGGGCTCTGCCTGGGGGGCGCGAGCACAGGCGCGGCCTCCTGCGTGCCCGTTCTCGTCCTTGCCGGACTGGTGGGGGTTCCTTACGACCTGCGGCTCCTGGTCGCCCTTGTGGAAGTGGCGCTGCTGTCGTTCGCCTTCGCCACTCTTGGCGTTCTGATGGCGGTGTGCATCAGGCGGCTCGAAACCTTTCAGGTCGTCGCCGGGCTCAGCACGGCACCCATGCTGTTCCTGTCCGGCGCGGTGTTTCCCGCGAGCGGCCTGCCCGGATGGCTCGGCGCCGCCGTCATCGCCAATCCGCTGACGTACGGTGTCGATGCTTTGCGGCGCACTCTGCCCGGCCCCCTCGATCTCGGCGGGCAGGCGAGCGGGCCCGGATGGGGAGGTTGGACACCGCCGGTATTGCTGGAGTTGGGAATTATCGCGCTTCTTGCCCTAGCGGCACTATGGGTGGCAACGTACCGCTTCTCCCGGCCCGAATGACTTAGCGGAGTGGGATCTCCAGCGGGATCTCTCGGGGGGACCGTCCCCTCTGAGTGGCGCTGAGCAGGCGCGATTATCGCCGGTACAGGAGGCTGTACCGGCGATTGGGTAGCGTGCGGCACTGTCGCGGGCGGCGGTTTTAGCGAAGCTTATCGGCATGACAAGATGTGTGTTCTCGGGGGCCCTCGCGCTTGGCGCGAAGGGGGACACCAGGGTCTGCGCGCCGGCGCGGCCGGCCTGGCGCAGGGACGTGACGTGATGGAGACGATCGCCGTCGCGGTGCACGCGCCCGACCCCATCTCGTACGCGGGGGTCGTCGGCGGACTGCGCCACCGTCCCGAGGTGAGCCTGGTGGAGGAGGCCGACGCCGTGGTCACCGTGGTCGTCGCCGAGGCCGTCGACGAGCAGGTCAAGAGGGTGCTGCGGCGGTTCTCGCGGTCGATCGGCGCCCGCTCGGTCCTGATCGTCGGCGACCTCAAGGAGGCGCACCTGCTGGAGGCCGTGGAGTGCGGCGTGGTGGCGGTGCTCTGGCGGCGCGAGGCCGGGCCCGATGGCATCGCCCGCGCCATCGTCGCGGCGGCCGGCGGCGACGGCAGCCTGCCCCCGGATCTGCAGGCGCGCCTGCTGAAGCATGTCGGCCGCATCCAGCGCGGCGTGACCGGTCAGGGCCTCGCCGCCGCCGGGCTGGTCGAACGGGAACGCGAGGTGCTCCGCCTCATCGCGGAGGGGCTGGACACCTCCGAGATCGCCAGGAAGCTCGCCTACTCGGAGCGGACCGTCAAGAACGTGCTGCACGGCCTGATGACCCGCATGCAACTGCGCAACCGGGCCCACGCGGTCGCCTACGCCATCCGGGAGGGCTACATCTGATGCGCCGCGAAGTGGACGACGCGCTTCTCGCCGGGCGCCTCGGCCCGGCTCCGTCCGCGGGCTCGTCAGTGCCGCCCGTGAGCGCCGAGCGCCGCCAGGGTCATCGCCGTCAGCCGGTCGAGGTAGTCCGGGCCCACCGGCGTGCCGATGATCAAGGTGCGCAGCGCGAGGGGCCCGGCCATGACGTCCAGCGCCAGGTCGATGTCCACGGCGGGGGGAAGGTCGCCCCGCTCGATCGCGCGCTGGAGCAGCGCCGTGGCATTGCGCCGGCGCGGCTCGGAGACCCTCGTCCGCAGCATGACGGCGAGCTCCGGCGTGTAGGCCATCTCGCCGATCAGGTTGCGCGCTATCGCCGCCACCTCGGGACGGGTCAGCGCGTCCCACGCGTCGGACAGGAACGCCTTCATGTCACCCGCCAGGCTGCCGGTGTCGGGCATCGGCAGCGCGTCGACGGCGAACCGTGAGATGACGTCGATGACCATGGCCTCCTTGGACGGCCAGCGACGGTAGATCGCCGCCTTGCCGATACCCGCGCCACGGGCGACCGCGTCCATGGTGAGCCCCCGGTAGCCGCGGCTCGCCAGCTGCTCGACGACGGCGGCCACGATCGACTCCGTCAGCTCGGGCCGGAGAACGGCGGCGCCCCTGGGGCTTCCTCCGGATCTTCCGTCGCGGCTGTCGTCCCGGACCGCCATGCCCTTCTCCCATCCTCGGAACGAGACCGTTGCGTTCCAACGCAAACCGAGGTTAGCTGGATTCGGGCCCGACCGCCACCGCTGAGGAGCCAGATCATGGTCAACCGCACCGCCGCCGAGCAGCACGGCGTCCACGAGAACCCCCGGCCGGCATGACCAGCCCGCCGGCGTCACCGGTCGGCCACGGCCCGGGCGGCCCAGCACCCGCGAAGACCCGCCCCGGCTCCGCGCGCCGGCTCGGGCCCGCCCTGGCCGTTCTCGCGACGGCCCAGTTCCTGGTCGTCCTCACCACGTCGATCGTGAACGTCGCGCTGCCCGCCCTCGGGACGGGACTCGGGCTGTCCACGGTCGGGCTGTCCTGGACGGTCAACGCCTACGTGCTGGCGTTCGGTGCGCTGCTGCTGCCCGGAGGCCGGCTCGGCGACCTCCTGGGACGGCGCACGATCTTCCTGGTCGGGACCGCCGTGTTCATCGCGGGCTCGGCGGTCGCGGGACTGGCGGGCGGGCCGGCGGTGCTGCTGGCCGCTCGCGTGGTGCAGGGCGTGGGCGCGGGACTGCTCGCGCCCACCGCCCTCGGCCTGGTGCTGGCGCTGTTCCCGCCGGGGGCGGGCCGCGCCCGCGCCATGGCGGTGTGGGGAGCGGTGTCGGGTACCGGCGGCGCGGCGGGCGTGCTGTTCGGCGGGCTGCTCACCGAGGCCGCCGGCTGGCGGTGGGTGTTCCTGGCCGGGATCCCGATCGCGCTGGGCGTCCTGGCCTGCGCGCTGTGGCTCGTCCCGCCGGACACCCCGGCGGGCGGACGGATCGACCTGCCCGGCGCGGTCGCGGTCACCGCCGGGCTGGCGCTGGCGACCTACGGGCTCTCCGGCGCCGCCCGCGACGGCTGGGCCGCGGCCACCGTCCTCGGCCCGCTCCTCGGCGGCGGCATCCTGCTCGCGCTGTTCGCGTTCTGGCAGACCCGGGCGGAGTCGCCCCTGGTGCGGCCGGCCGTGCTGCGGATGGGCGGCGTCGCGTCCGCCAACGCCCTGATGACCCTCGTCGGCGGCGTCTGGATCGGGCTGTTCTTCTTCCTGCCCCTCTACCAGCAGAAGGTCCTCGGATACTCGCCCGTGAAGGCGGGGCTGACCCAACTGCCGCTGGCCCTGGCGATGACCGGCGCCTCCTGGCTCACACCGCGCGCCGCGCGCCGCCTCGGCTCCCGGACGGCGCTCGCCCTGTCCCTGGCCCTCGCCGCGGGCGGGCTGCTGTGGCTGTCGCGCACCCCGTCCGGCGGCTCGGCCGTCCTGGACCTCGCCCTGCCCTCCCTGCCCATCGGCATCGGGCTCGGCGCCGTGTTCGTCCTGCTGACGAACCTGTCGGCGGCCGGCGTCCCGCCCGCCGACGCGGGCCTGGCGGGCGGGCTGATCAACACCACCCGCCAGATCGGAGGCGCGCTCGGCCTCGCCCTGCTCACGGCCGTCGCCGCG
Source organism: Actinomadura rubrisoli (assembly GCF_004349215.1). Lineage (GTDB taxonomy): Bacteria > Actinomycetota > Actinomycetes > Streptosporangiales > Streptosporangiaceae > Spirillospora > Spirillospora rubrisoli. The sequence goes on along the minus strand of NZ_SMKU01000042.1, from coordinate 12,588 downwards.
CCACCGCGAACGCACGCGTCACCGGGCGCGCTCGCCCATGACTACGGCGCCGCCCTGCGCGTCGCCGCCGCCATCGCGGCCCTCGCCGCGCTGCTGTCCCTGTTCGTCCGGAAAGAGGCACGAGAGCCATGACCAAGCCCTACATCAGCGGCCACTACACCCCCGCCGTCGACGAGATCTCGGCGACCGACCTGCCGGTGCGCGGCACGATCCCGCCCGAGCTCGAAGGCCGCTACCTGCGCAACGGCCACAACGCCAAGCCGGGCGTCACCCCGACGCACTGGTTCCGCGGCAGCGGCATGATCCACGGCGTCCGGATCCGGGGCGGCCGCGCCGAGTGGTACCGCAACCGGTGGGTGCACACCACCGCCTTCGACGACGACGCTCCGCTGTTCCGCCCCGACGGGTCGCTGGACCTGGCCGCCAGCGCCGCCGCCACCCACATCATCGAGTACGGCGGGCGGCTGCTGGCCCTCCAGGAGGTCAACCTCCCCTGGGAGCTCAGCCCCGAGCTGGACACGATCGGGACGTTCGACTTCGGCGGCACCCTCAAGACCGCGATGACCGCGCACACCAAGGAGGACCCGGTCACCGGCGACCTGCATTTCCTGTGCTACTCGCCGTTCCCGCCGCATCTGGTCTACTACGTCGCCTCGCCCGCCGGGGAGATCGTCCGGAACGACGTCATCGAGGGCGCAGGCCCCGCCCTGATGCACGACTTCGCGATCACCGGCGAGCACGTGCTCTTCATCGACTTCCCCGTCGTGTTCAACCCGGCCGAGCAGTCCGGCATCCCCTACCGCTGGAGCGACGACTACCCCGCCCGGCTCGGCGTCATGCCGCGCACCGGGCCGCCGCGGGTCCAGTGGTTCGAGGTCGAGCCGTCCGCGCTCCTGCACACCACCAACGCGCACGTGGACGCCGCCGGCCGTATCGTCCTGGACGGTCCGCGCTACGACCGCGCCGCCTGGGAGACCAGCTGGAAGTGGTGGGTCGGCGCCCCCGGCTACGCCCCGGTGCCCGTCGCCGGCGTGACCTCGCACCGCTGGACGCTCGACACCGCCACGGGCAAGGCGGCCGAGGAGCGGACCGACGACCTGGTCACCGAGTTCCCGACCATCGACAACCGGCGCATCGGCCTGCCGAACCGGCACTCCTACGCGCTGGCCTTCCCCGGCGGCGGCCTCGACGGCTGGGCCGTCGTGAAATACGACCACCAGGACGGCACGCGGCGCCTCTTCGACCTCGGACGGGACCGGCTGCCCAGCGAGCCCTACTTCGTCCCCGCCGAAGGCGGCACCGACGACGACCACGGCTACCTGATGACGATCACCAGCGACCTCGCCTCGAACTCCTCCGAGATGCTCATCCTCGACGCCGGCGACCTACACGAACGCGCCGCCATCCAACTGCCCCGCCGCGTCCCGGCCGGCATCCACGGCTCCTGGATCCCCGACTCCGACCTACACTGACCCCCGCCGACCGCTGACGGGAGCAGTTCCGGCAGCCACCAATTCGGAGGGGGCGGTATCCCCTCCGGGCCAGCCTCCGTCATCTGTCCAAGCAGCTCGACCACTGCCTTGGGCACGCCCGGCCCCGGCGCCGCGACGACCTGACAGATGCGGCACGATCGGGCCCGTCATCTACGGCCGCGCTTCAGGGCCTGTGGCATGGACCTTGTCGAGCTGCGGTGAACAGGCTCTAACGGTGCGGTCAGGGGGTCCGGGCCGGCGCTGCACCAGGTCCTCCTCGGAGAGCCTCGGCGCTCGCTGCGGACCCCGGTCGGCACGCATGCGAACCTTCCCGGAATACACGACACAGGGTGTCGTGATTTGCCGGGAGGCTTATCGAAGCGACGTCAAAGGTGACGATACCGAGCCGATGGACCTAAATGGAGCTGATGCGACCTCGCCGCCTCCGGCAGGACCGCCGGTCGAACCGCCACGAGGAGCAGGCAGGTGGGTGATCCGGTGTTCAGAATGGTGACGATCGGCGTCTATGGCTTCGACGGCGAGTCCTTTCTGCGGCGACTGCGGTACGCGGACGTTCGCCTCCTTCTGGACGTACGCCAGCGCCGCGGTGTCCGCGGACCCGAGTACGCCTGGGCGAACTCGCTCCGGCTGCAGGCGGCCCTCGCCCAAGCACAGATCGTCTACGAGCATCACCGCGAGCTGGCCCCGACCACGGAGCTACGGCAGCTCCAGTACGCCGAGGATGGCCGCCAAGGGGTCGGCAAACGCTCGCGCCGCGAGCTCGCCGCCGAGTACGCCCGCCGCTACACCACCGAGGTCCTCGACCGCGCCGACCTCGCGCCGATCGTGTCGGCGCTGCCGAGCGTCGGGACCGCGGCGCTGCTCTGTGTCGAGCGCGACTCCGCGGCCTGCCACCGCTCGCTGATCGCCCAGCGACTGACCGAGCGGCACCACGTCACAATCGAGCACGTGCGCCCGTTGTGACGCGTGAATTCCTGGCATGTCCGCTAAGGAGCGTGGGCGATCACCGCCGGGACGTCGCGGGCGCGCGCGACGCCGGTCACGGGTCCGAGCGCCATCGCCAGGAGCGGCCGACGCCCCTTCACGCTGACCGGTCCGGACGTCGTGGCCACAAGCGACGCGAGGAGAGCCATCCGCGCCGCCCAAGGCAACGAACAGCCGCCTGGGGTGGACGCGGGCAGCCATTCCCATGTACGGAGATCCACCCAGCTACGCCGGTCCGAGGACAACGTGCTGCACCAGGTCGGCGACCACGGCGTCATGGTCGCGCGTGGTGAGCCGTCCGCGACCGAGCACCCATCGCGGGCGTATCGCCTTTGGTGATGCGGGTGTCCGACCCATCCGCTAGCATCGAACATGTGTTCTACTGCGAGCGTGATGCGTCCGGATAGCCGGACCGATGCCGTGATCGGGCGGCCGGAGAGACCCTCCGGCAGGCCGGACTCTCGACGGAAGGCGGACCTGCGATGACAACCTCTCCCGACGTCCTCCCCACCCCCGTCCAAGCGATCGTGAGCGCCCAGGCACGCCGGCGCCCCGTCACCATGATCACCTCCGATGCCGACGGCTGCCCCCGGGCCTGCCTGCCGGCCGACGGGGACCTCCGCGTGATCGACGACCAGCACCTGCGCGTGGCCCTCTGGCCGACGAGCCCCACCGCGGTCAACCTGGAGCGCGGCGCCCCCGTCCTGCTCATCGCCACCGCCCCGCCGGACGTCCACCTCGTCCACGCCACGGCTCGTCGGCTGGTCAACGCCGCCATGATCTGGGCCCACTACGAGCTGACCGTCACCTCGTCCCAGATCGCCGACCACGGCACCGCACCCCAAGCGCAACCCGCGCAGTTCAGCAATACCACCAGCACCCGCGGGGAGGTCTTGGAGATGTAAAACGACGACCCGCACCCACCACCGGCGTCCCCGGCGCGGTTCCACCGGCGCGCCGGGCCCCTTGGCCACCTCCAATACAGGACGACAGGGGCGAAGCGCCAGCTCCGACGGTCCTCGTCGCGGAGCAAGCAGATCGGCTCCACCTCGGACAGTCGGCGGCAGGGTTACCGGCGTCCGCCGAATTCCCACTCGTGGACCTCGATGCCGGCGTACTGGTCCGGGGCCAGGACGGCGCGTGCCGCGTCCGGACCCGGCGCCCGGACCAGTGCCGCCGTGCCCAGCCAGGTGGTGCCGTCGTCGGACAGCAGCGGCCCGTAGGCGATCAGCTCGTCCTGATCGGGCGGGACGGCGAGGTCGGTGTCCTTCTCCGGGCCGAGGCCGAGCACCAGGAACCGGTCGCCGCCGGTCCGGCCGCCGGGGAACTCCCACATGGTGCGTCCCAGCATGTTGCGCCATCGGCGCAACAGCACGTCCCGGTACGCGCCGGCCTGGTAGCCGGGCTCGTCGAAGGCGAACGCGCGGGCGGCGACGGGATCGGGCAGATCAACGATGTGCACGCTGCCGGTGGGCGTCTCGTCATCGCCGGCGAAGGTCGGGCCTCGGGCGATCAACTCCGCTGCGTATCGGTCCATGTAAGACCAGTGCTCTTCCAGCAGTTCGTAGCGCAGCGCTACTGAGCCGGGCCGATCGCGGTGGTAGCAGAAGAACTCCATGCCCACAGTCTTCACCGAAGGCTCTACCCATGGGGTGAGTGAGCTGGCCGAAGAGCTGTCGCGGCTGCTCATGCCCATCGTCGCCCACGATGCGGCGGCGCTGGCGGCCACCCATCCGTCGGCCGGCGCCGATCTCGCCTCGTTCAGTTTCTGGCATGGCTTCGACCCGGACTTCGGCCAGGACTACCCGGCAGCCAGATGCAGATGCTGCTCAGAGACCACCGAGGTTCCTGGGGCGGGCTGGGCCTGCTGCGCGCCAGGGGCGCACGTCCCTTCGACGCCGCCGACATCGCGCGAGCGGCTCGGCTGGGCCCCGCTCTGACGGCGATCCTGCGCCGCTGTGCCACCCGCGCGCCGCTGGTCTCCGCCGTCTCGGTGCCGCCCACCGGCGTCGTCCTCGTCGGCCCCGACGAACGGATACGAGCGGCGACGCCCTCGGCTCTGGCATGGGCCGAGCACATGCGCGCGCACGTCCGAGCTCCGGAGTGGATCACACTGGCGTCGGTGACCGGGCTCGCGATGCGGGCACGCCGCCTGCCCTCCTCCTCGGACGCCGGGCCGCTGGTGATCGGTCCGGCCGCCGTCTACGGCGGCTGGATCAGCGTGGAGGCCCAGCCGCTCGACGACGACATCGCCATCGTCATCCAGTCGGCCCCGCACTCCCAGGCTCTCGCGGCGTTCTGCGACTGGTACGGGCTCACCCCACGCGAGCGCACGATGGTCACCCACCTGTGCGATGCGTTCTCCGCGAAACAGATCGCCCGTCTCGCCGGGCTGTCCCTCCACACCGTCAACGACCACCTGAAGACCATCTACCGCAAGACGGGCGCCACCGGCCGTGACGAGCTCACGGCCGCCCTCAACCGCTGAGCCTGTGCTCCAAGACCGCGCAGCCATTGCGGCTTCTGACAGACCGTGGCGGACCGCTGACAACCGGCTGTACGCGACGTTCGGCGCTGCGTGCGGCCATCCTCGTGGCACGAACGGGGTCAACGGGCGTCGTGGACCAGCAAGGCCGGCCGAGTGCGGTTCTCCAAGCCGAGCTTGCCGAGCGCGTGAGCTTCACTCTCCAGGGTAAGCATCGGAGGTCGAAGTGAGCTGAGAATGGGAATCGGCCACCATCCGGATGAAGGTTTCGGCGTCGGGTCCGCCTAGGACTTCGCACAGGCGCTGGCGGAACGCGAGCTCTCCGAGTACCTCGCGCTGGCGGGCCAGGACGGCCATGTCGCCATCGATATTCTTCCCGGCCTCGGTACCGAAGATCACGCTCAGTGCGGTGTAGCCGACCGCAAGATATACCTTGTCATGCTTCTCGTAACTCCGCCCGAGCCGCCGAGCCAGCTTGGCCTGCGCGGCGGCATCGCTCGGCGAGCCGTACCTGTTGAGGCCAAGAGTGCTTGGAAGGCAGTAGAAGACCAGGAGCACTAAAGCGCCCAGATACGGGACGAATCCAATGAACCACCAGCCTCCCGAGTGATCGCTGTCGTGAAGTCTGCGGACGGCTGCTCCCAGCGTTGGGATAATGAATATGAGGATCCAGGAAAGAAAAAAGGCCACGTTCTCGAGCGTCATGGTGAGAGAGAGGCATAACGCAAAAGCGAGCCAGGAGGAGAGCGCAAACCACCAGTACTCGGAGCGTGAAGTCCGGCCGGACCATGAGAACGTCCGGCGGAATCCCTGCTGGACCGCTATATGTGGCTTCATTGGTCGCCTCCACCGCTCGTCGTGCACGAGAACCGTACGCAGCTCTCAGCGGGACCCCTCCCCATCCGTCAGTCGGCGCAGTCCTGGGCGGAAGAGAGACCCGAGCCCCGGGCGGCGCGCGCCATGGGCGGTGGTCCGCGGGGTTGCGCTCAAGTTGGCTTGAGTGTGCAGCATGGGGCCCGCGATTCACTGTCGATGGGGGAGACGAATGGACATCGAGACACCCGTTCTCGTGGTGGGCGGCGGTATGGCCGGCATGTCGATCGCGGCCTTTCTCTGCCACCAGGGAATTCGCCCGGTCCTGGTCGAGCGGCACCAGGGGCCGTCCAGGCTGCCTCGTGCGCGCACCATCAATGCCCGGACGATGAAGCTGTACCGCACAATGGGCTTGGAAGGCGTTATCCGAGCCCGTCCATCGGTGTACGCCGAGTGGCCGGGCATGGCGCGGACGGACACGGTCTCCGGGGAGGAGAAGTTCCGCCCGCGCGCCGGCGAGTACACGCCTCCCGATGTCAGCCCGGTGACGTGGGGGCCGATCAATCAGGACGAGCTGGAAAGGGTCCTGTGCGACTACGCCCGCGAGAACGGCGCCGACATACGGTTCGGTACCGAACTGGTGTCCTATGACGCCGGCGACGCCGGCGTTACCGCGCGGCTCCGTGAACGGGCGACCGGGGTGGAGCATGTGGTGCGAGCCGCGTACCTGGTCGCCGCCGACGGCCCCCGCAGCCGCATTCGCGAGCGGCTCGGCATTGGTTTCCGTGACTTTCGTGGCATCGGGACGGTTTGCCATTACGCGAACGTGTTCTTCCGGGCCGACCTGACCGAGGCGACACGCGGCAGGCCGATCGGGTTGTGGTTCCTTGAGCGGCCGAAGCCCGGAACCGTTCTCATGCCGCGGGACACGAAGGGGACGTGGGTGCTGATGCTCCCGTTCAGCCCGGAAAGCGGAGGCGATCTCTCCGACGCGGATTGCGTCGACGGCGTGCGCGCCGCCACCGGGCTGGACGACGCCGAGATCGAACTGCTGTCCGATGTTCCCGGCGAGCCGCGGAGGATACGCACCTGGGAACTCGCCGCCCGGATCGCCGACGGCTACGGGCGCGGGCGGGTGTTCCTGGTCGGTGACGCGGCCCATGTGATGCCGCCGACCGGTGCGTTCGGCGCGAATCTCAGCGTCCAGGACGGGCACAATCTCGCCTGGAAGCTCGCGCTGGTCCTGAACGGACGGGCAGGCCCGGACCTCTTGGCCACCTACGAGGCGGAACGCCGTCCCGTCGCCGAGTTCACCCTTGACCAGGCCCTGCGGCATCTGCGGGAGAGCACCGGTATGGGGGAGGGCGGCGACGGCACGGTCGACGAACTCGAAGTGATCTTCGGGTACACCTACCCTTCCGCCGCGTCCTCGCAGGTCGCCCCCGCGGCGCTTCACCCCAGGGCCGCCTCTGGGCTCCCCGGAACACGGGCACCCCACATAGAGCTGACCCGTGCCGGTCGGACGATCTCGACCCTCGATCTGTGCACCGGCCGCTTCGTGCTGATGGCGGGCGGCGACGGCCAGGGCTGGTGCGACGCATTCCGGCGTTCCGCGCAGCGCCTGAGCCTGCCCCTCGACGCCCACAGCGACGGGGACGTTGAGAAGGGCTACGGGATCGAGGCGGCCGGAGCCGTCCTGATCCGTCCCGATGGCTTCGTGGCCTGGCGGAGCCCGCAGCGGGCGGACGACGCCGACGCCGTCGCTCATGGGGTGCTGACCGGCCTGCTCCACCCCTGACGGCGGCGGGTGAGGAGACTCTGGCAGGCTTCGTTCATGGATTCTCGGACCGATGACGCGGCGGACCACGGCTGGCTCGGGGCCCCGATCGACGCCCGCCCTCTTTTCGCTCCCGAGCACGCCGAGCTGATCGGCACGCTGCGCGCCCTCGCGCCCGGCGACTGGCGCGAGGAGGCGGTGCCGGGCTGGAACGTGCGTGATCTCGCCGCCCACATCCTCGGCGACTGCTACTGGCGGCTCGCCGGCGGCCGTGACGGGCACCGGGAAGGACCCGTCCCCGCGCCGGGCGAGACGCTGGAGAGCTTCCTCCACCGCATCAACCAGGAGTGGGTGGACGCCTTCTCCCGCGTCAGCCCGGCCGCGCTCACCGACACCCTGGACTTGATCGGCCGGCAGACCGTCCGGTTCTTCGAGGCCACCGACCCCGGCTCCACGTCGCTGGGGGTGTCGTGGGCCGGTGCCGACCCGGCGCCGATGTGGCTGGACAGCGCCCGCGACTTCACCGAGTACTGGACCCACCGCCAGCAGATCCGCCATGCCGTCGGCCAGGGCACCGATCCCGAACCCCGGTTCCTGTCCGTGGTCCTGGACACCTTCATGCGCGCTCTGCCCCACACCCTGCGCGATGTCCCCGCGCCGGCGGGCACACAGATCCAGGTCCGGGTGGACGGCCCGGCCGGTGGTGCCTGGACGGTCACCGCCACCGGGGCCCGCTGGTCCCTGGCCGAGCCGGACAATGGACGTCCGGCGGCCCTCGTCCGATTGGACGCGGAGACCGCCTGGCGCCTGTGCACCCGCGGCGTCCAGCCGGACGACGCCCTCACCCGCGCCCGCATCGACGGCGACCGCGAGCTCGCCGAGGCCGCGTGCCAGATCGTGTCCATCATCTACTGACCGCAGCCGCTCCGTTCCAACGGCGGTCACCGGCTCGTCACACGACGGAACCGGGCCGCGCCCTTCCCGTACGAGGGCGCGGCCCGGTCGACCGGATCAGCGTCCGGGGCACTTCTTCCACTCGAAGTGGTAGATGGTGTTCACGTTGCCGTCGGTGGAGTCGAAGGAGATGAAGCTGGTCTCGTCGGGCTTTGAGCTGCCCTTGTCGACGCGCAGCTCGGTGTTGATGTTGAAGTTGCGGTCCTCGCCGCAGGGCTTCCAGACGAGTTCGGCGACCGGGGTGCGGTCGGTGAACTGCCAGTTGTCGGAGTACTTGCCGCGGATGTTGTGGGCGACGGATGTCGACTGCGGCATGCCCTGGTGGTAGTAGTTCGCGCGCTGCTGCGCGGTCGCGCCGTTGGCCAGGTTCGCGTAGCCCCGGTAGTCGGCGCTGGCGATGGCGTAGGTGAATCCCTGCGGGATGTGGACGGCGAGGCTGAGCTGGCAGTTCTTGCGGAGGTCGGTGGGGTTGGAGTTCCCGCCGGCCTGTGCCAGGTACTTGCTGTAGGTGACGGTGAACGAGGTGTTGTCGCGTGCCGCGGACACGGCGGCGGTGCCGGCGGGGCAGCCGGAGCCGTTCACCGTGAGGACCCGAATGGTGATCTCACCCTTCGGGGGGTCTTTTGGCGCCGCCGCCGCCGATGCCGCGGGGGCCATACCCGCGCACAGCACGAGAGCGGACAGGCAGGCTGCCGAAGCAGTCACTCCCTTGCGCATGGATTTTTCTCCTTCAGTGTTGGGTTGCCCGGATTATGGGCAGGGCTTCCAGGCGAAGTGATAGGTCGTCTTGATGCTGCCGTCGGTGGAGTCCATGGCGATGAAGCTGACCTTCTTAGGGTCGGCATCGCCCTGGTCCACTCGCAGCTCGGTGTTGATGTTGAAGTTCCGCTCCTCGCCGCATGCCTTGTATACGAGCTGGGACACATCCACCTTGTCGCTGGACTGCCAGCTCTTGTTGTAAGGGCCGGGTACGGGGTGCGAGAACTGTCTGGTGCGCGAATCGCCTTGGAAGTAGTAGCTGGCGAGCTGGGTGGCGCTCACGCCCTTCTGCAAGGAGGCGTAGCCGCGATAGTCCGTCGACGAGATGGCGTAGGTGAAGCCCTGCGGAACGTGCACGATCATGTTGATCTGGCAGTTCTTGCGGAAGTCGATCGGGTTCGAGGCGCCGCCGGCCTGGGCGATGTATTTGCTGTAGGTGACGGTGAAGGCCTCGTTGTCTTCCGACAGGGCGATCGCGGTGCTGCCGGGCGGGCATCCGGAGCCGTTGACGGTCGCGATCTCGATGGTGACACCCTTGGGGCCGCGTCCGAGCAATTGCTCGGACGCGGCGGCGGCGGGGGCGACCGTCGCCGCGGTCATGGCGAGCGCGGCGGCAGCGGCGGAAATGGCGATCCCTTTACGCATGCGGTTCCTCTTCGCTGGAGAGCGGGCGCGATTTACTTCTTCGGTGGCCGAAGAGGCGGGTGCCTGATATCCGGATTAAGCAGGCACCTTCAATGGGGTAGATCCAGGATCTCAACGGAGAGTAACTTTCGCGTCAAGTGCTGTCAATCATAGGTTTTCAACCTATTTCGATCCGCCTTCAATTGACAAGCAAGGGCGCCTCGTTCAATTTGGTCATCGATTATCGAACTTCAATACCTTCCTTTTGACAAGGATCGTTCCATCGGGCTTTCCGGCCGCCGCCAGGGCTGTGAGCAGGCGAGACGCGCATCGGGGAGTGGCCGGAAACGGTCGCCCTGCCCGTCTTGACTCCCCGGCACCGGCCGCCCGACCCGCCGCCGGCCACGCGCGCGCGGGGCCGCGGTCTCCAGGGGCGCGGCGCACGGTGATCACCTCGGTACCCAGGGCGGCGGAGGTTTCGGGGCCGTCCGATGCGTTCGGCTGTGAGCGCACGATGACAGGAAGCTCACCTGGGCATCGTCCGGCGGGGCCGCCGGGATCGGGGAAACCGCCATGGGCGCGCTCGAACAGGTCATTTCCCGGAAACGTCCGGCGCCGACGGGTATCGGGCCGGACGGCAGCGTGTTCTTTGTCAGATGTGCCGCGAACGACGCGGCCGACGCGGCCGCGCCAATTGCATTCTTCGATCCCCGCGGGATGGCCGTAGCCGCTGAACCGCCGAAGTCGCGGAGACCGGTCTGGTGCTCAGTTGACCCCTGGAGGTTTCGCGCCGAGGAACCATGCCCCGGTGCTCAGGCGGTCGCGGACGGGGGGGAATTCGCGGAGTTTACCGGTTTCGGCGGGCGGCAGGGCGCCGGCGCCGGAACCCAGGATGACGCAAACGGCGATGAAGGCGCCGACCAGGGTGAGGAATCCGAAGAAGACCCAGTTGATCGCGAAGAGGCCGAAGCCGACGTAGGCACCCGCGGCCACCGTTACGGCGGCGGAGCCGAAGACCGTCAGACGCCGCCGGACGTGCGCGGAGCGGCAGGGGGCGCAGCGGGGGACGTTGACCGTGAGGACCTGCCAGGTGACGCGGCCCATGGTGTGCCGGACGTTGCCGTAGAGCTTCTGCTCGAAGACGCTCCGGTCGCTGGACGGGAGGTCCTTGCAGAACCAGCACGTCGAATAGGACAGATTGCTCCGGACGGTGGCGAGGCTGTCCTTGAGGCGTTTGCGCACGGCTTTCGTCGCGGCCACGGGAAGGGCGCGCTCGATCACCTGGACGGCGGACTTCCAGTCGTCGGTCTCGTTGCAATAGGGGATGACGCAGTGAAGCGTCCGGACGGCGACGTCGTCCTTGGCGCCGCGCAGCACCGGATGGTCCGGGGGAAGGGCGATCGCCAGGGCGTCGAGCAGCGGCGCCGCCTGGTCGAGGAGGCGCTGGGCGGCCTCGGCGCCCTCGGCCGGATCGGCGTCGACGGCCCTCTCGGCCTTCTCCCCGATCGACCTGAGCCGGGCCGCGTCGGGTTCCACCGCGCGGCGCAGGGCCTCGGCGATGTCGAGCCGGTCGAAGCCCGACCGGTTCATGAAGCCGATGTGGGCCTCGGCTTCGGAGCGGCGGCCGTCCCGCAGCGCGGTCACCGCGAGCCGCGCGTTGATCCCGAGCAGTGCTTCGGGGAGGTCCTCGCGCAGGCGGGCGGCGGTTCCGGGGCCCAGGCGCGGGTCGGCGAACTCGCGTGCGCGGGTCTCCAGCAGCATCCAGAACGGGTCGTCGCGGACGACCCGCTGCCAGGTCTCGAAGACCTCGTGCCAGAGGGCGGGGTCGGACGAGTCGAGCGCGCGGGCATGGGCGAGGACGGCCAGGTTGTGCTGGGCCACGGCCGATCCGTCGTCCTTCCAGACGCGTTCGGCCTCGGCCGTGTCGCCGCGTCGCAGGGCGGCGACGGCCTGGTCGGGCCGTCCCGCCTCCAGGGGCCAGAACCAGAAGAACTCGTCGAGCAGGCGGCGCGCCGGATCACGCAGGCGCTGCGCGGCCTGCCGGGTCTCGGCGGGGTCGGGGGGCTCGCCGAACAGGACGGTCTCGGCGGGCGCGTCGGTCTCGAAGCGGCTCGCCACGCGGAGCCGCTCGGTGTGGCGCCGGATGTCGCGGGCGCTCGCGCTCACCGCCAGCCCGGTCACGCGGAAGGCGTTCTCGCGGTACAGGTCCGGGCCCAGCCCGTCCAGGAGGGAGCCGATCACGTCTTCGGCCATGGTCGTCACGCCTGTCCGGCCGCGGAGATCCGCAGGCCGACGGTCCGGTTCCGGGCCGGGGAGCCGCCCCGGCCGAGGGCTGCGGCGGCGCCGAGGCTCGACACCGTGAACCTGGAGGTCGGTATCCCCGCGCCGTCGTGGAGGAGTTCGCGGACGACCGTCGCCCGCAGGATGCCGAGCTCGGTGTTGGTCGCGTACCCGCGGCCGGGGGGCACCGCGCGGCCGTCGGTGTGGCCGATGACGGTGACGGACACCCGTGCCGCGTAAGGTCGCAGCCGCGCCCCGAGGACGGTGAGGACGGTGCGTCCGTCCCGCGAGAGCCGCACGCCGTCGCGGAACAGCCCCTTCTCGAAGGCGACGGAGAGCTCCCCGTGACGGCGCCGGACGATCGTCCCCGGCACCTGGAGGTTCATCTCGGCGAGCACGTCCGGTGCGGGGGACGGGCG
>NZ_SMKU01000429.1 GCF_004349215.1 Actinomadura rubrisoli | reverse complement strand
GTCCTGGACGGGCGGGGCGACGCGGGCGGGCTCCAGGGCGGCGACCGGCACCACCCACGGCGAGATCGACGTCGCGAACGACTTGCTCAGGAACGGGCCGAGCGGCTGCGACTCCCACGACTGGATGTCGCGGGCGCTCCAGTCGTTCACCAGGACGAACCCGAAGACGTGGTCGCGGAACGCCGACACCGGGACCCCGCGTCCGGCCGCGGACGGTACGCCCGCGACGAACCCGACCTCCGCCTCGATGTCGAGCTTGAGGGACGGCCCGTACGTCGGCTCCTGGTCGCCGGGGGTCTTGCGCTGCCCGTGCGGGCGGACGATCGGCGTCCCCGACGGGTACACCGTCCCCGCGCGGCCGTGGTAGGCGACGGGCAGGCGCTTCCAGTTGGGCGCCAGGGCGTCGCCGTTCGGCCGGAAGATCCTCCCGACGTTGGAGGCGTGGTGCTCGGAGGAGTAGAAGTCGACATAGTCGGCGACCTCGATGGGGCGCAGCAGCTCCACGTCCGCCAGCGGGATCAGGTGCGGCTCGACCTGAGGCCGGTGCGCCTCGTCGCCGAGCAGGTCGACGAGCCGGGCGCGGTTGGCGAGCCAGGTGGCGCGGCCCGCCACCATGAAGGCGTTGAGCGAGCCGGACGCGAAGTAGCGGCGGTCCTCCAGCAGGCCCGCGGCCGACAGCCCGGCCAGGTCGAGGACGCGGTCGCCGATCGCGACGCCGACGCGGGGAAGCTCTCCCGGACGGGAGAACACCCCGTACGGCAGGTTCTCGATCCCGAAGCCGCCATCCTCGTCGACCTCAACCCACGAAACCGTCGTCATGGGGACGTATCTTCCCCGGGTTCGCCCTTCTCATCGGGCTTCGCGGGCCCAGTTCCCTCCCGGGCGCCGGGCACTCACCACAAAGGGCGGCAAACTGGGGCAGATCGGACGTCTTTACTCGGCCGGCGGGAGCGGGGAGCTGCGGAAGTTGCCCGACGGCGGCGGGTTCCAGTCCCAGATCGGGAGATCGTCGGCCTGCTCGCCCCCTTCCCCGGAACGCGGGGCCCGTTCGGGCGCCTCCCCGGCGTCCGGGTCCTCGGCGCGGTCGGCGGGCGGGCCGTCGTGGTCGTCCCCGTCCGGGCCGTACTCGGCGGGCATGACCAGGTCGGGCCGCGTCGTCCGGGCCGCCACCCGCACCCCCTCCGGCTCCTGCTCGTCGTCGTCCCGGTGCCGGACCAGCTCCACGTCGGTGGGCAGCAGCGCAGGCGGGGGCGGATCAGTGGCCAGCGGCTCGGGAAGCGGGTCCAGGGCGGGCGGCGTGCGCGTGTCATCGTCCCGTTCGGGCCACGCGGGGTCGTCGTCCTCCGCCTCGTACAGCGCGGGCTCGTCGTCGTCCTCCTCGTACAGCGCGGGCTCGTCGTCCTCCAACTCGTAGCGCGCGGGCGCGGCCTCCTCCAGCGCGTACTGGGCGGGCGCGGCCTCCTCCAGCTCGAACCGCGCGCCCTGCTCCAGCTCAGGCCGCGCGGGCATGACCTGCCGCGCGTCCTCGTAGTCCGGCTCCGCGTCGTAGTCCGGCTCCGCGTCCAGGCCGGACGCGGCGCCCGGTGCCTCGATGACCTTGACGTGCCCGCGCTGAAGCTCCGCGGACCCGGAGGCGTCGCCCGCTGCGGGACGGGCCACGCGGATCTGCTTGACCATCGTCAGCCACAGCCAGACGGCGATCACCAGCATGACGTGCGGCGCCACGGCCACGCCGATCCGCAGCGGGTCGTCCGGGAGCGCCGCGAAGCCCTCCAGCGCGTCCTGGACGGCGATGGCGGCGGCCCCGGCGGCCAGGACGAGCAGCAGCGCCCAGCGCGGCAGCCGCGTCCACCAGCGGGCGTTCCGGGTGATGACGAGGGACAGGATCGTCAGCGCGGTCAGCGCGTCGGCCATCGCCGGGTACACCGGGGCCCAGCGGCGGCTCGCCCGCCCGGCGACGGCGAGGTCGCGGACCACGTCGTAGGTCAGGGTGAAGGCGCCGCCCGCCAGCGCGGCGACGACGAGGCCGGCGGCGGCGGTGAGGAGCCGGCGCTGGCCCCGGGAGTAGCGGGGGCCGCCGGGGCGGGTCGGGTCAGATGGCATGGCTCTCGTTCCGGGAAGGGCGCCTGCGCGGTTCGTGAGGGAGGTGTCCAACGCGAGATTAGCCAGCACCAAGGCCGGTTCACCCGAACTTCAAGCCGATCATCGCGCGCGGCGTGCCTTTAAGGCCGAGACGTACCGTATGGGAGAGGGCGATGTCTCCTTGACGGGAGGCGGGGAGGTCGGTGGCGCGGCGGCGGAAGATCCTCCCGAAGATTTCTTGTGGAGGATGTCGAGAACGCGCCCGCCGCTCCGATCCTCTCGTGACGAGCGGCCACCAGGGGCGCGGAACAAGGGGAGACACCCGATGAAGTACATGCTGCTGATCTTCAACCGTCCCGGCTTCGTGGAGGAGCTGCCCGACGAGGAGCGCGACCGGATGTTCGGCGAGGTCCAGACGATCATGAACGAGCTCACCGAGCGGGGCGAGATGGTGCGCGGCGAGCCGCTGGCCGACCCGTCCCAGACGAAGACCGTCCGGGAGAAGGACGGGCTGCCCGCCGTGACCGACGGGCCGTTCCTGGAGGCCAAGGAGCACCTCGCCGGCTACATCACCGTGGACTGCGAGACCCTGGAGCGGGCCGTCGAGATCGCCTCGCGCTGGCCGGACATCCGGTTCGGCGGGCACATGGAGGTCCGGGCCGTCCTGGACACGGCCGGGACGGAGATGTGACCGAACCCGCCACCGGCGAGGACGCGCCGCGCGCGGCGCAGGATGTGCCGCGCGCGGCCGGGGACGTGCCGCGCGCGGCCGAGGACCTGCTGCGCATCCTCGCGCCGCAGGTCCTCGGGACCCTCGTCCGGCGGCACGGGGCGTTCGACGCCTGCGAGGACGCCGTGCAGGAGGCGCTGCTGGCCGCGGCCGTCCAATGGCCGGGAGAGGGCGTCCCGGACAATCCGCGCGGCTGGCTGCTGACCGTCGCGACCCGGCGGCTCACCGACCAGTGGCGCAGCGAGAGCGCGCGCCGCGACCGGGAGGCGGCCGTCGCCGCATGGGACCCGTCCGGCACCGGACGGGCCGCGCCGGAGCCGGGCGAGGACCATCCCGGCGACCGCGACGACACGCTCACCCTGCTGTTCCTGTGCTGCCATCCGGCGCTGTCGCCGCCGTCCCAGGTCGCGCTGACGCTGCGGGCCGTCGGCGGCCTGTCCACCGCGCAGATCGCCCGCGCGTTCCTCGTCCCCGAGGCGACCATGGCGCAGCGGATCAGCCGGGCCAAGCAGCGGATCAAGGCGACCGGCGCCCGGTTCGGCATGCCGCCCGCCGGCGAGCGCGACGAGCGGCTGCGCACCGTCCTGCACATCCTCTACCTGACCTTCAATGAGGGCTACACCGCCTCCAGCGGCCCGGACCTGCAGCGCGCCGACCTCACCGCCGAGGCGGTCAGGCTGACCCGCGCGCTGCACGGGCTGCTGCCCGGCGACGGCGAGGTCGCTGGGCTGCTCGCCCTCATGCTGCTGACCGACGCCCGCCGCGCGGCCAGAACCGGTGCGGGCGGCCTGCTGATCCCGCTCACCGAGCAGGACCGGACGCTGTGGAACCGCGCGGCCATCGAGGAGGGGACGGCGCTGATCACCGACGCGCTCACCTGGTCGCCGCCCGGCCCGTACCAGATGCAGGCCGCGATCGCCGCCGTCCACGCCGAGGCCGCGCGCCCGGAGGACACCGACTGGCCGCAGATCCTCTCGCTCTACCGGCTGCTGTCGCACCTGGCGCCGAACCCCATGGTCACGCTGAACGAGGCCGTGGCGCTCGCGATGGTGCGGGGCCCGCGCGCCGGGCTCGACCTGCTCGCCACCCTGGACGGCGACGACCGCATGACCGGGCACCACCGGCTCGCCGCCGTCCGGGCCCACCTGCTGGAGACCGCCGGCGACCTGGCCGCCGCGCGCGAGGAGTACCGGAAGGCCGCGCGCGCCACCACCAGCCTGCCCGAGAAGCGCTACCTGGAGTCCCGGTGCGCCGGGCTCACTGGCGATTGAGGAACCCGCCATGTGAACGCGTGCCGCGTTGCGAAGAGCGCCGCGCGGTCGCGCTCCCATCCCATAACCTGGCTTCGTGAGCCTGCGCTTTTACGACACCGGTACCCGTAGCGTCCGCGCGTTCGAGCCCCTGGAAGAGGGCCGCGTGGGGATGTACGTGTGCGGTGCTACGCCGCAGGCCGCGCCGCACATCGGGCACCTGCGTTCGGGCGTCATCTACGACGTGCTGCTGCGCTGGCTGAGCCGCTCCGGCTACACGGTGACGTTCGCGCGCAACGTCACCGACATCGACGACAAGATCATCGCGGTGGCGGCCGAGCGCGGAGTGCCGTGGTTCACCGTGGCCGAGGGCAACCAGCGCGTCTTCACCCACGGCTACGACCTGCTCGGCTGCCTGCCGCCCACGATCGAGCCGCGCGCCACCGGGCACGTCCCGGAGATGATCGTCCTGATGCGGCGGCTGATCGAGAAGGGCCACGCCTACGCCGCGGGCGGCGACGTCTACTTCGACGTGAAGTCCTGGGCCGACCACTACGGCGAGCTGTCCAACCAGCGGCTGGAGAACATGCGCTCGTCCGGCGACACCCCGAACGAGGACTGCAAGCGCGACCACCGCGACTTCGCCCTCTGGAAGGGCGCCAAGCCCGGCGAGCCGTCCTGGGAGACGCCCTGGGGCGAGGGACGGCCCGGCTGGCACCTCGAATGCTCCGCGATGGCCACCAAGTACCTCGGACGGACGTTCGACATCCACGGCGGCGGCGTCGACCTGATCTTCCCGCACCACGAGAACGAGATCGCCCAGTCCAGGGCCGCCGGCGACGGGTTCGCCCGCTACTGGCTGCACAACGGGCTCCTCACCGTGGACGGCGAGAAGATGAGCAAGTCCGTCGGCAACGTCGTCCTGCTGACCGACCTGCTCGGCCGGGCCCGTCCCGCCGAGATCCGCTACTACCTCGCCTCGGCGCACTACCGGTCGCTGATGGACTACACCGACGCCGCCCTGGCCGAGGCGGTCACCGCCTACCAGCGCATCGAGGGCTTCGTCGTCCGCGCCGCCGAGGTCGTCGGCGCCGGTTCCCCCGCCCCGCAGGTGCCCGCCGCGTTCGCCGCCGCCCTCGACGACGACCTCGGCGTCCCGCAGGCCCTCGCGACGCTGCACGACACCGTCCGGGAGGGCAACAGCGCCCTCGCGTCCGGCGACCACGACGCGGTCCGTGAGCGGCTCGGGTCCGTCCGGACGATGGCGGACGTCCTCGGCCTCGACCCCCTGTCCGACCAGTGGAACCAGGTCGGCGGCGACGACCTGCGCCCCGTCGTGGACGCCCTCGTCGCCGTCGCGCTGGAGCAGCGCCAGGCCGCCCGCGCCCGCAAGGACTACCAGGCCGCCGACGCCATCCGCGACGGCCTCACCAAGGCCGGGATCGTCGTGGAGGACACCCCGCACGGCGCCCGCTGGGAACTGAAGCGCGACTGACCCGAGTCCTTGGGGCAGGGGATAAAATCGGAGGTTCGCGGGCGTTCGCCGAGGTGCCGTCCCGCGAGGATCTGAGCCGCCCGCCATCCGCGAGGCGAGCGAGCCGCACATCATCGCGAGGGGCGTATGGCCAAGAACAAGGGCAAGGGACCCACTCCCAAGGCCGAGGACCGGCACTGGCACGGCAAGCGCCAGAAGGCCCGGGCCGTCAAGAGCGCCCGGCGGACGGGCACGCCGACCATCGGCCCCGGCGCCCGCGGCAGGGCCGCCGAGGGCGCCTCGCGGCCCACGGGCCGTCCCGCCGGGGCCCGCCGTGCGAACGGCGAGGTCCCTGAGCTGGTCACCGGACGGAACCCGGTGGTCGAGGCCCTGCGCGGCGGCGTCCCCGGCAGCGCGCTGTACGTCACGTCCGGCGGTGACGACCGCGTCCGCGAGTCCATCCAGCTCGCCGCCGACCGCGGCATCCCGCTGCTGGAGACCGGCACGAACGAGCTCGACCGGCTCACCGACCGCGCCGTCCATCAGGGCATCGCGCTCCAGGTCAAGCCGTACCGCTACGCCCACCCGGGCGACCTGCTCACCGGCACCGCGCCGCTGATCGTCGCGGTGGACGGCATCACCGACCCCCGCAACCTCGGCGCCATCGTCCGCTCCGCCGCCGCGTTCGGGGCGACCGGCGTCGTCGTGCCCGAGCGCCGCGCCGCCGGGGTGACCGCGGGAGCCTGGAAGTCGTCCGCCGGGACGCTCGCCACCGTGCCCGTCGCGCAGGCCACCAACCTCGCCCGCCAGCTCAAGGCGTACCAGAAGTCCGGCTGCTTCGTCGCCGGGCTGGACGCCCGCGGCGCCGTCGCCGTGGCCGACCTGGAGATCGCGTCCGGCCCGTTCGTCCTGGTCGTCGGCTCGGAGGGCAAGGGCCTCGGACGGCTCGTCGCCGACACCTGCGACATGCTCGTCACCATCCCGATGCCCGGCAGGGCCGAGTCCCTCAACGCCGGTGTCGCCGCCGGAATCGCCCTCTACGAGATCAGCCGCCTACGCTCCTAGGGCATCCCGCCGACGCCGCAGGAACGCACGCTCGGCCTCGTTCTCCGTACGCTCGATGGCCGCGTCATAGGCCGACCTGGCGTCCCGCGTCCTCCCCAGCCGCCGGAGCAGATCGGCCCTGACGGCATGAAAGAGGTAATAACGGTCGAGGTCGAGACCGTCCACCACGGCGAGCGCCGCGTCCGGCCCCTCGACCTCGGCCACCGCGACGGCCCGGTGCAGCGCCACCACGGGAGCGGGCGCCACCACCATGAGCTGGTCGTACAACCGCAGGATCTGCCCCCAATCGGTCGGCGCCACACTGTGCACCGCGTTGATCGCCGCCTGGATCTGGTACGGACCCGGCCGGTTCCGCTCCAGGCACCGCCGGACGAGCGCCCGCCCCTCCTCGACGAGCCCCCGGT
>NZ_SMKU01000428.1 GCF_004349215.1 Actinomadura rubrisoli | reverse complement strand
TCTTCCTCGTACGCCCTCCGCCACTCGGCCATCGCCGCGGCGAGGGCCGAGTGGCGGAGGGCGTACGAGGAAGACGTGCTGCGGGACACCGAACCTCCTGTGGGACGCGGCGCCCCTACCGTTTCACCGATCTCCGCGCCGCGCCACCGTCCGCTCCGGCCGACCCCGGACGCACCACGGGCCCCTCCTGGAAGTGCCTCCGGAGGAACGGCGGAACGCCGTACGCGCTCCGATAGGAAAGGTCGAGAATCACAAGGAATCGCCCGGGAGCGCTCCACCAGAATCCGAATCGGTGGTCGCCGAAGGTGAACGGGCGGTTTCGGCTTGACAGCGGAGGGTGGTTTGTCGGCACCTGACAACACCAACACGACACCAATCCAGGGGAAATCGTTGCGATTATGCTCATACCTGGTGAATTCTTAGGGACTTCGACCAGCCATCTCTCGCGAACAGCGGCGCGGGTTCCGGCCTGGGGGGACACCTATGACCTGGGACATCCGCATGCGCAACAACATGTTCCGGCGCCTGCCCGTCGAGCAGGCGACCGGACGGCTCTACGGCGGGCGGCACCGGCTCCGTGTGGTCTACCGGACCCGTGATCTGATCGTGCTCGGCCTCGGAGTCATGATCGGCTCCGGCATTTTCAAGGTCTCCGGTCAGCAGGCCACGACGACGGCCGGCCCGGCGGTGATCATTTCTTTGCTGATCGCCGGCGGCGTCTGCCTTCTCGCCGCGCTCGCCTACGCCGAGCTGTCCTCCATCATCCCGGTGGCGGGCAGCGCGTACTCCTTCAGCTACGTCGCCTTCGGGGAGGTATGGGCCTGGATCGTGGGGTGGGCCCTCATCCTGGAGCTGCTGCTGGCCGCGTCGGTGGTCGCGCGGGCCTGGTCGCTGTACGCGACGCAGTCGCTGGCCGACTTCGACGTCACGGTCCCGTCGTGGCTCGCCGGCATCATCGGCCAGGAGAAGGGCTTCGACATCTTCGCCCTGGGCATCCTGCTGCTGCTGATAGCGATGCTCGCGACCGGCAGCCGGATGAGCCTGCGCACCCTGTGGTTCATGGTGATGGCCAAGCTGATCGTGGTCGCGCTCGTCATCGTGACCGGGCTGAAGTTCTTCCACCCGGGCAACCTCACCCCGTTCGTGCCGCCGCCGCAGCCCGCGCCCACGGGCGACAAGACCGTCCTGGACGCGCTGTTCGGCTTCGTCGGCGACAGCAAGCCCGAGGTGTTCGGCGTCTGGGGGATCTTCGCCGCGGCGCCCGCGATCGCGTTCGCCTACATCGGCTTCGACCTCATCACCTCCGCCTCCGAGGAGACCGACGACGCCCCCCGCAAGGTCCCGCGCGGCATGCTCATCAGCCTGATCACCGCCATCGTGCTGTACACCGGCGTCGCGGTGGCCATGGTCGGCATGGTCTCGATCAACGACGTCGACAAGGACACGCCGATGCTGGCCGCGGCGTTCGCCGGCGTCGGCGCGTCCTCGATGGGCAAGTTCATCGACGTGGGCGCGGTGATCGCGCTGACCACCGTCATCCTGGTGGTGCTCATCTGCCTGACCCGCGTCGTGTTCTCGATGTCCCGGGACGGGCTGCTGCCGCGGCCCATCGCGAACATGAGCCGGTACAAGGTCCCGTCCCGCGCCACGCTCGTCTCGGGCGGCGCGGCGGTGGTGATGTCGCAGACCATCGACGTGCTCACGCTGGAGCAGATGGTCGTGATCGGGACGCTGTTCGCGTTCCTGTTCGTCGCCGCCGCGGTGCTCGCGCTGCGCCGCGACCAGCCCGACCTGCACCGGCCGTTCCGCGTCCCGGCGGCGCCGCTGACCGCCGTGCTGACGATCATCACGACCGGCTGGCTGATGCTGAACCTCAAGGTCCAGACGTGGGGGTACTTCACGATCTGGATGGCGGCGGGCATCGTGCTCTATCTGGTGTACGGGCGCCGCAAGAGCCAGATGAAGCTGCTGCTGGACGCGCCGCCCCCCGCGCGACCGGTCGCCGCGCCGATGGCCGCCGCGCCGCCGCCGGGATCCGGGGCCTTCCCCGCCCCGCCCGGCATCCAGCCGCCCGGCGTGGTCCCGCCGGGCATCGCGCCGCCCGGAGTCGTCCCCCCCGGGGTCGTGCCGATGCCCGCGCCCGCCCCGTACGTCCCGGAAGGGCGCGAGGCCCGCCAGACCGGCGGCTACCTGGGGCTCGGCCAGCACTACGGGACGGCCGCGCAGCCGGGCGACCCGCGCCAGAGCCCGCAGCCGCAGGGCGGCGCGTACCCGGCGGGCCGCTACTCGACCGGCCAGCATCCGGCGGGCGGCCGGCACTCCACGGGCGGCCCGTACCCGGCGGGCCAGCACGGAAGCGGCCAGCACGGGAGCGGGCAGTACGGCAGCGGGCAGTACGGGAGCGGGC
Organism: Actinomadura rubrisoli; assembly: GCF_004349215.1. Taxonomy (GTDB): domain Bacteria; phylum Actinomycetota; class Actinomycetes; order Streptosporangiales; family Streptosporangiaceae; genus Spirillospora; species Spirillospora rubrisoli. Next base: position 4,607 of record NZ_SMKU01000428.1, on the reverse strand, counting down.
AGTACGGCAGCGGAGAGTACGGGAGCGGCTCGCAGCCGTCCGGGCGGCATCCATCCGGCCAGTATTCGCGGGACGAGTACTCGCGGGACCAGTACACGCACGAGCAGTACTCGGGAGAGCGGTACGGATCCGACCAGGCGGCCGATCCGTACGCGATCGATCCCGGGGTGGCGGACCCGTACACGGCCGACCCGAAGCAGAGCGGGCCGTGGGACGACGAGGAGCACCGGGAACCGCCCTACCCCGGCGGACGGCACCGCCGCTGACCGTCCGGGCTCGCTAGCGCCGCCTTCCCTGCGGGGGGCGGCGCTTTCGCGTCCGCCTCGCCCGAAATGCTCTGGACATCGGGCGGAGTCCGGGTTATGTTCTTCTCATATCGAGATGAACTCAATCTGAGACTTACTCAGAGCGAGGACGACCCGCAGGGAGAGCGCGCATGACCCCGGACCCGAGCCGCGACGAGAGCGAGTTCCTGGCGAGCTACGACCCGCGCGCCTACGACCCGGTCGCCGTGACGGTGGACGTGGTCGCCCTCACCATCCGCGACGGGGCGCTGCACGTGCTGCTCGTCCGGCGCGGCGCGGCGCCGTACGCGGGCCTGTGGGCGCTGCCGGGCGGGTTCGTCCAGGCGGGCGGGCCCCTCCAGGGGACGGACGCCGAGGACCTGCCCGAGGCGGCGGTGCGGGAGCTGGCCGAGGAGACCGGGCTCAGCGCCAAGGGCGGCGCGCTCGGCCGCGTCCACCTGGAGCAGCTCGGCACCTACGGCTCGCCCGGACGCGACCCGCGCATGCGCGTCATCTCCGTCGCCTACCTGGCGTTCGCGCCCGAACTGCCCGACCCGGAGGCCGGCGGCGACGCCGCCGACGCGGCCTGGGTGCCCGTGGACGCCCTCGGCCTGACCGAGGCCGGGGAGCAGCGTCCGGGCACCACACGGCGCCTGGCCTTCGACCACGCCCGGATCCTGTCGGACGGCCTGGAGCGCGCCCGCGGCAAGCTGGAGTACACCCCGCTCGCCTCGGCCTTCTGCGGCGCCGAGTTCACGATCCCCGAGCTGCGGGCCGTGTACGAGGCGGTGTGGGGCGAGGAGCTGCACGCCGGAAACTTCCACCGGAAGGTCCTGTCGGTGCCCGGCTTCGTGGAGAGCACCGGCGAGACGTCCGACCGGGGCGGCCGCCGGGGCGGGCCCCGCCCCCGCCTCTACCGCGCGGGCGACGCCCGCCTCCTGCACCCGGCGCTGCTCAGGCCCGGCCGCGAGGAAGAGATCAGGTGACGCGCCATGGACATCGATGAACTGGACGACGCGCTGGCCCGGCTCGACCGGGTGCGCGTACCCGCCGACCTGTTCGGCGACGACACGGCGGAGGCCGCGCGGCGCTACCGGCGGCTGGCCCGGCTCGTCCACCCGGACGCGACGGGCGGGCGCACCCGCGAGGCGTTCATCAGGCTGAACGCGCTCTGGCGCGCCTACGGCCGAGCGGACGCGGCGGTCATCACGACCCGCCACCGCTCCTACGTCCTCGGCGGCGACCCGATCAGCGGCGATCTCGCCGAGCTGTACCCGGCGGAGGCCGAGGGGGTGCCAGGCCGGCTGCTGCTCAAGATGCCGCGCGACCCCCGCGACAACGACCTGATCGAACGCGAGGCGGACGCCCTCCGCGCGCTCGCGAACGACGGCGACCGGCGGCTGGCGCCGTACGTGCCGCGCCTCGTCGAGTCGTTCCGGCACCGGGACGAGGCGACGGGCGCGCAACGGCAGGTCAACGCGACCGCCGCGCTGGAGGGGTTCCGCAGCCTGGCCGAGGTCGGGCGCGCCTTCCCCGGCGGCGTCGACCCGCGCGACGCGGCGTGGATGTGGCGGCGGCTGCTGGCCGGGCTCGGGTTCGCGCACCGCGCGGGCGTCCTGCACGGCGCCGTCCTCCCCCACCACGTCATGATCCACCCGGACGAGCACGGCCTGGTCCTGGTCGACTGGTGCTACGCGGTCGTCGCCGCCCCGCACGGCCACCCCGCGGACCCGTCCGGCGGACCGGCTGATCCGCCCGGCGCACCGGCGGGCCCGTCCGGGCGGATCCCGGCCATGGTCGACCGGTACGCCGGCTGGTACCCGCCGGAGGTCCCGGCGCGACGGGCCGCCGGACCGGCGACCGACATCGCCATGGCCACCCGGTGCATGACCGAACTGATGGGCGACAAGGCGCCCAAGGCGATGCGCTCGTTCGCCCGCGGCTGCATGCTGCCGGCGCGCGCCCGCCGCCCGTCCGACGCCTGGCGGCTGCTGGCCGAGCTCGACGAGCTGCTCGAACGCCTCTACGGCCTGCGGCGCTTCCGCCCCTTCCACCTGCCGACCCCCACCTGAAGGAGATGACCATGGGAAGCGGACACTGGTCCACCGACGTCTACACCGCGCGCGCGAGCTACCGCGCGTCCACCGGCGCCAGCGCCTTCGCCTACAGCGACGGCGGCGCCACCACCGTCCACCCCGACCTCGACCCGCGCGGCGTGACCGCGCGGGAGAGCCGGGACTCCGCCGACCACCCCGAGTCGCTCGCGGTCGCCGTGCTGTTCGACGTGACCGGCTCGATGCTTGGCGTGCCCCGGACCCTGCAGACCAAGCTCCCCGACCTGCTCGGGCTGCTGCTGCGCAAGGGCTACGCCGAGCACCCGCACATCATGTTCGGCGCGGTCGGCGACGCCACCTGCGACCGGGCGCCGCTGCAGGTCGGCCAGTTCGAGGCCGACAACCGGATGGACGACGACCTCGGCAAGATCCTGCTGGAGGGCGGGGGCGGCGGCCAGATGACGGAGTCGTACGAGCTGGCGATGTACTTCATGGCGCGGCACACCGCGCTCGACTGCCACGAGAAGCGGGGCCGGCGCGGCCACCTGTTCATGATCGGGGACGAGCTGGCCTACCCGAGGATCAAGCGGCGCGAGGTCGAGAAGGTCATCGGGGACCGGCTGCCGGAGGACATCCCGATCGCCGACATGATCGCCGAGCTGCGGCGCAAGTACGAGGTGTACTTCATCATCCCCGAGGGCGCCTCCCACTCCGGCGACCGCAGGCTGCGGGACTTCTGGCAGGGGCTCCTCGGCCAGCACGTCCTCTACCTGGACGACCTGGACGCGGTCTGCGAGACGATCGCGCTGACCATCGGGCTCGCCGAGGACGCCATCGACCTCGACGAGGGCCTGGACCACCTGGCGGAGGCGGGCTCGGCGGCGGGCGCGTCGGTCTCGCGGGCGCTGGCCCGGCTGGACGCGTCCCGCGCGCCCGCCGCCGTGTCCGCGGCGCCGCCCGGCCTGGACTCCTCCGGCCCGTCCGCGACCACCCGCCTCTGAGGACGCGACCGCGATGGGGCACGTGATCGTCGTCGACCTCGGGTTCGGGGACGCGGGCAAGGGCACGGTCGTCGACCGGCTGTGCGAGGAGCCGTCCGCCACCGCGGTCGTCCGGTTCAACGGGGGCGCGCAGGCGGCGCACCGCGTCGTCGCGCGTGACGGGCGGGCCCACACGTTCGCCCAGTTCGGCTCGGGGACGTTCACGCCGGGCGTGCGGACCCACCTGTCGCGGTTCATGCTCGTCGACCCGCTCGCGCTGGCGGGCGAGGCCGACCACCTGCGGGCCCTCGGCGTGCGCGACGCGATCGACCGGCTGACGGTCGACCGCGGCGCGCTGCTGACGACGCCGTACCACCGGGCCGCGAACCGCGCGCGCGAGTCGGCGCGCGGCGCGGCCCGGCACGGGTCGTGCGGCATGGGCGTCGGCGAGACGGCGTCCTACGCCCTCGCGCACGACGACGCGCCCCGCGCGGGCGACTGCCTGTCGCCCGCGCGGCTGCGGCGGCGGCTCACCGCGCTGCGCGACTGGTACCACGACACGTTCCCGCCGCGAGGCGCGTTCCCGTCCGGCGGCGGGGTGCCGGACGTCGACGCCTGCGTGGACGCGTTCACCGCGTTCGGCGAACATGTCCGCGTCGTCGGCGGCGAGCACCTCCGCGGCCTCCTCCGGGAAGGGGACGTGGTCTTCGAGGGCGCGCAAGGGGTCCTGCTGGACGAGTGGCACGGCTTCCACCCGTACACGACCTGGTCCACGACCACGTTCGCCAACGCCGAGACCCTCCTGGCCGAAGCGGACGAGACCGCCACCCGCCTCGGTGTACTGCGCACGTACGCGACACGCCACGGCCCCGGCCCGTTCGTCACCGAGGACGCGGACCTGACCGCCGCCCTCCCCGACACGAGCAACGGGACGGGCCCCTGGCAAGGCGCGTTCCGCGTCGGCCACCTCGACGCCGTGGCGCTCCGCTACGCGCTGGACGTGACCGGCGGCGTCGACGGCCTGGCGGTCACGCACCTGGACGTCGCGGGGGCGCGTCCAGACCTGCGCGTCTGCCGGGCCTATGACGTGAACGGCCGGCGGGTCGACCGCCTGGAGGCCGGCCCGCCCGGCGACCTGGCCCGCCAGGAGGCCCTGACCAGCCGCCTCTTCGCCGCCCGTCCCGTCTACGTCCCGCTGGGCGACGCCGAGGAGACGATCGAGGACGCGCTGCGGACCCGGATCGTCCTGCACTCCCACGGCCCCACGTCCGCCCACAAACACCTCACCC
>NZ_SMKU01000427.1 GCF_004349215.1 Actinomadura rubrisoli | reverse complement strand
ACCCACCCGCACCCCGGTACGGAGAGCGCGGCCAAGAACATGCTCGCCGGACCGGCGGTCGCCATGATGGACCGGATCCGCGACATGATCCGCGACGCCCGCGACAAAAACTGAGAGGGTCGCCCCCGCTCATTTCCCTGACTTGCCGGCGGCCGTGGTCATTGGGGCGGAAACCAGAGCCAGGCTCGGACGCGGCGCGTCTCTTTGTGGGTGAGGCGGGTCGCCCGATAGGCGGCAGGGTTGATCAGGGTATTGCGGTCGAACGCATTGGTGTAGAGGGTGTCGGAGACTATGGCGGCCAGCTCGCTGCCGGAGGCGTGCACCTTCCTCTTGAAGCGGGGTGCCTCCAGGAGCCGGAAGAGCAGCAGTGTGTCCGGGCCTGTGACTCCGTAGCCGTCGTAATGGACGGGACCGTGGTGCACCGCGACCCGCAGCCGCATCCGCCCAGGAGGGCCGACGCACCTGTTGTGGCGTCCCACGGCGGCGCTGAGGTGGTTCAGCATCGGGTCGAGGAAGACAGCGGGATGGGCCTCTGGGGGCGTCACGATGAACGTGCCGTCACCCCGGTCCTCGTGATGGCAGTGCGGCCATGACACGCCGGCGAAGGTGAGCGCCTCGATGACCCGAGCGTACATATTGTGGCGCACCTGTACCTGCGTGGCGATATCGCGGTATTGAGCGCCGAACGCTACGAGATCGGTGGCGAGCAGTGTCGTGAACGGAGATGAAGGCTGCATCTTCCTCAACAATTCGTTTGCGGGGTTGGTTCGAGGTCCGCGCCGGATGAACGGGCGCGGCGATGCGTCGGCGGGTGCCCTCTTTTGGCCTTGGGAGGGCACTCCCGCTCCGCCCACTGTGGCGTGAATCGAACGGCGAGGCGAGTGGCCGCAGCGGCTTCGGATGCTCTCGGATGGCCAATGCGCCACCGGTCCATGTCGCAATTGCCTGCTTCGCGTAATATGTACCACGACCCGGATTCAAGATCGAAAGTCGCCCGCCAGGAAAAGTGGGGACTTACCGGACTTCCTCGTGTCCAGGGTGGAATCATGGCGACATGCCCGTCGAGGACCGTTCGCCCGTCGTTCGCCAGTTCGCCGGTGCCCTGATGGCCGCCTTGATCAACGCGGGAGCGCCGAGTTTCGCCCGGATCGAGTCGATGGCGAAGAAGGTGCGCCACCCGAGGGTGGAGCCGCTGCCGCACTCCACCGTTCAAGGCCACCTGTCCGGTGACCGGCGCGGCCTGCCCCGGTGGGAGATGGTGCGATCACTGGTCGTCGTGCTGAGGATCTTCGCGTCGATGGCCGGCAAGGATCCCGACGAGGTGATCGGCACCGTCGACGAGTGGGAGGTCCGGCACAAGGCGGCGGTGGCCGAGTTCAAGAACCGTCCAGGGTCCACCTGGGTGGAGGAGGCGGCCCCGGACATCGGCCAGGCGGCGGCCGACGCGCCGGTCCTGATGTCGGTCGCCGTCAACGGGACCACCGCCCGGCGCGAACGCGGCGGTGACCAGGACGCGGAGGTCCACGCGCTGCTCGACGACATGGCCCGCCGACTCGGGACGTACGGCTGGTGGCACGGTGATCGCCGGCTGGTCCCGCCCTGGCACGCTCCCTATCTGAGCCTGGAGCCCGCCGCCGAGCGCATCCACTCCTACGAGCACGTGTTCTGCCCCGGCCTGCTCCAGGACGAGGACTACGCCCGCGCCGTCATCTGCCTTGAACACGGCGACGCCCCCGCCGCCGAGATCGACCGCCGCGTCGCCTTGAGGATGGACCGCCAGAGAATTCTGCATCGGCCGAAGCCGGTGAATCTCTGGTGCGTACTGGACGAGACGGCCCTCTACCGACAGCAGGGCGGCCGGCAAATCCAGCGCGCCCAGATCCAGCATCTCATCGACCTCTCCCAGCAATCCAACATCACCATTCAGATCATGCCCATGGCCACCGGAGGCGAGTACGCCGCCATCGGGGCCGTTTCCCGGCTCCGCTTCGCCGCCGACTGGGCCCAGGACGTCTTCTACCTGGAGGATCCTTTCGGAGCGCACTATCCCGATGCGCACACCGCAAAACTGTATTACAGTCTGTTCCTAAACAAGGCCAGCATCAAAGCCGAAACCCCCGCAGATTCGATCAGGTTCCTGCACCGGGCCCTGCGGAAGATTTGATGCCGTTCAGGGTTGTTTCGCTCGCAGGCGCTTGATTAGCTGGGCGAGGGCCGCCCTTCGGCGGCGGCCTCCGGACGGAACTCAAAGCGGGGAGGCGGCTGCCGTGAGCAGCGAGGAGTCGTTCGCCTGGAGCGAGGCAGAGAAGGATCTCATGGCGGGAATCGACACATCGATTCCGCACTCGGCACGCATCTGGAACTACTGGATGGACGGCAAGGACAACTTTCCCGTCGACCAGGAGGCCGGCGACCAGTTCGCCGCGATCTATCCCGGCATCCGCGACATGGCCCGCACCTCCCGCTACTTCATCGCCCGAGTGGTCCGCTACCTCGCCGACGACGCCGGCCTGCGGCAGTTCCTCGACATCGGCACCGGCCTGCCCAGCCACGACAACACCCACGAAGTCGCCCAGCGGGTCGCGCCGGAGTCCCACATCGTCTACGTCGACAATGACCCCCTCGTCCTCACCCACGCCCAGGCGCTACTCGCCGGCAACCAGGTCGGCGGGACCGACTACATCGACGCGGACCTGAACGACCCCAAGGCGATCCTCAAGGTGGCCCGCGTCAAGCTCGACTTCACCCGTCCGCTGGCACTGATGCTCATGGGCGTCCTCGGCCACCTCCCGATCAGCGACGAGGCCGACGGGCATGCCCGAGCCATCGTCGAGGAACTCAAGGACGCCCTGCCCTCGGGCAGCTACCTGGCGGTCTACGACGGCACCAACACCGACCTCGCCTACGTCGAGGCGATCCGCCTCTACAACGAGGGCGGCTCCGCGCCGTACCACCTGCGCAGCCCGTCCCAGCTCAGCCGCTTCCTCGACGGATTCGACCCGGTAGACCCCGGATGGGTGCAAATACAGCAGTGGCGCCCCGAAGCCAGCCCCTTCGGCCCCGCCACCGAGGTCGACGCCTGGGGCGGAATCGCCCGGAAAGCCTAATCAAAACCACACATACCAAGGGCGATTCCCCCCTCTCGGAATTGTCTTGCATGTGGAGCCGGGCGCTTCGTTGCGCCCGGCCTCCTTGTGGTTGATTGCTCAACCGTGATCCTCCGTCTCATCATCGAGCGCTTTGGGTGAGGCGCCGGTGCTCGGCGCGGGTGCGTGGCGACGGGGTGCGGCCGGAGGGTTGCCTGGTGTCGGGCTGGGGGTTAACGTTCAGCTATCCGATAGGAAAGTTTCCTATCAGATGAGGTTCTTATGCCCCCCGCCCCAGTGTGCTCCCCGCGCCGGTCAGCAGCCGCGGCCCGGCTCTTCATTGGAAGTGATCAGATGCGACGTGTCCTGACGCTGCTCGGTTCCGCGCTGCTCGCGGCGGGAACGCTGCCGGCCGTTCTGCCCGTGTCGTCGGCCAGTGCCGCGGATTGCGCTGCCACGTGGAAGGCTCCCACCGCCTACAGCGGTGGCGCCGTGGTCTCCTACAACGGGCACAACTGGGCGGCGAAATGGTGGACGCAGAATCAGGCTCCGGGCAGCGACTCGGTCTGGACGGATCGGGGAACCTGCGGTGGGACCACGACCCCGCCCGAGCCCGGTGAGTTCGTGGTGAGCGAGGCCCAGTTCGAGCAGATGTTCCCAGGCCGCAACTCCTTCTACACCTACCGTGGGCTGACCGCGGCGATGGCGTCCTTCCCCGCGTTCGCCAACACCGGCAGCGACACGATCAAGAAGCAGGAAGCGGCCGCGTTCCTGGCCAACGTCAACCACGAGACCGGCGGGCTGGTGCACATCGTCGAGCAGAACACTGATAACTACCCGCATTACTGCGACGCTAGCCAGCCCTATGGCTGTCCCGCCGGGCGGGCGGCCTACTACGGGCGCGGTCCCATTCAGCTGAGCTGGAACTTCAACTACAAGGCGGCGGGCGACGCCCTGGGCATCGACCTGCTGAACAATCCCTGGCTGGTGGAGCGGGACGCGGCGGTGTCGTGGAAGAGCGCCCTGTGGTACTGGATGACCCAGAACGGTCCGGGGACCATGACCCCGCACGACGCGATGGTCAACAGCCGCGGATTCGGTGAGACGATCCGCAGCATCAACGGCGGCCTTGAATGCAATGGCGGAAACCCCGGGCAGGTGCAGAGCCGCGTGAACGCCTACAAGAAGTTCACTCAGCTCCTCGGCGTCCCGACCGGTGACAACCTGACCTGCTGACGGTCACGGACGGGCCGTGCGTTCCACCCAGAGGGGGCGCGTTCGTGCGTGCGTAGTCAAAGATCCTTCGCGGACGTCATGGTGCCCGCCGTGCAGTTCCCCCATGCTCAGGGGAAGAGGTTCATTGCCGCGCGGCCGTGCGGGGCGTCGTCCTCGGCGGGAAGGGATCACAGATGGCGGCCAGCCTGTTCACCGGCGGCGAGCGGGTGCCCGCGTCCGGACGGGTCATGACCGTCTGCGGGCCGATCACCCCGGACGCCCTCGGGCACACTGTCACCTCCGTGCACCTGGTCAGCGACACGGTCGCGGCACCCGACCGGGGCCCGGTGACCATGGACCTGCTCGGCGCGCTCGCCCTGGGCACCCCGAACCGCGACGACCGGCGGCTGTCCGAGGAGACCGCCCGTCCCGAGCTCGCCGACTTCGCCGCGCAGGGCGGGGGCACCGTCGTCGAGGTGACGGGCGCCGGACGCGAACCGCGGGCGCTGGCCCGCCTCGCCCGCGACTCGGGCGTCAACGTGGTCATGGGCTGCGGCGGATGCTTCCCCGGCCAGACGTCCGGGAGCCTTGCCGAGGAGATCGTGCGCGACCTTCACGACGGCGTGGACGGCGTGCGCGCGGGCGTGATCGGCGAGATCGGGGCGCTCGACCCGGACCGTCCTGCGGACCGGGCCCTGGCCATGGGCGTGGCCGACGCCGCCCGGCGGACCGGAGCCCCGGTGCTCATCGACCGCGCCGCGACGGCCGCCACGACACACGCTCTCCTGGACCTGCTGGACGCGTGCGGCGCCGACCTCGGCCGGGTCGCCGTCGGGCACTGCGACGGCCTGGCGACCGACGTCGGCTCCCTCGCCGCGCTCGCCGATCGCGGCGTGTTCGTCCAGTTCGACGGGCTCGGCCGTCTCCCGAGCGTGTACAGCGAGGTCGACGACCAGGACGTCGCCGCCGCCGTCCTCGCCCTCGCCGAACGCGGTCACGCCGAGCGGGTCCTGCTCTCTCCCGACGTCTCCCGCAAGATCCATCTGAAGGCCTTCGGCGGTGGCGGGTACGGCTTCGTCGCGGAGCAGTTCGTCCCCTACCTGCGGTACCTGGGGGCGGACGACGCCCTGCTGCGCGCGCTCACGGCGGCGAACCCGCGGCGCTGGCTGACCGTCACGGAGGACCTCGGATGAACCGGCCGTCGTCCATTCCCGACCTCGCCGGCCAGGTGCTCACGGTCGCCGGACCGGTCGCCCCCTCGGCCCTCGGACCGACGCTCATGCACGAGCACCTGTTCGTCGACCTGCGCCGTCCGCCCCACGCGCTGCGCCCGGGCGAGGACTCCCCCCAGGCGCGCGAGCCGCTCACCTTGGCCAACCTGGCCCGGACCCGGCACGGCACCGTCAACGCGGACAACGACGTCCTGTCCGACTTCGACGAGATGCTCGCCGAGGTGCTCGAATTCCGGCGCGCCGGCGGCGGCACCGTCGTCGAGGTCACCAATCTCGGGATCGGCCGCGACCCCGGCGCGCTGCTGCGGATGGCGCGGGCGAGCGGCCTCCACATCGTGATGGGCGCGGGCTGGTACACGCCGACCTTCCACCCGCCCGACATGGACGAGCGGACCGTCGACCAGCTCGCCGACGTGATCGTCCGCGACATCGTGGACGGCGCCGACGGGACGGGCGTCCGCGCCGGGATCATCGGCGAGGTCGGCGCGGAGTGCGCGCCGCTGACGCCCGGCGAGCTCAAGAGCGTGCGGGCCGCCGGCCGGGCGAGCCGGATCACCGGCGCCCCGATCACCTTCCACGTGGGCGGGGTCGGCGAGGAGAAGTTCACCGTCCTCGACATCCTCGACGAGGAGGGCGTGGACCCCGCCAACGTCGTCATCGGCCACGCCGGGTCCATGGCCGTCGACCTGCCCTTCGCGCGGAGGGTGCTCGCCCGCGGCGTGTTCATCGAGTTCGACTTCCTGGCCTCGCCCGGCAGCCCGTGGGGCCATCTCGTCCTGCTCAGCGACCACAAGGTCGCCCGCGGCATCGCCGGCCTCGTCGAGGACGGCTACGCCGGCCAGATCCTGCTCGGTCACGACGTCTGCCAGAAGGTCCAGCTCAAGCGGTACGGCGGGCAGGGCTACAGCTACATTCCCGAGCACTTCCTGCCGGCGCTCCGGCGCCTGGGAGTCGAGGACGAGGCCCTCCACGCGATCATGGTGGACAACCCCGCCCGCGCTCTGGCCTTCACCGCCCCCGCCCCCTGAACCTTCCCGGTCGGCTGGAGAAAGTGTGAACGGCGGACAGAACGCGGTCTCCTGGAGCACGATCGTCTGGTGACGCGGAGTCGTCGGCCGATGCCTTGGAGTTCACCTTGATCATGCTGACCACGCAGGAGGTCCCCCGCTGGGAATGGGGCACCGGACGTCTGGAGCCGGGCCGTCCGGCGGCGGCGACGCGGCTGGCCCATGCGTGCAACGACGCCGCGCTGCTGGCGCTTGAGGCCCTCGCGATGGACGACCGCTCCTCCGAGATGCGGGAGCGGGTGACCGACGGACCGCTCATGACGATCGCCCATACGTGGTCGAGCGCGTCCGTGCGCTACTTCAACGGGATGGTGGCCGCCCACACGGGGATCGCCGCCCAGTTCGCCGCGGAGATGACGAGCATCCTCTCCGCCCTGCGGAGCGAGGAAGGCGCCCCGGCCGCCCTGTCTCTTATACACCTC
>NZ_SMKU01000426.1 GCF_004349215.1 Actinomadura rubrisoli | reverse complement strand
CGCCAAGGAGAGCTGACCATGACCAGGCACTTCCTCCGGGACGACGACCTCACCCCCGCCGAGCAGGCCGAGGTCCTCGGCCTCGCCGCCCAGGCCAAGAAGGACCGGTTCGGCTTCCGGCCGCTGGACGGCCCCAAGTCCGTCGCGGTCCTGTTCGACAAGCCGTCCACCCGGACGCGGCTGTCCTTCACCGCCGGCATCGCCGAGCTGGGCGGCAACCCCCTCGTCATGGACGCCGGCACCAGCCAGCTCGGCCGCGGCGAGACGATCGCCGACACCGCCCGCGTGCTGGAGCGGCAGGTCAGCGCCATCGTGTGGCGGACGGGCGGGCAGGAGCGGATCGAGGAGATGGCCGCCGGGACCACGGTCCCGGTCGTCAACGCCCTCACCGACTCCTTCCACCCGTGCCAGATCCTGGCCGACCTGCAGACCGTCCAGGAGGCCAAGGGCGGCCTCGCCGGGGTCACCCTCGCCTACTTCGGCGACGGCGCCAACAACATGGCCCACTCCTACCTGCTCGGCTGCGCCACCGCCGGGATGCACGTCCGGATCGGCGCCCCCGCCTCGCTGCCGCCCGACCCCGCCATCGTGGCCCGCGCCACCGGGATCGCCGCCGCGACCGGCGGGTCGGTGACCGTCGCCCACGACCCCGCGCACGCCGCCGCCGGAGCCGACGTCCTCGCCACCGACACCTGGGTGTCGATGGGCCAGGAGGGCAAGGACACCTCCATGTACGAGCCGTTCGCCGTGGACGAGGAACTGCTCGCCCTCGCCGCCCCCGAGGCGATCGTCCTGCACTGCCTGCCCGCCTACCGCGGCCGGGAGATCGCCGCGTCCGTCCTGGACGGCCCCCGGAGCCGGGTCTGGGACGAGGCGGAGAACCGGCTCCACGCCCAGAAGGCCCTCCTGGTGTGGCTGCTGGAGCGGGCATGATGACGACCCCGATGACCAAGGCCGCCCGGCACGCCCGGGTGATCGAGCTGCTGACCCGCCATCCCGTCCACTCGCAGGGCGAGCTGGCGAAGCTGCTCGGCGACGAGGGCGTCGAGGTCACCCAGGCCACGCTGTCGCGCGACCTGGTCGAGCTCGGCGTGGTCAAGCTCCGCGCCGACGACGGCAGCCTCATCTACGCCGTGCCCGGCGAGGGCGGCGAGCGCATCCGGCGGGCCCGCACCGGGGCCGCCGAGACGTTCACCGGACGGCTCGGGCGGATCGCGGCGGAGCTGCTCGTCTCCGCCGAGGCGTCGGCCAACCTGGTCATCGTGCGGACCCCACCCGGGGCCGCGCAGTACCTGGCCTCGGCGATCGACCACGCCGAATGGCCGTCGATCCTCGGCACCGTCGCGGGCGACGACTCGATCCTGGTCATCGCTCGCGACCCCGCGGGCGGAGAGGGCGTCGCGCAGGCGCTCCTCAGGCTGACGGGCGGACGCGAACGACGAAGCTAGGGGCCGCGCCGGCCCCTGTCCCAGCCTGTCCCATCCCAGCCTTTCTCATCTCGGCCTTTCCCATTCGAACACTCTGCACAGGAGATAACGACCATGAGCGAGCGCGTCGTACTCGCGTACTCCGGGGGCCTGGACACCTCCGTGGCCATCCCGTTCCTCGCCGAGCAGACCGGCGGCGAGGTCATCGCGGTGGCGGTCGACGTCGGCCAGGGCGGCGAGGACCTCGACGCCATCCGCAAGCGGGCCCTCGCCTGCGGCGCGGCCGAGGCCGTCGTCGTGGACGCCAAGGAGGAGTTCGCCGCGGACTTCTGCGTCCCGGCCCTCCAGGCCAACGCCCTCTACATGGACCGCTACCCGCTGCTGTCCTCGCTGTCGCGGCCGCTGATCGTCAAGCACCTGGTGACGGCCGCCGAGCGGTTCGGCGGGACGTCGGTCTCCCACGGCTGCACCGGCAAGGGCAACGACCAGGTCCGGTTCGAGGCGGGCCTGTCCGCGCTGAACCCCGACCTGAAGGTCATCGCACCCGCCCGCGACTACGCCTGGACGCGGGACAAGGCCATCGCGTTCGCCGAGGAGAAGGGGCTGCCGATCGACGTGTCGTCCAAGTCCCCGTACTCCATCGACCAGAACCTGTGGGGGCGCGCCGTCGAGACCGGGTTCCTGGAGGACATCTGGAACGGGCCCATCGAGGACGTCTACGACTACACCGCCGACCCCGGCCGGCCGCGCGAGGCCGACGAGGTCGTCATCACCTTCGCCGCGGGCGTCCCGGTGGCGCTGGACGGCCGTCCGCTCACCCCGTACCAGGTCATCGCCGAGCTCAACCGGCGCGCGGGCGCCCAGGGCGTCGGCCGCATCGACATGGTCGAGGACCGGCTCGTCGGCATCAAGAGCCGCGAGGTGTACGAGGCGCCCGCCGCCATCGCGCTGATCACCGCGCACATGGAGCTGGAGAGCGTCACCGTCGAGCGCGACCTGGCCCGCTTCAAGCGGTCCGTCGACCAGCGGTGGGGCGAGCTCGTCTACGACGGCCTGTGGTTCTCCCCGCTGAAGGACGCCCTGGACGCGTTCATCGCCGACACCCAGAAGCAGGTGTCCGGCGAGATCCGGATGACCCTGCACGGCGGCCGCGCCGTCGTCACCGGCCGGCGCAGCGACGCGTCCCTCTACAGCTACGACCTGGCGACCTACGACACCGGCGACACCTTCGACCAGAGCCTCGCCAAGGGCTTCGTCGAGCTGTGGAGCCTGCCCAGCAAGATCGCCGCCCAGCGGGACCGGGACCTCGGCGCCTGACCCCGCCCTGCCCGTAGGCTGGCCTCGGAGCCACGTTGCCTTGCGGCGCAGCCGCGGGGAGTCTGGGGGTCCGCCCCCAGGAGCAACGCTGCCAGGACCACGCGTGCACGCGTGGTCCTGCGCGGGCGTCCGCGCCCGGCGTGGTGGGATGGCAGACGAGACGACGAACGCACAGCGGTGGGAAGAAGAGGATCTACGTGACCAAGGCACCGACGCGACTGTGGGGCGGCCGGTTCGAGGGCGGCCCGTCGGACGCGCTCGCGCGGCTCTCGGTGAGCGTCCAGTTCGACTGGCGCCTCGCCCCGTACGACCTGATGGGCTCGCGCGCGCACGCCCGCGTCCTGCACCGGGCGGGGCTGCTCACCGACGACGAGCTCGGGCGCATGATCGGTGCCCTGGACGACCTGGAGGACGCCTGCCGGTCCGGCGAGTTCCGTCCCGCCGTCGCCGACGAGGACGTCCACACCGCCCTGGAGCGCGGCCTGCTGGAACGCCTCGGCGCCCTTGGCGGCAAGCTGCGCGCCGGCCGCAGCCGCAACGACCAGGTCGCCACCGACCTGCGCCTCTACCTGCGCGACCACGCCCGCCAGGTCGTGTCGCGCCTGGTGGAGCTGGAGACCGCGCTGATCGCGCAGGCCGAGCACAACCTCGGCGTCGCCGCGCCCGGCATGACCCATCTCCAGCACGCCCAGCCCGTGCTGTTCTCGCACCAGCTGCTCGCGCACGTCCAGCCGCTCACCCGCGACATCGACCGGCTCCGCGACTGGGACCGGCGCGCCGCGGTGTCCCCGCTCGGCTCCGGCGCCCTCGCCGGGTCCTCGCTGCCGCTGGACCCGCGGGCCACCGCCGCCGAGCTGGGCTTCGACAGCGCCGCCCCCAACTCCATGGACGCCGTCGCCGACCGCGACTTCGTCGCCGAGTTCCTCTTCGCCGCCGCCCTCATCGGCGTGCACCTGTCCCGCCTCGGCGAGGAGATCTGCCTCTGGGCGTCGCAGGAGTTCCGCTGGATCGAGATGGACGACACCTACGCCACCGGGTCGTCGATCATGCCGCAGAAGAAGAACCCCGACGTCGCCGAGCTGGCGCGCGGCAAGGCCGGCCGGCTCATCGGCCACCTCGTCGCTCTGCTGACCACCCTCAAGGGCCTCCCGCTCACCTACAACCGCGACCTCCAGGAGGACAAGGAGGGCGTGTTCGACGCCGTCGAGACGCTCCTGCTCGTCCTGCCCGCCATGTCCGGTCTGATCGCCACCATGCGCGTCAACACCGGCAGGCTGGAGGCGCTCGCTCCCGAGGGCTTCGCCCTGGCCACCGACCTGGCCGAGCTGCTCGTCCGCCGCGGCGTGGCGTTCCGCGACGCCCACGAGGTCGTCGGGCACCTGGTCGTCTGGTGCCAGGTCAACGACAAGGGCTTCGACGACCTCACCGACGACGAGCTGGCCAAGGTCTCCCCGCACCTCACGCCGGACGTCCGCGAGGTCCTCAACGTCCCCGGCGCCCTCGCGTCCCGCAAGGCCCACGGCGGAACCGCGCCCGAGCGCGTCCGCGAGCAGCTCGACGCACTGCGCGCCCTGGTCAACGAGCACGCCGCCTGGGCCACCGGCTCCGACGCCTGAGCCGCCGCCCGTCCGGCCCGCCCGTCCCCGTCCGTTCTCGTCCGGGACGGGCGGTCGCCGCGGTCCCTGACGCCCCATAGGCTGACGAACCGGCGGATCCACCACACGAGCACACGGTGAGGCGATGAGCGGAGCGTTGCTGCCACGGGAGTTCTTCGACCGGCCGGTCGACGAGGTCGCGCCGTCCCTGCTCGGGCAGGTGCTGCGGCACCGCACCCCGGAGGGCGACGTCGCGCTCAGGCTCACCGAGGTCGAGGCGTACGCGGGCCCCCTGGACCCCGCGTCCCACGCCTACCGGGGCCGGACCCAGCGCAACGCGGTCATGTTCGGGCCGCCCGGCTTCGCCTACGTCTACTTCACCTACGGCATGCACTTCTGCGTGAACCTCGTCTGCGGGCCGGACGGGACGTCCTCGGCGGTGCTGCTCCGCGCGGGTGAGATCATCTCCGGGGAGGACATCGCCCAGGCCCGCCGCCCGCGCTCGACCGTCCGGGACCTCGCCCGCGGCCCCGCCAGGCTGTGCCAGGCCCTCGGCATCGCCCGCGAGCAGAACGGCCTGGACGTCTGCTCGCCCGGCGGCCCCCTCACCGTCCTCGCGGGCGACCCCGCGGACCCCGCCCTCGTCAGGACGGGCCCTCGCACCGGCGTCAACGGCGCCAAGGAGGTCCCGTGGCGGTTCTGGATCGACGGCGACCCCACCGTGTCGCCGTACCGCGCCCACGTCCCGAGGCAGCGCAAGAAGGTCGTCCAGTAGCGTCCCACCGGCCGTGACCCCCTGAATATCGTTACCGTGGTCTGTGGTCCATCGGGCACCCTGGTGGACGTACCGGAGAGCATGCGGAGACGAGGGAGAACGTGACCGACATCCTGGACGACCTCGCGTGGCGCGGCCTGATCGCGCAGTCCACCGACCAGGGCGAACTCGGGGCCCTGCTCGCGGCGGGGCCGGTCACGCTGTATTGCGGGTTCGACCCGACGGCACCCTCGCTGCATCTGGGCAACCTCATCCAGATCCTCGTCCTGCGGCGCTTCCAGCAGGCGGGCCACCGCCCGCTCGGCCTGGTCGGCGGCGCCACCGGCCTGATCGGCGACCCGAGCGGCAAGAGCACCGAGCGCGTCCTGAACTCCGAGGAGACCGTCGCGGGCTGGGTCGAGCGGATCCGCGCCCAGGTGTCGCGGTTCCTGGACTTCCACGACGGCCCGACCGGCGCGACGATGGTCAGCAACCTCGACTGGACCGGGCCCATGTCCGCCATCGAGTTCCTCCGCGACATCGGCAAGCACTTCCCCGTGAACCGGATGCTGGCCCGCGAGACCGTCAAGGCCCGCCTCGACACCACCGGGATGAGCTACACCGAGTTCAGCTACGTCCTGCTCCAGTCCATGGACTACCTGGAGCTGTACCGGCGGTACGGGTGCCGGTTGCAGACCGGCGGAAGCGATCAGTGGGGCAACCTCACCGCCGGGGCCGACCTGATCCGCCGGGTCGAGGGCGCCGGCGCGCACGCCCTCACCACGCCGCTGCTCACCAAGGCCGACGGATCGAAGTTCGGCAAGACCGCCGGAGGCGACACCTACTGGCTCGACCCTGACCTGACCTCGCCGTACGCGTTCTACCAGTTCTGGATCAACGCCGACGACCGCGACGTCGAGAAGTACCTCAAGGTGTTCAGCTTCCGGTCCCGCGAGGAGATCGAGGAGCTCGTCAAGCAGGGCGCCGACCGTCCCGCCGCCCGGGCGCCCCAGCGCGCCCTGGCCGAGGAGATGACCACCCTCGTCCACGGCGCCGACGAGACCGCCCGGGTCATGGCCGCGTCCCGCGCCCTGTTCGGGCAGGGCGCCCTGGACGAACTGGACGAGCGGACCCTCAGGTCCGCGCTGGCCGAGGTGCCCCGCACCGAGGTCCCGCCCGGCGACCTGCCCACCGTGGCCGACCTCCTGGCGGCCTCCGGCCTGTGCAAGAGCAAGTCCGAGGCCCGGCGCGCCATCGCGCAGGGCGGCGCGTACCTCAACAACGCCAAGGTCGGGTCGGAGGACGCCGCCCCCGCGGCGACCGATCTCCTGCACGGCCGCTACCTCGTCCTGCGCCGCGGCAAGCGCAACGTGGGCGGCGTCGAGGTGACGTCGTCGTGAACGGCCGCTGACCTGCGAAGAACGAGCGCCCGTCCGGATCCTTGCGGACGGGCGCTCGTCACTCGGAAGGCAAACTTCCGTAGATACACGTCACAGTGCGGTCACAGGGAGCCGCCCCAGGGCCGGTTCAGAACCCCGAAAACCGCTGCTGACCAGGGATTTTGCGCTCCGGAGGCGCGATTTGACGGTCCTCCCCGAGCGACCTAATCTTCTACAAGCCCCACGGGGGAGCGGGACGCCGACAAGGCGGCCGGCCCCAAGGGGAACCTCCACAGACCAACTTGGCGGACTCTTGTCGCGCCCAAAAGGGACGTGGAGGGCTGAACCGGCCGAAAGTTGACAAAGCGGGCGGATCAGCTAGACTTGAAGGGTTGCCCCGGAGCGGGGCCTGCGGTTGCGGGTCTGGCGCGGTGGGTGTCCGTTTCTTGAGAACTCAACAGCGTGTTAAAAGCCAGTGCCTTTATAGATCCGGCTGTTGGTTGGCCGGGTCTCCCCGTGGCCATCGTTCTGTTTGTTTGGTTCGGTGGTGGGG
>NZ_SMKU01000425.1 GCF_004349215.1 Actinomadura rubrisoli | reverse complement strand
GGCAGGACGTGCTTGAGCGCGTCGGTGACGAGCTCGTCCTTGGACGGCCAGCGCCGGTAGAGGGCGGCCTTGCCGGTGCGCGCCGCCGCCGCGACGCCCTCCATGGTCAGCCTGCGGTAGCCCACCGCCTCCAGCTGCGCGAAGACGGCCTCGTAGATCGCGGCCTCCAGGTCGCCGCCGCGGCGGCGCGTGCCCGTGCTCACCGCCCGCTCCCGTCCGGTCGGCCCGTCCCCGCCAAAATCAAAATAGTGAACGCTAGCGTTCTCTTTCGTGCGGATCGGTGATACGTTCCCCACATAGTGTACTTCGCCGTTCCTTAAGTCTCATGGCCCGGAAAGGTCGTCGTGATCGCTTCCCACGGGCGGACGGCGGACCGGCGGGAGATCGTCCCTCCCTCCGGCGCCGCGCCGCGCCTCCATCATCGTCCAGGGATCGTGCTCGGCGTCATCGTGGGCTGCCAGCTCATGATCGCGCTCGACACCTCCATCGTCACCATCGCGCTCCCCCAGGTCCGGGACGGGCTCGGGCTGTCGACCGGGGGGCTCGCCTGGATCCAGAACTCCTACATGCTCGCATTCGGCGGGCTGCTGCTCCTCGGCGGGCGCGCCGGGGACGTCTTCGGGCGCCGCCGGACGTTCACCGCCGGGGTCGCCCTCTTCACCCTCGCGTCCCTGATCGGCGGGTTCGCCACCAGCGGCTGGTTCCTCCTGGCCGCCCGCGCCGCCCAAGGCGCCGCGGCGGCCTTCGCCGCGCCGAGCGCCATGGCCCTGATCGCCACCAGCTTCGAGGGCCGCGCGCGGGTCCGCGCGCTGAGCGTGTTCTCCGCCGTGAGCGGCGCGGGCGCCGCGATCGGCATGATCGTCGGCGGGGCGCTGACCGAGGCCGGGTCCTGGCGGTGGGTCTTCTTCGTCAACGTGCCGGTCGGCGCCGTCCTGGCGCTGCTGGCGCCGCGCGTGCTCGCCGAGACGGGGCGGCGGCCCGGCCGGTTCGACATCGCCGGCGCGCTCGCCTCGACCGCCGGGATGACCGCGCTCGTGTACGGGCTGATCAGGGTCGGCACGGACGGCTGGCGGGACGACCGGGGGCTCGCCGCGTTCGGCGCGGCGGCCGTGCTGCTCGCCCTGTTCGTCTGGGTCGAGCGGCGCGCCCGGCAGCCGATCATGCCGCTGTGGCTGCTCACCGGCCGCGACCGCGCCCCGTCCTACCTGAGCCTCCTGCTGGTGGTCGCGGCGATGTTCGGGGCGTTCTTCTTCCTGACGCAGTACCTGCAGCAGGTCCTCGGCTACGGACCGCTGCGGGCGGGGGCGGCGTTCCTGCCGATGGTCGGGCTGCAGTTCGCCGCCGTCCGGATCGTCCCGCGGGTGCTGCCGAGGCTCGGCGCCCGCGTGCTGATCATCGGCGGGGCGGTGCTCATCGGCGCGGGGCTGCTGTGGCTCTCCCGGCTGACGGCGGGGGACGGCTACGCGGGCGGCGTGCTCGTCCCCTTCATGCTCATGGGCGCGGGCGCCGGGATGACGATCCTGCCGCTGAACGTGACGATCCTCGCCAGCGTGGGCCCGGAGCACTCCGGGGCCGCCGCCGGAGTCGCGCAGGCCATGCTGTGGTCGGGCGCGTCACTCGGCTCGGCCGTCATGGTCACGGCCGCCGGCTCCGCGGGCACCGCCCCGGACCTCCTGCGGGGGCTGGAGGCCGCGTTCCTGACCGGCGCGGCCTTCGTCGCGGCGGCCCTGCTCGTGGCGCTGCTCGTCCTGCGCGTCGAACGCACCTGAGCAGGCAGTAGGCGGCGCTACGCGGGGGGCGCCGCCTCGCCGAACCACTCCAGGAACTCGGTATGGCCGAACATCCGGGCCGTGTCGGCGGCCGACGGCGACCCGGCCCGGGGGTCGGCGCCCGCGTCGAGCAGCGCCCGGACGACGTCGGCCTCCTTCTTGAACACCGCGCCCGCGAGGGGCCGCTGGCCGCGGTCGTTGGCCCGCTCCGGGTCGGCGCCGCGGGCCGCGAGGGCCCGCACCGTCGCGGCGTGGCCGTGGTAGGCGGCGAGCATCAGCAGCGTGTCGCCCTTGCCGTTGGCCAGGTTCACCGGGAGCCCCGCCTCGACGTAGGCGACGAGCGGCCCGGTCTCGCCCGCGCGCGCCATGTCGAACATCCGGGTCGCGAACTCTTCCAGCTCCGGATCGGACTCGTCCATGGACGGCACACTACCGTCGCCGTCCGCCGCGCCCGCGTCGGTGAGCCGCCCGCCCAGGCTGTCCTCGGCGTAGCTCAGCCGCTTCTCCAGCGCCACCAGCGCGCCGTCCTCGGGGAAGGTGGCGAACCGGACGTCGTCCGCCAACTTCCTCATGATCATCACACCGCGGCCGTGCTCGGCGCCCGGGCCCGGGTGCCGCACCCGGTCGGCGTCGAACCCCCCGCCCGAGTCGATCACCTTGATCACGCAGCGCCGGTCGTGGATGGTGGCCCGCACCGTGTAGACGTCGCCGCGGGCCGCGTGCATGATCACGTTGGTGCACGCCTCGGTCAGCATCATCTCGATGTCGTCGCAGATGGAGCCCTCGACGCCGAGCGCCTGAAGAGCCGCGTCCAGGATCCGCCGGGTCGCGGGAACGCTGGCCGCGTCGCGGGGGAGCAGGAGGTCCATGCTGATCTCCACGTCGCCTCCGTCCTCGTCATCCCGTCCCCTGTGTGGTGCCCTGATCGTCGGGCTCAAACCTCGCGGGGGCGCGACCGGAAAGGGCCTCCGGTCAGGACGCGCCGTCCGGCGGGGGCGCGTAGGCGTCGACGTACTCCTGGTCCGACAGCTTCCGGATGGCCTCCATGATCTCGTCGGTGACCTCGCGCGCCGCCCGCCCGCGCGGCGTCCCCTCGTCCCGGCCCCGGAAGTCCATGGGCTCGCCGATCCGCAGCCCGATCCGCCCCGGCCTCGGGACGGCCCGCCCCCGCGGCTGGATCCGGTCGGTGCCCTCGATCGCCATCGGGACGACCGGGGCGCCGGTGCGCATCGCCAGCCGCGCCACGCCCGTCCGGCCCCGGTAGAGCCGCCCGTCCGGCGAGCGGGTGCCCTCGGGGTGGATGGCGAACACCCCGCCGCGCTCCAGGACCCGCGCGCAGGTGTCGAGCGCGTCCAGCGCGGCGCGCCCGCCCGACCGGTCGACCGCGATGGCGCCGACGCTGCGGAAGAACGTGGCCGTCGCGCGGCCCCGCACCCCCTCCCCGGTGAAGTACTCGTTCTTGCCGAGGAAGTGCACCCGCCTCGGCACCATCAGCGGCACGACGAACGAGTCCAGGAACGCCAGGTGGTTGGCGGCGAGGATCACCGGCCCCGTCGGCGGGACGTGCCGGAGCCCGCTCACCCGGGGCAGGAACGCCACGCGCATCGCCGGGCCGAGTACGACATGCTTCATCAAGGGGTAGATCAGACGTTCAGGATCCATGTAAGGAGCAGGTTATGGTGCGCACGCCCGCCGTCGCGGTGCCGCCCCGATACAAGTTCAAACCCCGGGACCTTGTAGGAGTTAGATATTGCAGAGCCATTGGCGTCAGCCGGCGGCGGCGGCGTTCTGGGCGCGGATGACCTTGCGGACCGCGGGGGCCGCGGGGCCGGAGCGGGCCGTCAGCTCCTCGATGCGCCGCTTGTGCCGCCGCCGGTCCGCGCCCGGCAGGACCGTCTTCAGCTCCCCGGCCGCCGCCAGCGCGACCGCCGCCGCGTCGTAGCTGTTCACGTGCGCGACGGGACGGCCCCGCAGCGCCGCCGACGCCCCGCCCCACAGCTCCTTCACCACCCGCGGGTCCCGGACGGTGACCTGGTGGCACGGGAACAGCCCCCACGCCCGGCGCCTGCGCACCCGGATCCACCCGCCCCGCACCAGCTCGTCCCGGATCGTGGCCACCATGGCCCGGCTGTCCTTGCGGATCCAGTGCTGCCAGGAGCGGGGCCGCGACGCCGCGATCTGCGCCAGCAACCCGTACGGGTCGTCCCCGGGCGTGCCCGGGACGGGACGGCGGCGCTCCTCGCCCAGCCGCCCGTCCAGGTAGAGCTCGGTCAGGGCGGCCGCCCGCAGGACGTACCCGAGCTGCGACCCGCCCTTGGCCATCTTCTGCTTCCGCGCGTCGTAGGCCAGCAGGAACATCCGCGCCGGCAGCGAATCCGGAACCTCGACCATGCCTAATCCCCGCTCCCGTCGTCCTCGTTCCCGTCGGGCTCCGCCTTGGAGGGACGCCCCGGCCTTCTCATCCTCCTCGCCGAGCCCGGCATCCGCCCGGCCTCGCCGAGGGCCTGCCGCAGCAGGAACTCGATCTGGGCGTTGGTGCTGCGCAGCTCGTCCCCCGCCCACCGGGCCAGCGCGTCGTGCACGGCCGGGTCGAGACGCAGCAGGATCTTCTTGCGCTCGGAGGCCACGGGGTCACTGGTAGAGAGTGCCGGTGTTCACCACCGGCTGCGCGTCCCGGTCGGCGCACAGCACCACCAGGAGGTTGCTGACCATCGCGGCCTTGCGCTCCTCGTCCAGCTCCACCACGTTCTCCTCGTCCAGCCGCTCCAGGGCCAGGTGCACCATCCCGACCGCCCCCTCCACGATCCGCTGCCGCGCCGCCACCACCGCGCCCGCCTGCTGGCGGCGCAGCATCGCCTGCGCGATCTCCGGCGCGTACGCCAGCCGGGTGATCCGCGACTCGATGATCTTCACGCCCGCCGACGCCACCCGCAGCGACAGCTCCTCCGACAGCTGCGCGGTGATCTCGTCGGCGTTGTCGCGCAGCGAGGTCCGGTCGGCGGCGTCGTAGGGGAAGCTGCCCGCGATGTGCCGGACGGCCGCCTCGGTCTGGAACGCCACGAACTCCACGAAGTCGTCGACCTCGAACACCGCCCGCGCGGTGTCGCGCACCTGCCACACCACCACGGCCGAGATCTCGATCGGGTTGCCGTCCAGGTCGTTGACCTTGGCGTGCCCGGTCTCGTGATTGCGGATCCGCGTCGACACCCGCCGCCGCTCGGTGATCGGGTTCACCCAGCGCAGCCCGTCCGTGCGGACCGTCCCGGCGTACCGTCCGAGCACCTGGAGCACCCGTGCCTCGTTCGGCGCCACCGGCGTCAGCCCGGCGGCCACCACCAGCCCGGCCAGCCCCAGCACGACCGCGACGACGATCCCCGCCGCGACCGCCGCCCCGCCGCCCGCGGCCACTCCGAGCACCACGGCCGCGGCCGCCAGCAGGATCAGCGCCACCGCCAGCCCGAGCATCGGCCACCCGCCGACGTCCCGCGCCTCCCGCTCGGAGATCTGCGGCCTCGGCATCTCCACCTGCACCGTTGCGTCCACCATGCGTTCCTCCTCCGTTATCACCAGAATAGCAAAGTGATATCACTTTTCCAAGGAGGAGGCGGCCACCCCGGGGCCGGCGGACTCGGCGTCCTCGATGACCTTGGGGACGTTGCGGAGGGTGGCCAGCGCGAAGACCGCGACCAGGGCGGCCAGGCCGGCGCTGCACAGGAGGGCGGCGTGCATGCCGTCCACGAACGCCTCGCGCGCCGCGCCGGTGACCTGCGCCGCGAGCCGGTCCGGCAGGCCGGCGGCGGCCCGCACGGCACCGGTGAGGGAGTCGCGGGCCGCGGACGCGGCGGGCGCCGGGACGTTCGCGGGCATGTCCAGGGTGTTCCGGTAGACGGCGTTCAGCACGCTGCCCAGCACCGCCATCCCGAGCGCGCCGCCGAGCTCGGTCGCGGTCTCGGAGATCGCCGACGCGGCACCGGAGCGGTCCTTCGGGACGGACGCGAGGACGGTGTCGGAGGTGACCGTCAGCGCCATCCCCATCCCCGTGCCGGACAGCAGCAGCACCGGGAGCATCGCCAGGTAGGGGGTGTCCAGGCCGATGGTGAGGAACAGGGAGAACGCGGCGGCGGAGACCGCCAGGCCGAGCGCGACGACGCGGGCCCGGCCGAGCGCGGAGATGAGCGGCGGGGCGAGGGCCGCGCCGCCCACCATCGCGCCGAGGGCGCCCGGCAGCCCGGCGAGGCCCGCCCGCAGCGGCGACCAGCCGAGCGCGAGCTGGAAGAACAGCGAGAAGATCAGAGACTGGGCGACCAGCGCGAACATCGCGAACATGTTGGTGCCGACCGAGCCGCTGAACGCGGCGTTGCGGAACAGCCGGAGGTCGATCAGCGGGTCGGCCGCCCGCGCCTGCCGGACGAGGAAGCCCGCGAGGGCGGCGGCGCCGAGGAGCGCGGAGACGGCCACGCGCGGCTCGTCCGGGCCATGGGCCGCCGCCTCCTTGACCGCGTAGACCAGGCCGAGCACGCCCGCGATCGACAGCGGCACGCCGAGCAGGTCCATCCGCCCGCCGACGGTGCCGCGCGCCCCGGGCAGGACGAACGCGCCCGCCACCAGCGCCACGAGCATGATCGGCACGTTGATCATGAAGACGGAGCCCCACCAGAAGTGGTCCAGCAGCGCGCCGCCGACCACGGGCCCGAGCCCGACCGCCAGGCCCCCGATGCCGGCGAAGAGCCCGACCGCCATCGTCCGCTCCTTGGGGTCGGTGAAGACCCGGCGGATCAGGCTGAGGCCGGACGGCATCAGCGTCGCGCCCGCCACGCCCAGCAGCGCCCGGGCCGCGATCAGCAGCCCGGCGCTCGGCGCATAGGCCGTCACGGCGGACGCGGCCGCGAACAGCGCGGTGCCCATCAGCAGGAGCCGCTTGTGCCCGATGCGGTCGCCGATGCCGCCCATGGTGATCAGCAGTCCGGCCAGGGCGAACCCGTAGGCGTCGGCGATCCACAGGATCTGGGTTGCCGAGGGGTCCAGGTCGGCGCTCAGATGCGGGACGGCCTGGTTGAGGGCCGTCAGGTCGATGTTCGGGACGATCGCGAGCAGTCCGCAGATCGCGAACGTCCCCCACTTGCGGGCTGAGGTGTACATGCCGACGAGCCTCGGCGGACGCGCTGACCACGCGCGCACCGTCCGCTGACCATCCCGGCCGCGCAACGTCAGCCCAACGCGCGCGCGAAGCCGGAAACGGTTCGCGGGAAATCGGCGGGCCGCGGCACCACGCGTGCGCGGCACGCGCTCGGCGCCCGCCACCCACCTGCCCGC
>NZ_SMKU01000424.1 GCF_004349215.1 Actinomadura rubrisoli | reverse complement strand
GTCGCGGGCGGGCCGTGGAGGCGCCGCAGGGCCAGGGCGGTGGCGTGGTAGGTCTCGGCGCCGGTGAGCAGGCCCGTCTCGGCCGGTAGTTCGCGGTTGACCAGGAGGCGGACGCCGGGGACGGGGTCGGAGTGGGCCCTGAGGGCGGCGATCGGCTCCCTCCCCCAGTGCGGGGCGTCGGACGGGGTGGTGACGCGGTCGGTGTGGTGGTTCATCGAGTAGAGGGCCGTCGAACCGTCGCCGGTGCGGCCGGCCGCGACCACCGCCCCCCAGGGCAGGGCCACGGACAGGCCGTCCAGGAGGGCGAGGGCGGCCGGGGCGCGCAGGACGGTGGCCGGCGCGGAGCCGAAGACCCGCTCGAAGACGTAGGCCGTGACCCGGATCTCCGGGGACGTCGCCGGGCCGGTCACGCCGCCTCCCTGGGCGGCTCGCGGCCGGGTCACGCCAGCTTCTCCAGACGGTCGGCGGCCTCGGCGGCACCGCCGGACGCGGCGAAGGAGTCGCGGACGCGTTCGGCGGCGGCGCGGTGGGGGCCGTCGGCGAGGACGGTGGCGAGCGCGGCGCGCAGCTCGTCCGGGCGGACGCGCGCGTACCGGACGGTGACCCCGGCGCCCGCCGCCTCCACCTGGCGGGCGACCGCCGGCTGGTCGTCGCGGATCGGGGCGATGACCAGGGGCAGGCCCTTGGACAGGGACTCGCAGACGGTGTTGTGGCCGCCGTGGCAGACGACGGCGGACAGCCGTTCGAGCAGCTTCAGCTGCGGGACGTGCTCGCGGACCAGGACGTTCGGCGGCGGGTCGGCGACGGTGCCGGACGGCGCGGCGATGACCGCCTGGACGTCCAGGTCGCGGACGGCCTCGGCGGCGGTCGCGAAGAACCGCGCGCCGGACCGGGCGTGGAGCGTGCCCAGGGAGACCAGGACGGCGGGGCGGCCGTCCAGCCACTCCCACGGGAAGGTGCTGCCGCCGGGACGGCCCAGGGCGGGGCCGACGAACGCGAAGTGGTCGGGGAAGCACGAGAGGTCGCCCATCAGCGCCTCGCTGGAGAAGACCAGGACGAGGTGGTCGGAGAAGCGCAGGTCCAGCAGGTCGTCGATGCCGTGGGCGAGCTGGAAGCCGTCGATCAGCCCGCGCACCCACTCCTCGACCTTCGGCAGGTGGGCGAGAGGGCGGGTGAGCTCGGTGGGCGTCACCAGCGACGTGGCCCACGGGATCCCGCGGCGCCGGGCCGCGACGGGCGCGGCGAGGACGATCTCGTCGGAGACGACCACGTCGGGACGGAACCGATCGACGGCCTTCTCCACGCCCGGCACCATGGCGTGCCCGAGCGGGACGGCGAACTCCTCCCACTGGTGGCGGAAGGCGGCGACGCCGCGCAGCCGCAGCCAGGTGTCCCACATCCCGGGCAGCCGCGCGGCGAAGTCCCGGTCGACGGCGGACAGGATGCGGGAGCCGGGCCGCAGGAGGGGTTCGAGGGTGGCGCGGTGGCCGGTCCAGGCGACCTTGTGGCCGCGGCGGGCCAGCTCGTCGCCGAGCGCGACGGTCGGGTTGACGTGGCCGGTGAGCGGGGGGACGGCGAACAGGAACCGCCGCCTCGGCGTCTGCGCGGGGCGGATCCCCGGGCTGCCGAGCAGGGACGGGACGTGGACGCGGCGCGCGTTCATCGCGCACCTCCCGCGACGGGCGCCCGGGTGCCGGCGTGGCGGGCCAGCCACCGCAGCAGGACCTCCAGGACCTCGGCCGTCCCCTCCCGCAGCACCATGTGGGCGTGGCCGGACATGACGTGCAGGGTGCAGCCGGGGGCGGAGCGCAGCACCAGCCGCCCGGCCTCCAGCACGTCCGAGTGCTGCCCGTACACGGCGAGGACCGGGCACGCCAGGGCGGCGAGGGCGGCGGGGCCGAGGGGTTCGGCGGCGGCGACGTCGTCCAGGAGGCTGGTGCCGTTGACCAGGGCGTCGGCGCCCGCGGTGAGCTTGCCGACGCGCCGCCATCCGATGGCGCGGAACTGCTCGGCCGAGCGCTCGTACTCCAAGCACAGCGCCGACCTTCCCAGCGCGTTGAGGACGCCCTCTGTCCATTCATCGGGCCGCTCGGACGCGCCGTGGGCCTCGATCAGCACGAGTCCCGCGACCCGCGAGGGGCGGGTCAGTGCCGCGTTCAGCGCGACGACGCCTCCCCAGCTGCTCGCGACGAGGTACACCGGCCGCCGGTGGCCGAGCGCGTCCAGCACCGCGAAGAGGTCGTCGACCGACTCGGTGGTTCCGTAGCCGGTCGGCGTCCGTTCGGAAAGGCCGTGCCCGCGCCTGTCGTACAGGACGGACCGCGCCCCGGCCGCTGCCACGGGACCGGCGATCGTGTAGTAGAAGCTCGACAGGTTGTCCATGACGAGCCCGTGGACGAACACGACGACGGGCGGATCGGGGACGTCCGGGTCCAGGCCGCCGGGTCCCGGGTCCACCGTCTGGACGTGGAAGCGGACGCCGCGCGCGGTCACGTCAGGCATGGACGTCCTCCCGGAGCTCCGCCTCGATGTGGTCCACGATGTCCCCGACCGTCAGGTTCACGATCCGGTCGACGTCCAGGGCGGCGACGAACGAGGGGAAGTCCACCCCGCCGTAGCGCTCCCGGAGCCTGTCCACCAGGGCCACGAACTCGATGCTCTCCAGCGCCAGCCCGTCGCCGAAGGTCGTCTCGGGTCCGACCTCCCCCTCCAGCAGGAGGTCGTCGCCGACCACCTCGGTCAGCAACCGGACGACCTCGGCCATGACGTCGCTCATGCTCTGCTCTCCTCCATGTCGGTGCCGCCTGACGCGGCCGTCCAGGCCACGGCGTGTCCCTCCACCTCGCGCGTCCGCACGGTGGTGACCGTCCCGTTGGCCGCGATCAGGAGCCGCTCGGGCTCGTCGGCGGTCACGACCAGTTCGGCACGGTCCAGCCCGGCGGGCATGGCCTGCAAGACCGCGTGCTTGGCCGCGCGGACCCGCGCGTCGGCCGCCTCGCCCAGGACGGCGAGGCCGATGCCCGCCGGTTCGCCCGCCGGACGGACCAGCGCCACGCCCAGCTCGGCGTCGCAGCCGATCGACACCGCCAGCGGCTCGTCGAACGGGCCGGTCACGATGGGACGCCCCGCCGGGCCGTCTCGGATGGTCAGTTCAGCGGGGAACAGGGGTCCGTGCCCGTTGCGCCATAGGTGGTCCCGGACGGCGTCCTTGGCGGCGATCCGGCCGAGCAGCCACGGACCCTGCGCGAACGACGGGAGCGCCTCGTACTCGGCGCGCTCTACGGCGCACATGTACTGCCGCATCATCAGGTCACGTGTTGCGGTGCCGTCCCATCGCCTGCGGGCCAGGCACCAGCCGCCTTCTTGGGGCTCGCCCGTCCCGGACAGCTCGGGAGTGAACTTCATCCGCCAGATGGCTTCGTCGGTGTAGAAGCGGTGCGTCGTCCAGCCGTCCACGCGTCCCCATACGGTTCCGTCGGCGCGGAGTATCTCCGCAGAGCAGCGCATGGTGGTGCCGGTCAGTGTCTGGTTCCAGATGGTGGTGTCCAGTCGTTCCCCTGTCGGCGGCAAGGGCCCGTACAGGGAGAGCCGCTCAATGCCGACCGGGAAGACGGTCTGGTTGTCCTCCCCGTACACCTGGATCCAGTGGCCGCACAGCTGCGCGGCGCTGTCCAAGAGCGCGCCGGGCGTGGGCAGGGACGTCAGGACGGCGCGCACACCGTCCTCGGCGAGCGCGGTTATCTCGGCGATCCCCTGGAACAGCGGCCCGTGGAACATCCAGCGTTCGTCGTACAGCCGGTCGGCGGTGACCACGGGCGGCCCCTCGCCGGTCAGCGGCGTGCGGTCCGGCGAGGGCGGCACCGGATAGCCCGTGCCCAGCAGGACCGTCCCGTCCGCGTGGCCCGGGATGACGACCTTGACCTTGCGCGGCCCGCCGTCCCCCTCGACCAGGCCGGCCCGGATGTCGGCGGTGGCGGGCGGGG
Organism: Actinomadura rubrisoli; assembly: GCF_004349215.1. Lineage (GTDB taxonomy): Bacteria > Actinomycetota > Actinomycetes > Streptosporangiales > Streptosporangiaceae > Spirillospora > Spirillospora rubrisoli. The sequence continues at coordinate 3,168 of NZ_SMKU01000424.1, read as the reverse complement.
CCGCCACCAGCCAGCGGACGGCGCGGACGTTCTCGAAGCCGGTCACGACCATGTCGGGCAGCAGCTCGCGGGCGGTCCCGGCCATCACCTCCAGGAGCGTGGCGAGCGGGACGACCGGAAACCTGTCCGACATGTCCGGCCATCCGGCGGGCTGCGGGATGACGCAGTGGTCCCGCAGGTACGGCATCGCCTCCAGCGAGAACACGCGCGAGATCACCAGCTCCGCCGCGACCGGCGGCACCCCGCCGGCCGGCTCCGCGGCGGGCGGGGCACCTCCGCTCCCGAGCGCCTCCAGGACGGTCTGCGCGCCGGTCGCGGCGTCGTTGAGCAGCGCCTCCAGCTCCGCCAGCACCGGATCGTCCGCCGGCAGGGACGGGACGCCGGGCCGCGGCGCGAGGCGGATGGGCGGGACGGCCCCGTCCAGCCTGACCAGCGGCGTCCCGAGGTCGAGGAGCATGCCCCCGGCGGGCTCCGGCGCGGGCGGGGACGCCCCGTACCCCTCGGCCCACAGCGCCGCGACGACGCGGCGCAGCTGCGCCATCCCGTCCCGCTTGGGCACGTTGACCGCCATCGCCAGGTGCTCGCGGCCGCCGAGCCGGTCGCCGACGAACCCCGTGAGGCTGCCCGGCCCGACCTGCACGAACGCCCGCACGTGCGCCGTCCCGTACAGCTCCTCGATCAGCTCGCTGAACCGCACGGGCTCCAGCAGGTGCCGGACGACCAGGTCGCGGACCTCCTCGGGCGCCCGGGGGAACGGCGCGACCGTGGTCGCCGACCACAGCGGGACGCGGGGCTCGCGGATCTCCAGCACCTCGAACGAGCGCCGCGCGTGCTCCAGGTACGCCTCCGCCATCGGCGTGTGGAAGCCCGACCGGAACGGCAGCTCCCGCCCCAGGACGCCCTCGGACGCGAGCCGCCCGACGATCTCGCGGACGTCGTCCGCCGGGCCGCAGACCACCGACTGGTGCGGGCAGTTGTCGTGGCTGACGACCACGCCGGGCCGCCCCCCGGCGGCCTCCTGCGCCCGGTCGGCGCCGCAGCCCAGCGCCGCGTACACCACGTCCGGGACGTCCAGGGCGTCGATGTCCAGGGCCCGCATGAACGCCTCGGCCGCGTCCGGGTCGTACAGGCCCGTGACGATCATCGCGGTCCACTCGCCCAGGCTGTGCCCGGCCGCCACGTCCGGCTCCACGCCCAGCTCGGCGAGCGCCGCCGCCAGCAGCCGCCCGACGCCGATCACGTCGGCGGCGTGGCCGAGCAGGTCGGCGCGCCCCGCCGGCGCGAACGCCGGCAGGCCGAAGTGCTCGGCGACATCGTCAACGCGCGGGTCGAAGGCGGGCTCGAACCCCGGGAACAGGAACGCCAGCCGCCCGCCCCCGGCCAACAGCGGGCGCGGCGCGAACCACACGTCGCTGCGCCCCCGCCAGGCGGTGCCGCGCTGCACCACCGCCCGCGCCAGGTCCAGCCTGCGCGGCGTCGGCCCGACGATCGCCAGGCGGCACGGAAGGTCCGGCGCGTCCGCCGAGACCTGCGCCAGCAGCTTCTCGTCCGGGACGGCCAGGGCGTCGGCCAGCTCCCGGGCGGTGCGAGCGGCCAGCCTGAGCACGCCTTCCCCGGCCCCTGGCGTGTCGGGCGTCCGCAGGCGCCTCGCCCGCCGCACGCCCGTGGACGGCGGCTCCTCCAGCACCACGTGCGCGTTGGCGCCGCCGAACCCGAAGGCGTTCACGACCGCCCGCCGGGGCGCGCCGCGGGGGCGCTCCCACTCGGCCGCCTCCCGGACGGGCCGCAGCCGCCCCCCGTCCAGCGCCGGATGCGGGTCGTCCACGTGCAGGGTCGGCGGCAGGACGCCGTCGCGCAGCGCGAACGCGGCCTTGACCAGCCCCGCCATCCCCGCCGCGGGCATCGCGTGCCCGATCATCGACTTGACCGTCCCGAGCCCGACCGGCGGGCCGTCCGCGCCGAAGACCCGCCGCAGCGTCGCCAGCTCCACCTCGTCGCCCGCCGGGGTCGCCGTGCCGTGTGCCTCCACCAGGCCCAGCGCGCCGGGCGCCGCCGGGTCGAGGCCCGCGTCCCGCCAGGCCCGCTCCAGCGCGAGGACCTGCCCGTCCACCAGGGGGCTCATGATGCTCGCCGCGCGCCCGTCGCTGGAGGACCCCACGCCGACGATCACCGCGTGGATCCGGTCGCCCGCGCGCTCGGCGTCCGACAGCCGCTTCAGCAGGACGACGCCCGTCCCCTCCGCCAGCAGCGTCCCGTCCGCCGCCCGGTCGAACGGGCGGATCGTCTCGCTCGGGCTCAGCGCCCGCAGCTGGGTGAACGCGCTCCACAGCGTCGCGTGATGCGTGTGGTGGACGGCCCCGGCCAGCATCGCGTCCGCCTCGCCGCCGCGCAGCGCCCGCACCGCGTGCTCCACCGCCAGCAGCGACGACGCGCACGCCGCGTCCAGCGTGTACGCGGGGCCGCGCAGGTCGAAGCGGTTCGCGATCCGGGACGCGGCGAAGCTCGGGACCAGCCCGATCGAGGCGTCCGGGCCGTCCGGGCCGAGGCGCTCGCAGAACGCGCGGCGGATCGCCTCCACCCGGTCCCGCTCCAGCTCGGGCACCAGCTCGGCGAGCACCCCCGCGAGCTGATGGGACGTCCTGACCCGCTGGTCGAACCGCGCCGCGCCCGGCGTGATGTAGCCGCCGCGCCCGATCACCACCCCGATCCTCGCCCGGTCGGGCAGCCGCTCGTCGCCGCCCGCGTCCGCGATCGCCTCGCCCGCGGTGCGCAGCGCCAGCAGCTGGTCGGGCTCCATGCCCCGCACCGACGCCGGCATGATCCCGAACTTCGCGGGGTCGAACGTCGCCAGCGCGTCCACGAACCCGCCGCGCCGGCAGTAGAACCGGTCGCTCTCCGGCGCCCGCCCGTAGGCGTCGGGGTCGTAGTACAGCGCGGGATCCCACCGTCCCGGCGGCACGTCGGTGATCGCGTCGAACCCCGCCAGCACGTTGCGCCACAGCTCCGCCGCCGAACCCGCGCCCGGGAACACCGCCCCGGCGCCGACGATCGCGATCGGTTCCCGGGCCTGCGTCACCGGACCGGCCCGGTTCCCGGAGCGGAGCGCCGGCGGAGTGGAGGGAGCCGGGCCGGTCGCTCTTCCCGGGGGGTGTGGGGGGTCGTCCCCCC
>NZ_SMKU01000423.1 GCF_004349215.1 Actinomadura rubrisoli | reverse complement strand
GCAGCCCCCCGTCCAGCCCACGTCATGCGACCTGCCGCGCGGGTACCACGGGTCGATACCGGGGCCGTGGGCGCAAAAGCGGCTCGCGTTCCAGCGGACGTGGTCGCTCACCAGAGGCGAGGGCGTGCGGGTCGCCGTCATCGACAGCGGTGTGGACGCAGGCCATCCGATGCTCGCGGGCCGTGTCGCGGCCTACACCGACCTCACCGGCACGGGAAAACGGGACTGCGCCGGGCACGGGACCGGCGTCGCGGCGCTGATCGCGGGACATGACCTCGGAGACCGAGGGATCCCTTTGACCGGTGTCGCGCCCGCGTCCCGTCTCATCGTCATCAAGCAGCAGAACGCCGACCATGACGAAGAGGGCGGCGACCGGCTCCCCACAGCGATCCGCCAGGCGGCCGGCGCCGGCGCCCGCGTCATCAACGTGTCGATTGCGGCCCGGGACTCGCCAGCGCTCGAACAGGCCGTCCGCTACGCGCAGGCACAGAACGCGCTCATCGTGGCGGCGGCCGGCAACGCGACGAAGCAGGACGGCGCCGAAGGCCCCGCCTACCCGGCGAGCTACCCGGGCGTCATCTCCGTGGCATCGCTCGGCGCCGATGGTGGACGAGCGGAGACCTCCGGCCTCCAGTCCCGCGTGGACGTCGGGGCGCCCGGCAAGGACATCGCCGTCCCCTGGCCCAAGGGCGGCTACAACCTCCAGGCGCAGGGGACCAGCTACGCGGCCGCCTACGTATCGGGTGTGGCGGCGCTCGTACGCGCGCGCCATCCCGAACTCCGCCAGGACCAGGTCTTCCAGCGCATCCTCAGAACGGCGGACGGGAACGTCGGCGCCGGAACAGGCCACGGGATGGTCAACCCGGTGCAGGCGGTGACCGCCGTCGTCCCAGGGGAGGGAGCAACGGTCGCGGCGCAGCCTCCGCTTCGTCCGGTCAAGCTGGCGTCGCCCGCGCCCACCGACGGCCGAACGCGCGACCGGGCGAACGGGATCGCGGCAGGCGCCGTGGGGCTGGCCGCCGTCGCGGCCCTGTGCGGCATCGTCGTCCCTCTGGGCCGCCGTCGTGGCTGGCGTCCCGGCAAGGTCGATTTGCGCGTCCAGGTGGACGAGGACGAGCCCATCGTGTCCGGCACCGAGGGCGGCACCATCGGCGCCCGCAACTGACCGGCAGACACCCCGGCCCGCCGGTTAATCGCTCAGCGCGGCCGTCTGGACAAGGCGGGCGCCGTTGCGCCGGTCGCTGAGGGTTCCGCGCCCGGGCGGGAGCGGCATGGGGCGGACCTCCCCGAACAGCGCTCCCTCCTCTCTACTGCCCGACATGATGAGCGCGGGCACGGCCATGTCCTTCAACTGCTGGATGACCGGGTCGTACAGGGCTCGTCCCATGCCACCCATGGTCCGGGACAAGACGAGGTGCACGCCGATGTCCCGTGCCTGGGGGAGCAGGTCCAGAAGCGGCAGGAGCGGGTTGTTGGCCGTGGCGACGAGGTCGTAGTCGTCCACCACGAGGAAGACGTCCGAGCCCTTCCACCACGACCGGTTGCGCAGTTGCTCCGGCGAGAGGTCGGCCGGAGGCAACCGGTCGTTGAGGGCGTCGACCAGATCGCTCACCAGTTCGGCCGCGACGGACGCCGACGCGGCGTACCCGACACGGTGCTCGGTGTCGGCCGTGTCGAGCAGCGTCCGCCGGTAGTCGATGAAGATCAGCTTGGCCTCGGCGGGGGTGTGGGCCGCGACGATGCCCTCGGCGATCAGCCGCAGCAGGTTCGACTTGCCGCACTCGGTGTCGCCGACCACCACGAAATGCGGGTCGGCGGTGAAGTCGAGCCGGACGGGGGAGAGCGTGTCCTCGTCGATCCCGATGGGCACGCGCCATTTCGCCGTGGGCGCGTCGGCGACCTCCGGGCGGGCCGCGAGCTCGGCGGCGGGCAGAACGTCGGGCAGGAGCCGGACGGGGGGCGCCTGCGGCCCCTGCCAGGCCCCGGCGACCGCCTCGACCATCTCCGTGACGGCGTCGCCGAGATCGTCGGCCGTGCCGCGCCCGTCCAGCCTCGGCAGCGCGGCCAGGAAATGCAGGCCATCGCGGGTGAGCCCGCGGCCGGGCCGGCCCTGCGGCACGTTCTCGGCCAGCCGCCGGTCGATCTCCGACTCGTAGGAGTCGCCGAGCCGCAGCTCCAGCCGCGTCCCGAACACGTCCCGGATGCCCATCCGGAACTCCGACCACTTCCCGGCCGTGGCCACCACATGGACGCCGAAGCCGAGCCCCCGCGCGGCCAGGTCCGTGATGACCTCCTCAAGCTGCTCGTACTCCTGCCGCAGCGTCATCCAGCCGTCCACCACCACGAAGACGTCGCCGAACCCGTCCCCGGAGAACTCACCGGCCGCCCGCAGCCGCCGGTACGTCGCGATGGAATCGATCCCGCGGTCGGCGAACTCACGCTCGCGCCGTTCGAGGAGGGTGGAGACCTCGCCCACCGTCCGTCGCACACGGTCGGCGTTCAAGCGGTTGGCCACCCCGCCGACATGCGGCAGGCCGGACAGGCCACTCAGGGTCCCGCCACCGAAATCCAAGCAGTAGAACTGCACCTCCTCGGGCGTGTGCAGCAACGCGAGGGAGGCGATGAGCGAGCGCAGCATCGTCGACTTGCCGGTCTGCGACGCCCCCGCTATCCCGACGTGCCCGGCCGCCGCCGACAGATCGACCCAGAACGGATCGCGCCGCTGCTCGAACGGCCGGTCGATGATGCCGACGACCGCGGCGAGACGGCCCCGGCCCTCCCAGCCCGCCGCCGTCAGGCCGTGCTCGGCGGTCGGAGTCAGCGCCGGAAGCAACTGGTTCACCGCCGGAGGGACGTCAAGCGGCGGCAACCAGATCCGGTGCGCCGCCGGACCGTGCCCGGCCAGCTGATCGACGACGGCCTTGAAGAGCGTCTCTCCGGACTCCTGACCCGAGGCAGACTCTCCTGGTTCCGGCTGTGCCGATGTCTGCCGGGGAATGAAGGTGGTGCTGTACGGCAGGATCTGCCGGGGCGCCGCCTGCCTGCTCCCCGGCGCCTGACTCCGCACCTCCTCCTCGACCGGTCCGGAGACGTACGCGGCCTTGAACCGGACCATGTCGCTCACATCGACCTTGAGATAGCCGTTCCCCGGTTGGGACGGCAGCTCGTACGCGTCCGGCACGCCCAGGACGACCCGCGACTCCATCGACGAGAACGTGCGCAGGCCGATCCGGTACGACAGATGAGAGTCCAGCCCGCGCAGCTTGCCCTCCTCCAGGCGCTGTGAAGCGAGCAGCAGATGCACGCCCAGAGAACGTCCCAGCCGTCCCATCATCACGAACAGTTCGGCGAACTCGGGCTTGACCGACAGCAGCTCGGAGAACTCGTCCAGGACCACGAACAGCGTCGGCAGCGGCGCGAGCGCCACCCCTTGCTCACGGGCACGTTCGTAGTCGCGTAGGGACGCGTAGTTCCCCGCCGAACGCAGCAGTTCCTGCCGCCGGATCATCTCGCCGTGCAGCGCGTCGTACATGCGGTCGACCAGAGGCAGCTCCTCCTCCAGGTTCGTGATGACCGCCGACACGTGCTCCAGACGCTCAAGACCAAGGAAGGTGGCGCCGCCCTTGAAGTCGACCAGCACGAAGTTGAGCGTCTCCGACGAGTGGGTCACCGCCAAGGCCAGCACGAGCGTGCGCAGCAGCTCCGACTTGCCGGACCCGGTCGCGCCGATGAGCAGCCCATGCGGCCCCATCCCGCCCTGCGCGGACTCCTTGATGTCCAGCTCGACCGAACGGCCATCCGAATCGATCCCGATCGGCACGCGCAGCCGGTTGCGCGGCGCCCGGGGCTGCCAACTGGACCTCGGGTCGATGTCATAGGGCCCGCTGAGGCCGAGCAACGACGTGAGCGTGAGATTGCCCGCCAGCACATTCTGCTCCGGCTCGTCCGCCGCGCCCGCGCGCAACGGCGCCAGCCTCAACGCGAGCCCTTCCGCCTGGACGGGCGTGAACCAGTCCGCCTCACCCAGGGGGCTCGACACGTCCTTGCCCGTATGGTCGCGTTCCAGCATCTCCAGCCCGTCACCGGTCACATGCAGGCGCAGCATCGTCGCGTCGGACGTGGGCGCGACCGAACCGCTCAGGTCGATGACGCACACGCCCTTGATGCCGTCCGCGCCGATCTGCGAGTCCTGCGTCACGGTCCCTTCGTCCATGACCACGACATGGAATGGAAGGTCCTGCGGATCGATGCCGGGGGAGAAGCGGGGGCGGTCCTTGATGTCGTCCTCCAGCAGCGGTTCCAGATCCGCCAGCGAGAGACCGGTCAACCGGACGGGCCCGGCCGCGTCGTGCTCAGTGGGGTGCAGGCAGTGCGGCAGCCACTTCGCCCACTGCCAGTGCAACATCCGCTCTGGCGAGGCGCAGATGGTGAGCCGCACGTCGTCCGGCGTATGGAACGTCACCAACTGGGCGACCATGGCACGCGCCATTGCCCGCGCCGCCACCGGATCCCCCGTCACCACGATCCGCGCGAACGCGGGCAGCGACACGGCCACCGGCAGGTCCGGGACGGTCGAATGCGCCCGCAGGAACCGCCGCAGCGCACCCGCGCACATCGGCTCCAGGTCCTCGATGGGCTTGGTCTCCGGAGTGATGAGCTCCAGCGCCAGGCGCTGCCTGCCCCGCCCTATGCGCACCTGCCCGAAGTCCTCGTCCGCCGGACGGCGCTCCCACAGGCGATGGCTCATGGCAAGGGACCACAGCGTCCGGGGGCTCGGCCCGCTCCATTCGAGCGCCTCCCGCTGCTGCCTGGCCGCCTTCCGCACGCGCGCCCGTATCTGGTCCAGATACCGGTAGTAGTCCCGCCGCGCGCCGTTCAGCCGCTGCTTCCGCTCACCCGCCCCCTGGCCCATCTGCCCGAAACCCATGCCGACCATCGAGAGCACGAACAGCCCGCTGGCCACCCACATGATCGGATTGCCGCCTCCAGCGCCGCCCGCGCCGCCCATGAACATCAGCCCCATGGCGGCTCCGCTGGCCGCCATGGGCACGTACATCAGGGCGTTCATGAATCCCTGACTGATCGTTTCAGGAATTTCCGGCGGCGGCTCCAGCATGATCTCGCCCTCGGGCAGCCGCGGGGGCGGCCGCCTTTCCGGCCGACGCACGAGAACGATCCCCACCGCCGAGTCCCTTCGTCCGGCCATGACCGGAAGTCAATGCCGGGTCATCATAGTGACGGCGGGGCCGTCCGCGCGAAGCCCAATTGCCATTCCCCGGGTAGCGGAAAACGATCCCGGCTGATAGTGAATGTGCGGTCATCACCACGATCGGAGGGCGTGTGAATACGACGACGGGGGCCGACCTGTGCCGCCTGGTCATTGTCGCCCCGCACCGGCGGCTGGATCTGTCGCTTCCCGCCGACATTCCGCTTTCCCACATGCTCCCGACGTTGCTGCAGGTCGCGGGCCATAATCTCGCCGACGCCGGGCTCGTCCACTCCGGCTGGATCCTCCAGCGGCTGGACGAGGCGCCCCTCGACGAATCCCGCACGCTGTCCGCCCTCGGCATCCGCGACGGCGAGATCCTCTACTTCCGTCCCGAACTCGCCCAGCTGCCCGAGGTCACCTTCGACGACGTCGCCGATGTCGTCGCGACCGGCATCAACGAACACGCCGACCGCTGGCGCCCCGAGACCACCCGCCGGTTCGGCCTCCTGGCGAGCGCCGCGGTACTCCTCACCGGAGCGCTGGGCATCGCTCTCTCCGGCCCGCCCTGGGGCCTGCTCTCCATCGCCTCGAGCGCCATAGCGGCAGCCTTACTGGCCGCCGGTGTCGTCCTATCCCGCGCCTTGGGCGACGCAGGGGCCGGTGCAGTCCTGGGCTACAGCGCCCTTCCGTACGCGTTCCTCGGCGGCCTCCTCGCTCCCGCTCGTCCGGTGGGCCTGCTCGACCTGGGCGCCCCCCATCTCATGGCGGCCTTCGGAGCGGTATCCCTGGTCGCCGTACTGGCCGCCTTCGCCATCCTCGAAGGTCTCCCAACGTTCCTTGGCGTCGCCTTCAGCGCACTCCTGGGCCTCGTCTCCGCCGCCTTGGTGGAAGGCTTCGAGCTATCCCCGTCCGGCATGGCCGCGTTCGCCTCGTCCCTCTGTCTCGCCCTGACGGCGCTCATCCCGTCCCTCGCGTTCCGCCTCGCCCGGCTCCCGCTACCACCCGTCCCGGAGACCGCCGAAGAACTCCGCAGCGCACAGACGTTCGACGGCCCCTCCCTCCTGCGCCGCACCCGCGAAGCAGACCGGTTCGCCACCGGCCTCGTAGCCGCCGTGGCCCTTGTAGGGCTGGCGGCCCAACTCCAGCTCCTGACCTCCCACGGTTGGCTGCCCATCCTTATGAGCCTCTGCCTCTCCCTCGTGCTCCTCTTGCGGGCACGCGTCTTCCACGGCCGTCCCCAGCGCCTCTGGATGCTCGGCTCAGGACTGACGGGCCTCGCCCTTCTGGCCCTGCACGAGGCGACCGCGGCCTCCCCGGCCGCCGCCCTCCTGATCCTCCCCGTCCCCGCGCTCCTGACCGTCACGATCATGATCGCCATGGCTCTCCGGCTCCCCGTCCAGAAGCCCTCGCCGTTCTGGGGACGCGCCGGCGACATCGCCGACCTCATGCTGATCATCAGCCTGTTCCCGCTGGCGATGGGCCTGCTGAACCTCTACTCCTGGCTCCGCGGCCTGGCCGGCTGATGCAGACCCGCAAGGACCTCTACCAGGCGCACCGCCTGATGACCCAGCGCGTCGCCCTGGCGCTCCTCCAGGGCCGTCCCAGCGCCGCCGAGTCCCCCCTCCGCCGCACCGGCGTCGGCGCCCTGTGCGGCGTCATGGTGGTTGTCCTGGTCGCCGCCGGCTTCGGCATCACCGGCCTGCTGTTCAAGGGCGGCGCCCGCAACCTCGAACGCCCCGGCGTCCTCATCATCGAGAAGGAGACCGGCGCCACCTACGCCTACAGCCCCGAGGACGACAGGCTCGTCCCGTTCCTCAACTACGCCTCGGCCCGCCTGGCCATGCCCACCCCGCAGATCCAGCGCAAGCTGGTCTCGTCCAAGTCCCTGGCGAAGTACGCCCGAGGCCCCCTGACCGGCATCCACGGCGCCCCCGAGTCCCTC
>NZ_SMKU01000422.1 GCF_004349215.1 Actinomadura rubrisoli | reverse complement strand
TAGCGAGTGGGGCAGAACAAAGGAGTACTTCAACCACACAGGATTCATTCCCAGCCCGCTGCCGGAAGAACTTCGAGACTCAACGATTGCCAAGCGATTGCGCGCTATCAGCATTTTCGTACAGGGTCGTACGGAGCCGCCTTGATCGGGCCTGGACGGTCACCGCCCAGACCGGCCGTGTCCGGCACGGACGGCGTCGCGGTCATGGCGAGACCGGGCCTGTTCGCGATCCTGTGCGCGTTGTCGAGCGCCCCGGCGGGGTTGACGTAGCCGAAGCCCAGCTCGGTGTCGTAGCGCCTCTTCCCCGCGGGACGCCGCGCAGACGCCGACAGCGCCTCGCCGATCTGCGCCGGGGTGAGCCTGCGGTACTTGGACTTGAGCATGGCCACGGCGGCGGTCGCGAACGCCAGGGCCACCGGGTCGCCCTTGAACGTCCAGAGCCTGTTGTCGTAGCCGGTGGCGGGCATTTCGAAACTCGGAGCGGCGACGAACACGGCGCTGCTGCTCGACGTCCACTTCTTGGCACGCCGCCCCTGCTCGGTGACGCCCCCGACGCCGATCACGCCGGGTGCCGCCGCCGGATAAGAGGGGTCGTTGGGACGCTGGTCGCCGCTCGGAGCGACCACGACGGCGTTCTTGCTCCGGGCGTAGGCGATCGCGCTCCGGGTGCCGTCCACCCCCTCCCCGTTCCGATAACCGCCGCCGCCGAAGGCGAAGGGCTCGACCGCGATGACGTCCGCGCCCTGATCGGCGGCGTAACGCACACCGTCACCGATGCTGTTCCCCCAGTTGACGGTCTTCCACCATTCCTTGCCGCCCGGCTCGTCGGGGGCCGCGTAGACCCGTACCGGCAGGATCGTCGCCGAGGGGAGGAGACCTCGAAGCTTCAGCAGACCGTCCTCCGTGGCGCCGCCCACGATCAGGGAGGCCATCAGCGTGCCGATGTTCCGCTTGGCCCGGGGCGTCCGGACGAAGTCCTTCTCCTTCTTCACCGCTCCACGCAGCGGCCGCACCCCGGAGGCCACGCCGTCGCCGACCAAGGCGATCTTCACGTCCTTGCCGCGGGTGTCGCGCTGGGCCTGGACGAAGTCGCGCGCCATCCGCAGAGCCCACGCGGTGTCGGCCCGCGACTCGCCCGTCAGCGGCGGCGTCAGGCCCATAAGCAGGGCGGCGACCACCAGGCAGCGCCGCATCAGCATCGCACTCCTCGCCTCTCGCACGGCTCCGTCGTCTCGGCGAAGCGCAGGATCACCTGATCCAACGCGGTCCTGGCGAACGCGAAGGTATCGGCGAGCACCGTGCCGACGCGAGCGCCCCGATCGGCGATCCAGCCGCTCGACCGGAAGAACAGGTAGGGGGTGCCGTTGGCGGCGAAGTAGAAGTCCTGCCTCAGGGGGTCGCGGAATTTCCCGGCGACCGTGCCGGGAAAGGTCACCGCGCGCACCCCGTACCGCTTGTTGTCACCCACCGACGAGGGGAAGCCCGCCTCGGCGCCGGACGCCTGCCCGGGGTCGGGCATCACCGCGACACCAAGCGTGGTCACCAGCGTTCCGGTGCCGTCGACGTACGTGGCGCGCAACACCGCCCGGCAGCCGTGCTTGACGAGAGCGTCGGCGATCGGACGATCGAACCCCTCGGCACAGGACGCCGCCGGCGCGATCCCGACGCGAGTGGCGGTCCACGCGGGCGTCTTCGACATGCCAGCGGGGCCGTCCACCCGCGCCGGAAAGACCTCCCCCGCACCCAGCGTGCGCCAGCGCAAGGCGAACTCCTTCCGCCCGGCCGCGTCGATCTGCTTGGCGGTGGGCCCGCGATTCACCTCCACCCCGACCGCGACACTTCCCCCCACGACCGCCGCACCACCCAACACCGCCAGCACGACGATCAGCCCCCACGGACGCCGAGCGACATCACCCCGCGGCTCGCTCGGGACCGTTTCCAAAGTCTCGGACACAGAGCAAGATCCAACCCGCCCCGAATCTCACCTTGATCACCGTTACGCGTCAATTCACCGCTCCGCCCGGCCGCCCCACACGGCCGAGGGCAGTACCGCGACGCCTCAGATGTCCTCCTGACGTTCAGATCCAGTGTCAAAGAATCTTGAGATATAGTCGCTCGCTTCCAGATCGCTGTCTCTAATAAGAGAAAATACTTCAACTCCATGGCCAGGCTCTCCGTCGATCGAGAAGGCTTGAGCAAGCCTGACATAGGAGACGCCGTCCAAGGCTTTTACGTAGTCGACCGCCTCGCTTTCAGCCATGGCCACGGCTTCCGAAACTTCACTCGCCCGCCATAGCGTAATGCGTTCTTCATAGGTTCCATTGTTCGCATCCCGAAAAACACAGCGAACACCGAACCAGTCGCCTCCCGCTTTCCGACACCGACTCATATACGCACCTTTCATGCGATTGAGATGCAACGCCGACCGCTCACGCATGTCGACGCCGTGCCCGGTCTCAGGACGCGCAACCGCGCAGAACCGGCTAGGCCGCTGCGCGCAGGTCACCGAAAGCGGGCACTTGGTGTACACGCGCTGGCGTGTACGAGCCGTAGCGTGAACACCGTCGCACCATCCGATCCACCTCAGGGGAAACCCATGGACGACACCACCATCGGTCAGCGCGGCATAAGTTCCGTGAGGCCCGCGGCATGTCCCGCGCCCAACTCGCCGAGACAGTCGGGTACAGCGTCGAGTGGCTGAAGTCAGTGGAGTTCGGTCGCCGCAAGCTTGACCGCCACTCCGTCATCGTTGCGCTCGCCGATGCCCTCGAAGTCCACGTCGTCGCACTGCTAAGAGTAGTCCCTCACCTGGGCAGTGCTCAGGCGATGCGCTCGGCCGCCTGCTCGACGGGGAGCAGCGCCGGATCGCGGCGTACAGCGCGTCCAGGGGACCGTACGGCCCGATCTCCAGCCGGTCAGGCTCGTCAGCCGGTCAGGCTCGTCCATCACATCCGTCCCAGTGAGGCCCGAAGACGGCTGATCAGGCCACGTGAGGGCGCGTCTTCCTCTGCGACCGCCGCGCGCCGGACGGCCGCCGCGATGGCGTCCGGCGCCAGCCGCGCACCGATCTCCGCGACGGCGCGCGGAAGGTCGTGGCAGGGGGCGATCGGATCGCCGGTGGAGTCGATGAACCAGGGCACCCCGCCCACGCCCGCCTTGGCGCGGATGCTCTCCCCGATCGTCGGAAGGCTGGACGAGAGCACATGCAGCCGCTCAGGCGCCTGGTCATAGCGAGCACGCGCGGTCCATCCCTCGGTGGCCAGGACCCGCGCGAGCAGATCGAGGTAGTCGGTGGCGATCACTGCTCGTCCCCCATGGCCACGTCGCGGGATGCCAGGTCGGCCGCGATGATCACGGCGGCGTCGATGATCTGGTCGGCCTGCGCGATCGGCTCACCGAGCGCAGCGAAGAACCAGAGGCGGTCACCATCGATCGGCCGTGGCTTACACGTGATGGTCTGGGTCCGCAGCGAGGCGTCGCCCTTCCGGGTCACGGTCACAGCCCTGGCTCCCAGAGACGTGGTGAAGCCGCGCGCGGCCAGCGCGTTCGCCAATGCGTAAAGCAGCGGGTAGGCGTGCAGATGCTCGGTGCCGTCGAAACGTTCACTCATGCCCGTCTCGCCTGTTTCGTTACCCTGTCCCATAGCCGGACGTCCTTTCCGTCTGGTTAGGCCCCGGGCCCCCTGGCGTTCGCCCGCCAGGCCGGGGCCGCCCTTTGTGTCTGGCGACAGCTTTCGCCCCCATCCGAACGCCTCCGCGGCTACCGTGGAAGACACTGCATAGCTGCGCCCCCTCCACGCAGCGACCACGCAGCACGCAACCCGGGGCGAAACGGGTGAGGTTATGACCTTCGGTGACAAGCTCCACGAACTCATGGACGAACGCGGCATCAGCCAGCGGAAATTGGCCAAGCTCGTCCCCTGCAACGACGGATACCTATCGAAGGTCCGGCGCGGGCTTCACGTGCCGTCAAAGAAGATGGCGAAACGCCTGGACGAAATACTCACTGCGGGGGGATCGCTCGCAGCCCTCAGAACAGGGCGCCCAAAGCCGCAACGGTCCTCCCAGGGTCGGGGCGCCGCCGCTGCGGGTATCGTGATCCCTGGCATCAATCCCGACCTTTGGGACATCATGGAGCGTCGCGCACTGCTGCAGCTCGCCGCGCTGGGGATAGGCGCGGGGACGCTCGGCTCCACTGGGGAACCGGTCCGTCAACTGCTCGCCCTGCTACTGAACAGCGAACCCCGCGGTCTCGATGACTGGCATCTGACCCTCTCGGATCATCTGTACGCGACCCTTACCCGTCCGCCCGCGCAGGCCCGCGATGGGCTGATGATCGACCTTCTCGCGATCAAGCATCAGCTAAGGAGACTCAAGGGCTGGGGTTACGTTTTGTGTCTCCTCGGCCCCTTCTCACTGGGGTCTGTTCGGGTTATGCCTGGTGGGTGAGGTATCCCGATAGCGGCGGGTTGAGTCCGCAGGAGCGGGCGCGACGGGAGCGGGTGCGGTTCGAGGCGGCCGGGATGTTTGCGGCCGGGGCGAGCGACGCGGAGGTCGCGGCGGTGTTCCGGGTGTCGAGGATGTCGGCGAACCGGTGGCGCCGGGCCTTCGACCGGGGCGGCCTGGACGCGCTGGCGTCCAAGGGCCCGGGTGGTTCACGGTGCAGGCTGTCGGACGCGCAGTTGCGGCAGCTGGCGGCAGAGCTGGAGGCCGGGCCCGCGGTGCATGGGTGGGATGAAGATCAGCGGTGGACCCTGGTCCGGGTGGCCGACCTGATCGCTGACCGGTTCAAGGTCACCTATACCCCTGCCGGGGTCCACCTGCTGCTGCACCGCATGGACTGGACCGTGCAGGTCCCAGCCAGACAAGCCGCCGAACGCGACGAGGACAAGATCGCCTCGTGGCGGGAGGAACAGTGGCCGCTGATAAAAAGACCGCGGGCGACCTGGGGGCCTGGCTCTGCTTCGAAGACGAAGCCGGCCAGGGCTTGAGGCCGCCCCGAGGACGAACATGGGGACGACGCGGACACACCCCCATCGTCACGGTCACCTCACAAGGCACCCACCGGGTGTCGATCGCCGGGCTCCTGGCCACCCGGCCCGGCCACACCACCCGGCTGATCTACCGGACGATCACCTACCACGGCCGCAAGAACGACAAGAAGGGCTTCGACGAGACCGACTACATCCGCCTGCTCGACGCCGCCCACCAGCAACTCGGCGGGCCGATCGTCCTGGTCTGGGACAACCTGAACACCCACCTCAGCAAGAGGATGCGGCACCTGGTCCAAGCCCGGGACTGGCTGACAGTCTTCCAGCTTCCCGCCCACGCCCCGGAACTCAACCCCGTCGAAGCCATCTGGTCACACATGAAGAAGTCCCTGATCAACCTGACCAAACGCACCATCGGCCAGCTCACCCGGCTCGTCAAGACCCGCCTCAAACGTATGCAGTACCGGCCCGAACTCCTCACCGGCTTCCTCACGAGAACCGGCCTGGACCCCCGACCTCCGTAACCCCAGCCCTTGAGTCTCCTTAGAGGCCGAAGAGCAGGATGAGCCGGATGAAGCGACCGAGTTGCGCCGGGTCGTGGCCGCGCTTTCCATGCTGTACGCCGACGCGCTCACCCGCCTTGGCGACCACAGCGCGGCCATCCACTGGTGGCGGACGGCCAAGGCCACCGCCGATATGACCGGTGATCTTGATCTACGGCTGATGGCCCGCTGCGAAGAGGCCGAGTTTGGGGTGTACGGCCAACGCGATCCGGCGACCATCGTGCAACTGATCGACGCTGCGGAACAACTCGCCGGATCCGCACCGTCCTGCCGGAAAGCAGACCTCGCCGGAACGCGAGCCAAAGTGCTCACGCTGCAAGGCAGGCACGACGAGGCCAGGAGGGCGTTGGACTCCTTCACAGACTCTATCGATGGGCCGGCGCGGGGCGGCATCCTGCCGACCCATAGGAGTGAGAACGTGGCGCACTTCACCGCGAGCTGGGTTCACGCGGCTGCCGGACGCGAGGCGGAGGCCGATGAGAAGCGCGAAATCGTCCTTGCTAACACGCGTGGCTACCAGTACGCCGCGAACGTCCGCCTTCACGAGGCCCTGTGCACCGTGGTCAACGGCGGGATCGATACCGGTGCCCGGCAGGCCACCGAAATCCTCGCCGGACTCCCCCCGGCCCAGCAGAGCCACATGATCATCGAGACGGGGAAGGTCGTGTTGCGCGCCGTCCCGATCGAGCGGCGGAATCGACCGGCAGTGCGGGACCTGCAAGCACTGACGTCCGGCCAGGGCAGCTCCCGTCCGTAGGTCGCGGTCACACTGCCGATCAGTTGCCTACCTGACGTTCAGAACCAGTATCAAAGAAACTCGAAAGATAGTCAGCCACTTGAGCAAGCTCGACGTATGAGACCCCCTCCAGGAACCCGCTATACTCGAACGCCTCAGCTTCAGCCATGGCAATGGCCTCCGAAATCCCGCGCGCCTTCCATAGCGTGATGCGCTCTTCAACTTCACTCGTATCTCTTGTCTCTTCACGGCGTGAAGAGATCGGGAGGGTAGACGGTGTGATCGTCGTCGCCGCGGACAAAGAAGCGCCACATTTCGACTTTTCCTGAACAATCAGGGAATACCTGCACTTGCAGCGACAGGGTCAGCCGCAGTTCGAGGGCGCCGCCGCTCCTCAGGTCGATATCCATGACACGCGGCTCGGCTTCTTCGATGATCTTATTGAGGGCGGCACACTTCCTGTCGAACATGGACTTATAGGATTCCTCTGCGTCAGAGTCCGACCGCCGCTTACCCGGGTAGGACATGTCATCTGAGCCCAGGACCAGCTGCTCATCGTGCAGCACCCGAAAGGGGCACTGGATATGCAGCTCAGCCGACGTACCGGCTCCTTCTAGATCGAACTCCAGGATGCCCATGTCCGCCGCACGACCAACGGCCCGGATGACAGCGCCTCGAAGTGGCTCGAACCGCGCAGCAAGTGCATTCATCAGCAGTTGAACAACCCCTTACCCTCTTCAACAATGCGTTCATAGAGGTTTTGCCAGTGACTTTCAGCGGATCCGGCGGTGTTCGAAGAGTGTGAGGACGTGGGCGGCGCGTACGAGGTCACCGATTCTGCTGGGGCTGAGAGTGGTGTGTTTGAGTGCGGTCCAGCGTTCGGTCAGCAGCGCGAAGCCGCGTTCGCCGC
>NZ_SMKU01000421.1 GCF_004349215.1 Actinomadura rubrisoli | reverse complement strand
GTTGTCAACCCTGCTTAGGCGCTCCGTTCACGCACGGCCGGGACGCGGCCGAGGACGGGGAGCCGTTCAGCCTGCGTGTCTGCCCGTACCCGCTGGAAGCCGGGACGGCGGTCGGGCGGGCGCAGTTCCGGGCGTGGTGCGACGGATACGACTCCGTGAACCCGTTCCCGATCGACTACACGAGCTGAGTCGAACGCAGGACGCCCCACCGGTCGCGATGATCGGCGGGGCGTCGGCGTGCGTAGGGCCTACAGGTCGTGAGAGCCCGCGCGGACCGCTCCGACGAACGCCGTGAACGCCGGACGGCTGAAACCCAGCACGGGCCCGTCAGGGTCCTTGGAGTCCCGCACAGCGACCACGAGGACGGGCCAGGGGGGTTCTACAGGTCGTAATCGCCTTGCCGGATGGCTTCAAACAACGCCGCCATCTCAGCGACGTTAAACGCGTGCTTTGGCCCGTCCGGGTCAGTGCTGTCCCTGGTTGCCACACCGTTTGTGATACGGGCCAGTTCGACGCAGTTTTCCCCGTTGGAAGTGCTATGACTGGACTTCCGCCATTTCATTTTGTAGACCACCTGTCTTCGATCGTCCTGTGTATCAGGTCAATGGAGGCTTCTTGTGAGAGTGCCGCCGCTCCGGCCTCTCCCCAAAATCGCCAAAGCTCAGCTATGTCTGACGGACGCTCGGTAATACGACCCCTTAGTGCACTGTCTAGGTAGGCCACTTGCTTTCCGCTGTCGAGCGTAGCCAACACAAACGACAAGGTGAATCTTTTGATGTCCGCAGAGAACGGAACCACCCGTACGATTTGGTCCCTGCTAGCGATCAAACGACCTAGTTGTTCGGTCATGATCTCGGCGGTGCCCACCTTGCGATACAGAATGCTCTCGTCTATCAGAGCCTCAAAGAACGGCGTAACGTCGTGCTCGAATATTCCTTGCCTGTCTCGTCGTTCCTCCGCCTTCTCCGCCGGGAGGATCGTCCGGGCGTACTCCGGGGTTTGAAGTAGCCCGGGAACGACTCGCGTTTCGTACGTCAATAGTGTGGTTGAGTCCTCTTCGACGCCTCGCCACTCGAACCATTCGGGCGAGATCTCTCGCTGGACCCACTTGAGATCACGCCTTAAATATCCGTTAGTGCCAAGTTTGTCCTCTATGCGCTCGATATCGTCCACATGGGGTGTTCTCTTCCCGTTGATCCAATTGCTCACGGTCGAAGGGACCACGTTGAGCATTTCCGCTAGTTCCCTGCCCGTCATCCCTGCCGCTTCGAGCGCATGAGCAAGCTCATTACCCCAGATCTCTTGAGCCGTCTCACGCTTTGGCGCCATCAGAGGTTCACATCCTTAGCGTGAATGCTGATCAGGGTTGACAGGTTGGGCGGCCTTGTGCTTCGTCTACCGATCATAATCCCCTGACTTCACCCTGGGAACAGCAAAGGTTGCAGGCAGATCGGGAATCCGGGTGAGGTGGACATGACGGACATGCCGACTCGCGGTGTTTCGTGGGTCTCGCGCATCGTCTCTGACGCTGACCGCGCTTCGACGGGGCGGTTGCGGGACCACGTACGCGGGAGCGGACATGAGTGATCGCTTCGACGGTACCGAGCATCCACACGCCTACTCTCGGCTGTTCGAGTTGGGGAACGCGCTGGAGATGCGCAGGTTCGAGACGTCCTTGGGGGCCAGGGCTGTGCTCGTGGTTCAGCGGGGCGACGCTACGGGACGCGTCCAGTCGATCACCTGCACGCCCCGGCCGGACGACGGCGGGCGCCTGTGGTTCTACTCGCTCGGTGAGCCGATCGCACAGGCCGATCAGGTCATCGACGCCGCCGTGATCATCGCGGCGGACCTGGCGCCCAGCGACGTGACCACCGGGGACGACTCGTGATCGCCGCTGACTATCTCGATCTGCTCGCGAGTGCTCTGGCCACGGAGGGGTGGACGGCGCGTCCTCGCTACGATCGGGCGCCTGAGCTGCTGTATGTGCTGTCGCCCAGCCTCCCGGCGGTCGGGGAGAGCGTCCGGGTCAAGGCGGGCGTGGGCGGGGTTCCGTGGTTCATCGACTCCACCGGTAACCCGCTCGCCCCCTGCCACGACCTTCCCGGAGCGGTCGCGCAGATCGGCGCCCGGTTGGCGCCGCTCGCCTTCGCGGCGGCCGCCCGGCGCGCGGCCAGTGCCGAGCAGGACGCGCCCGCACGTGGTCTGATCGGCCGTCTTCGGGCCTCACTAGGGCGGGCCTGATGGCGGGGGCAACCGGGCTGGTGGTCGAGCCGTTCGGGCCGCTGGACGCGCTGCACGCCGCGATCCGGCGCCGGGCCCCGCAGATCGCCGCCACGTGCGCCCGCACCTCCGATGTGTCCGGCGAGTTCGGGTTGCGGCTGCACGTCAGCTACCGGGACCGCCCGGCGCGGCGGATCCGCTGGGACGACGACACCGAAACCTACGTGTGGACGTCCGGTCCGGACGACGGAGCGAGACTCGCGGCGGATGTCGAGCAGGCGGCCGAGCGGATCGCGTGGGCGCTCGGCGCACCGATCAGCCCTAACCCGTCCGAACGCGAGTAGAGCCGGGACGGCGCGGCCGGGGGACGTCCCCGAACCCGGCCGCGCCGCTCCCCACCGTCGCTGTGTCCCCGGGGGTCCTAGCGCGGGGTTCCGGGGCCGCGACGCCTAGACGATCACATCCCCAACGAGACGAGGAGATCTGATGTCGGTCGATAAGCCACGCGAGTCCGATGAGTCCCGCGATCTAGGGGCGCGGCTGTACGGGCCCGTGAACGCGGTGTACGTCGAGTTGCGCGCCGGGGCCCCGGGGGTCGTCGCAAGCTGCAAGCGCGGCCATTACGAGCCCGCTACTCGGTCGCACCTGCGCGTCAGCTACCGGGCCGAACCCGCGCGGGTCGTCACGTGGGACGAGGAAGCGCAGTACTACGTGTGGGTTGGCGGGCCCGATGATGGCGGCCAGCTTGGCCGGGAGCCGCGACGGGTCGCCGCACGGATCGCCGAGACCCTGGGAGCGCCGTTCTCCGCGCCGTCCGACGACCCGGCGGCGGAGGGGCGGACGGGCCGATGACGGTGGGCGCGGCGTCCCGTAGCGCAGAGAGGGCGCCGCGCCCTCCGGTGTCGCGCGGCTGACGCCCGGTCCTCGGACGGGGCCGTGAGGCGAGGCCGCGCGACCGCACGGGCCCCCGGTGGGGAGCCGGGGCCCGTGCCCGCCGCCCGGCCGGTATCGGGTACTACCGGCCGGGCGGCTCCGCGCCACCTGGAGGTGGACCATGGTGTGCGCGGTTCAGTTATGCCGCTGGTCTGTGCCCCGTCTTGAGAGCGGCGGTGTGGTGTCGGAGCTGGCGGAGGATGGCGTGTCCGGCGGCGTTGAGTGCGTCGCGTGACTGGGCGAGCTTGTTCAGGTGCTCGACGGCCAGGGCGGCGGCGCGGCGGCCGGGGTCGACCGCTTGGGCGGCGGCCTGCAACGCGGTTTCGGTGACCAGGGTGAACACCGCGCCCGTGAGGTCCCGGTCCCCGGTATGGGCGGTGAGGTAGTCGCGGCCCCACGAGGAGGTCACCAGGGCGCCGACGTCGTCCTGTCGTTCGGCCAGCATGGGAAGGATCCGGGACGGGTCGCCCCCGTTGCTCATGAACATCTGCGCGTCCATGCGGGCTGTGACCTCGTTGCCCGGGGTGAGCTTCGGCAGTGCCGCGCTGGTCAGCACACCACGGGCGACGGTGAGACGGGTATCGGCGTCGGTGACCGTGGTGCGGAACGTGTGCTCGGCGGCGTCGATGCGTTCGGTTGCGCGGCGGGTGCGGCCCTCCATCGGGACCATGTCGTCGCCGAGGATGCCAGCGACGCTGGATCCGATGTTGATCTCTCGGCGGCCGGTGGCCAGGGCGTTAGTAAGGCTGCGGATGATGTGGTCGGCGTTGTCGGGCAGGGGGGCGCCGAGCTGCGCGCGCGCTTGGATCCATTCGCCTTCGGCGGCGGCTGACTCGTTCAGGACGGCGGTGAGATCGTCCCATCCGGGGATGTCGGGCATGGTGCTGGTCTCCTTGTCAGAGGTGGGGTTTGGGGTGGGTGACGCCGAGGTGGGCGGCGCGTTCGGTGGCGTCACGGTGGGCGGCGGCGTGCGCGGTCCCGGCTTCCTGGGCCTGGAGCGCGGCGCGCTTGTGGGTGGCGTCGAGTGTCTGGGCGCGTTTGTGGGCCGCGTGCACGTCGAGGGCGGCCGCCCAGTATTCGGCGTCGAGGAACTGGGTGGTAGCGGCACACCAGGCGCGTAGGCGGTCGTCCTGGCTGCGGCAGGCGTCCGGGTCGGTGTCGAGCGCGCGTCGGACGGCGCTGATGATGTCGGCGAGGGTGCCGGAGCTGCGGGCGAAGATCTCGGGGACGTCGGTCATCGTGGTCCCTTCCGGGGGTGGGATGGTTGGGGTTGGCCCTGTTCCTGCAAGAGCCGGTCGACCTTGCGGACCAGCCGATCGGCCTTGGCCTGCGCGCGCCGCGCCGAGGTGGTGGTGTTGTCGGCGCGGGTGGCCAGGGCATGCAGCATCTCGGCGGCCTCGTCCGACAGGGCGGCACCGGCCGTACGCGCGTCCGGGTCGGGGTCGCGGGCGAGCTTGGTCAACGCGACCCGTAGCCGCGTGGCGCCGAAGTCGAAGCGGTCCTTGCCGGTCCAGCCGCATCGGCGGCCCTTCCTGCGTGGGGGCGTCTCTGGAGGGTTGGCGGGGTCGGGGGCGGTCATGGTGCTGGATCTCCTTTCGCGTAGGCATGGGTAGGCGTCGCGCGCGACGCGAAGCGACCGAGCGCGGGGGCGGCGTCGCGGCGTCGCCGGGGGTTCGGCTCGTCCGCCTTATAGGCGGGGACGAACCGGCGAGGGGGTCGTCGGGACGAGCCGGGGACGAGCGGGACGAGCACGGGTTACAGGGACTTGGTCCAAGCGTCGGCGGGGTCCTCGTACGGCTTGAGGAGGGTGTGCAACAGGGCGTTGTTGCGGCCGCGTTCGACCTTCACGTGGCCGTCTTTGATCAGGCACGCGACGGCGTGGCGGATCTTGGTGGCCTGTCCGTTGATGCTGAGTTCGATGTCGCGGCCGGACGCATCGGGCACGGTCGCCAGGAAGTCCGATACGCGCCTCATGAGCACGGTGGGGCGAAAGTCGCCGGGATCGCCGGGCGCAGTGATGGCGACTTCGATGAACGTCGCGTCGCGGGAGGTCCCGACCAGGTCAGCGAACCACTTGGCACCCCCGGCGGCGTTAGCGGCGTGGCGTCGGAGTTGCCCGGGGCGGTCTTTGGTGATGAACAGCCCGGATTGCCCGGTGACACCCACCCCGAACGGGTTGCGGTTGTCCAGGGTGTAGGCGGCGCCGTTGAGCCCGTTGAGCTTGTGGACGGCGCCCAGGGCGTACCGGCCGCGCGAGTCGCCGTTCTTGACGACGTGGTCCAGGACGACGGCGGCGGCGCCGTGATCGGCGACCGGGCGTGTGAGGAGCCTGCCGAAGGTGGCGGCGTCGGAGTTATCGAGCGGATTCAAGCCGTGCATGACCATGCCTTCGGTGACGCCGTCGATCACGGCGAGGGTGGGGCGTAGGTCGCCGAGGGCTTGGGCGAGATCGGACCGGTTGTCGCCCAGGGTGATGGGCACCTCGGGCCGGACGTAGCCGAACCGGGAGGCGATCACCTCGGGCCGGACGGCCAGCGCCAAGAGCCGCCCGACCACTCCGCCTTCGTCGTCCTCGAAGTCGACATACACCACGCCGTGCCCGGCTTGCATCTCGGTCGCGGCGGCGGCGAGCATGAGCCATGTCTTGCCCGCTTCGGACTCGGCGGCCACCGAATGCATCCGGCCCGGGTAGAACAGCCCCACCCCGTCATCGCGGCGTCCCACCGTGGGCTGTGCGGGTTCGTAGCGGCCCGCTAGGACGTCGGTCAGGTCTACCGGCTGCCACGTCCGGCGCTCGGTCGCGTCCTGGTCGCCGTCGGCGGGCGGCGGGGCGGTGGGGAGGTCTCGGGGACGGGGGACCCCGGCGTCGTCTAGGAGCCGGTGGACGTGTTCGTCGTCGGGGGTCACGTGGTCGTCCCGGCGGTCGGGCATCCGGAGTTGATGGTGGCGCGGATCTCGCCGGGAGCGAGTCCGATGTCCAGGGCGGCGCGGGCGAGTGCCTGGGCGGCCGGGCCGGGCTCGATCTCCCGGGCGGCGGCCATGTCGGAGATCCGGCACGCGGCCCAGTGCAGGACGGCGTTTCGCTCCCCTTCCCGGGCCTTCAGGACGGTCGCCACGAGACCGTGGAGCCGGTTGTAGGGCGTCCCGGTGGACGGCTGCCGGAACTGTGCCCAAAACGCGCCTGAGGAGCCTTCAGCGGCCCGTGAGGCTCGGGAGGTGGTTACTGAGCGGTGGGACGGTGGAGTGGCCTTCAGACGCTCGATCAGGACGCGGTGAAGGGGCGTAAGCGGATAGTCGTACCGGCCGTCCCCAGACCAGTGGTACGCGCGGCCCGTCCCGGGATGCACCGACGGCGGTACGACCACGTAGGCGTCATCGGCCTTGACGTCGACGCCGGGACCGAGCCCGCCCGGACGGGACGTGATCCGCACCCCCGGATGCGCGTAGTAGAGCTGGATACCGCAGGACCGGCCCGTCATGGACATGACCGTTCCGGGAAGCACCTCGGCCCGATCGAGCTTGGCCAGCGTCCGGGAGCCGACAGGCGGGTCCACATCGATCACCACCGTTCCCGACGCGGCACCGGTCCGGACGGCCAGCAACCCGGCCGGATACCGCTCGAACATCGCGGTAAGCCGCGCCGGGTCGGTCGTGGCCGCGTGGAACCCGTGACAAGTCAGGCACGCGCACGCCTCCATGGTCTCGGCCGTGGTGTGCGCGGTCTTGCAACCGGGGCAGTTGCGGACCGGCACCTTCGTCGGCGACAGCACAAACACCGGCCACCCGTGCGCGGCGTAGCCGAGCGCGGCGGCCAGCATCGCGGGCGGGACCCCGGTCACCTTGGCCCGTCCTCGGCGGCCTGTTCGGCGGCTTGGACGTCGCGCGCTGCGGTGGCGCGGGCGGTGGCGAAGATGCGCCGTAGGTATTCGCGCTGCCGCGCGCTGAATGGCGGGGCATTGTCCACTTCCGCCTTGATCCGCGCGGCCTGGTCAGCGTCGGCCTGGTCGCCGCTCTGATCGACGGTCGGCGCGGTGGTGTGGTCGGACGGTGGCATGCC
>NZ_SMKU01000420.1 GCF_004349215.1 Actinomadura rubrisoli | reverse complement strand
CGGGGCCGCAGGGGGCGCCGCTCTACCTCCGGCGGCGGGCGGCCGTCCCGGCCAGGTGAGAAAAAACGGTACAGCCTGGGCGAGTTTGCGGCTCGACGGAACTCTCGACGATCGGGCAGCATATGTTGTATCTGCCTAGACTGGAGACAGCGAGTTTGCCTCTCCTATAGACCTGACTTGCGAGCGGCATAGCTCGATCTACCCCGAGACTCTCTTGGGAAAACGGGCCGGCTCTACCCCCCCAGAGCCGGACCGTTCGGCGACCCCCGCTCTCCCCCCCGGCGGGGGTCGCCCAGTCGTGAAGCGGCCGGGCGGTGGCGCAGACCAAGCCACCGCCCGCCGCCACGCGGGGAAGCCCAGTCGCTGATGATCACTCCCTTGGGCGCTCACCCGCGAGCGTGCCACCACCGCGCACCGAAGTTATCCACAGTTCGCGGAACGTCTTCCGGCGCCGTCGCCTGCACCGCAAGCTGGACTCCTCCGAACGATGTGGAGGATCCGATGAACATCGCGGCACTGATCGTCACAGGCGATCCGGCCATTGCGGACGGGCTGCTGCGCCTCGCGGCCGCCGCCGACGCCCACGCCGAGGTCGCCTATGGCCCAGATGAAGCCAGGGCTGCCTGGACGTGGCCGGCGCTCATCCTCGTCGGCGCCGACTTGGCCGAAGAGGTCGCGTCCGCCGCCCTGCAACGCCGCCCTGGCGTCGTCCTGGTCACGAACTCGGCGGCGACATCCGAGACGTACCGCATGGCGGTGGAGGTCGGCGCCCAAGACGTCGCCGTGTTGCCCGACAACGAGAGCTGGCTGGTCGACGCGTTCGCGACGGCCAGCGAACCCGACGGCACATGGGCCGCGACCCTCTGCGTCGTCGGCGCCCGCGGCGGCGCCGGGGCCAGTGTCCTCGCGGCGGCGCTCGGGCTGTGCGCGGCGAGCACGGGCCTGCGGACGCTCCTCGTGGACGCCGACCCGTACGGCGGCGGCCTCGACCTCATGCTCGGCCTGGAGTCGCACGAAGGCGTCCGCTGGCACGACCTCGCCGAACGCCGGGGCCGGCTGAACACCGCGACACTGCGCGAGGCACTGCCCCGGTCCGGCGACCTGTCCGTCCTGTCCTGGCGGCGGGGCGAGCCCGTTCCCGTCCCCCAAGAGGCCGCCCTGTCGCTGTTCGACGCCGCCCTCCGCGGCTTCGACCTCGTCATCGCGGACGTCCCGCGCTATCCAGGAGAGGTCGGCCGCGCGGCCCTGCGCGCCGCCGACGTCACCTTCCTCCTCGTACCCGCCGAGGTGCGCGCGACCATCGCCGCCGACGGGCTCTCAACCGCGCTGCGCCGCGATACCTCCGACCTGCGCCTCATCGTCCAGGGCCCAGCACCGGGCGGGCTGACCCCCGAGGTCGTCGCCCAGGCCCTCGAACTCCCGTCCGCAGGCACGTTCGACCGCGACCGCCGCCTGCCCGCCGCCATCGACGAGGGACAACTCGCGCACCTATGCCGCCGCGGCCCCCTGACCGACTTCTGCGACGGCATCCTCGCCGATCTCTCCCTCCAGCCCTACGCCTACCGAGAGGAAGAGGCAGCATGACCCACCGCCATCACAACCACCCCCGCACACCCACCACCCGCGTCCCGCCGGGCGCTCACCGCCCGCAGCCCCGGGGGGTCGCCAACGGCAGCCCCTGGCGCGGTCACCAACCGCGTCCCCTGGGACGTTCACCGACCATGGGCTTCCTGGATGGTCATCAACGGCGGCTCGCAGTGCGGTCACCAACCGCGTCGCGTCGGGCGCTCACCGCCCGCAGCCCCGGGGGTGGTCGCCAACGGCGGCCCCTAGCGCGGTCATCAACCGCGTCCCCTGGGACGTTCACCGACCATGGGCTCCCTGGATGGTCACCTACCGCGGCTCGCGGCGCGGTCACCAACCGCGCCCCGTCGGGGCGCTCACCGCCCGCAGCCCCGGGATGGCACGGTGACCCCGGCCGGGATGTGATGCCGCCCGGGATCGCGCAGCAGTGTGACGTCGCCGACGCGCAGGGGCAGCGCTCGCGTCAGCGACAGCCGCGCCGTGTCACCAACGAGAGCTCCCAGCGCGGTCACCAACCGCGTCCCCTGGGACGTTCACCGACCACGGGCTCCCTGGATGGCCCCCAACCACGATCACGGGTGTTCTCAACCCCCCGCCCTGGGATGTCGCCACAGCGGCCCGCGGGGTGACACCTAACCGGGATCTCTGGGGGGATCTCTGGGGGGATCTCCAACCGGGGTTCCTGGGGGATCGCCAACGGTGGCCGCCTGGGGTGGCCACGAATCCTCGGGCGGCCACTAACCGCGCTCTCACGGTGGTCACCAACGGTTCCCGGGGTGGTCACCAGTCGCCACCCCACGGCAAGTCACCAATTGCGGCACCTGCGGTCTCTCTCCGAGGTTCGTGGGGTGGTTACTAACTGGAGGTTCCTGGTGCGGAGACCCAACTGCGGCCGAGGTGTCGTCCGGGGAGGAGTTGAGCCTGCTGCTCGCCGGGAACCTCGACGTCGAGACGGGCCTGGTGGCGCGCTTCGGGAGTCCCGCGACGCCGGGCAGGTCCGCGACGTGCTCGACCGGCTCGCCGCGATGATGGTCTTGCGGAGGTCGAGCGGAGATCGGCGACGTGCCCGGCCTCCGGGTGGTCACCAACCGATGCCCCTGGACGGTCACATGCTGCGGCCTTTGGGCGGGCACCAACTGCCGCCCCCTGGGGTGTCACTAGCTGTGGCCTCTGTATGGGCACCGACCGCCATCGCCCGTGGGGTGGTCACCAACCGCTCCCCTCGGACGGTCACCAACCGTGCGCCTGAGCGGTCATTAACCTCAGCCCCTGGAGTGGCCACCAGCCGTGCCCTTGGGTGGTAACCGACCGTCGGCGGCTCCTGAGCAGCCACCGACCGTGGCCCGCAGGTGATCCCTAGCCCTGGTCCTTGGGCGGTCACTAACCGTGGTCCCTGGGCGGTCACCAACCGCCACCTCCTGCGGTAGCCACTAACCGTGGCCCTCGCGTGGTGGTCACCGATGCCGCCCCTGTGGGGGCACCGACCGCCAGCCCGTGAGGTGGTTATCGACTGTCGCTCCCTGGATGGTGGTGACTACATACCGCTCCTGGGCTGGTGACTAGGTGCCGCCCCTCAGGTGGTCACCAAGCCGTGGCCCCAGGGTGGTCATCGGCCGCAGCCTCGGGCGGTCGACCAACTGAGGTTCTGCCGTGCGTTTCACTGCTGCGGGCCTGCATCTTGGGGAGTCGGGGGACCGTGGTGTCGTGCGGGCCGTCCAGGGGCGACCGGACTAGACCCGTCGCCCCCGACTCCCTAGGGCTCCCCACCAACGCGCACCGTATTGGCGGTGCCCTGAAGAAAGAGGTGTCCTAGCGATGACCAGGCTCTCCGACGCTGTTCGCGACCGGCTGGCCGACACAGGCGGCGAACCGACCGCCGGGCGTGTCGCCGCGGCGCTGCGCGCCGAGGAGCGGCTGCTCGGCGACCGCGAAGTGCTGTCCCTGACCGACGAGCTGCGCGCCGAGTTCGTCGGGGCCGGCCCCCTGGAACCGCTGTTACGTTCCCCGGAGGTCACCGATGTCCTGGTGAACGGTCCGAGCGAGGTTTGGGTGGACGCGGGCTCCGGCCTGGTCCGCACCGCGCTGCGTTTTCAGGACGAGGCGACGCTCCGGCGTCTGGCCCAACGGCTCACGGCCGCCGCCGGTCGTCGGCTTGACGACGCCTCCCCCTACGCCGACGCACGGCTCCCCGGCGGGATCCGGCTCCACGCGGTCCTCCCGCCGGTGGCCGCGAACGGTACCTGCCTCTCCCTCCGGCTGCCGCGCCGACGGGCGTTCACCCTCGACGAGCTGATCACGGCTGGCACCGTCCCGCCCGAAGGCGCCACCCTCCTCGGCGCACTGATCGAGACCCGAGCCGCCTTCCTCATCTCCGGCGGTACGGGCTCCGGAAAGACAACGCTCTTGAGCTCCCTTCTCTCGCTGGCCCACCCGGGCGAACGGCTGCTCCTGGTGGAAGACTCCGCCGAGCTGAGACCAGATCATCCCCATGTCGTCCGCCTGGAAGCACGTCCTCCCAACGTGGAGGGAGCCGGTGGCGTGACCTTGAACGACCTCGTCCGCCAAGCGCTCCGCATGCGCCCCGACCGCTTGGTCGTTGGCGAGGTCCGGGGCCCTGAGGTGATCGTTTTGCTACAGGCGCTCAACACGGGGCATGAGGGGGGTTGCGGCACATTGCATGCCAACACTGCGGCGGACGTCCCGGCCCGCCTCGAAGCACTGGCGTGCGCGGCCGGGCTCAGCCGCGAGGCCGTGCACAGCCAGCTGGCCGCCGCCTTGGACGTCGTCGTCCACCTCGTCCGCGAACCGGGCGGCGGTCGGCGACGCGTGGCCGAGATCTGCCTGCTGCACCGAGCGCCCGACGGCCTTGTCGGCGTGCTCCCCGCCGTCTCCTTCACCGCGAACGGCGAGCTGAGACCGGGGACGGGCGCCGAGGAGCTGGCGGCCCGCCTGCACCATCGGTGGACGCCAGGATGATCAGTGCCGCAAGCCTGGCGGCCCTCTTCTCCTCGGCCGCCGTCTGGATGCTGCTGACCCCCACACCTGCCGCCCAACGCGTGAACCGGCTTCTCGCTCCACCCGCGGAGCCACAGGCCGGAGTCTTCCTCGTCCTCAAAACGCGGGTCGCGGCCTTCAAGGAGCGAAGGAGCCGCCCGCGCCGGTGGCGAACCTCGGTCATCGAACTCTGCGACGGGATGGCCGCTGAACTCGCCGCGGGCCGAGCCCCCAATGATGCGTTCACAGCGGCCGCCGCCGTCCTCGACCCGCACATGTCCGCCGAGATCCTCAGCACCCTGCGCCCATCTCCCTTGGGGCAGGTCCCCGAGATCCCCGACCGCCTTGAGCAACTGGCCGATCGACCAGGCGCGGAAGGGCTCCGCCTCCTGGCAGCCTGCTGGCGCGTCGGCTCTGAACGTGGCGGAACCCTTGCCACTGTTCTGGACGGCCTGGCCGCCGCCCTACGAGACGAGGAGGCTCAACGCCAAGACGTGACCGTCCAGCTCGCGGGCCCGCGAGCGACGGCCCGGCTCCTGGCCGCACTGCCGCTCCTCGGAATCGGCATGGCTGCGGCCCTGGGCGCGCATCCCCTCACCTTCCTCTGCGGCTCGCTCCCTGGCCTGGCCTGCCTGACCACCGGCGTCGGCCTCAACGCGACCGGTCTCTGGTGGACCCGCCGCTTGGCCAGATCCGCGGAGTCCCCACGATGACGCCGGACATCGGGGAGGCATGATGGCGTTGGTGGCCGTTCTCTGCGCAGCAGCGTCGGCATTCCTCATGCCCAAGGGAGCGAACGTCGCCGCCCAAAGGCTGGCCGGTCAGCTTCCAAGGGCGTCACCAAGACATGCGGCACCAAAGAAGCGCGACGCAGACCGCGATAGGCGCGAACAGCTGATGCGGCGCACTACGTCATTGGCGGCGGGCCTACTCGCCTACGTCGCCGTGGGCGACCTGAGCGGTGCCGTGATCGGCGTCCTGATTGGCCTCGCGGTATGGCACTCGTTCAGCCGCCTGGGAAACGCCGAGCGCAAACGCAACAGGGCACGCCTCGTCGCCGACCTCCCTGTAGCGGTCGACCTCCTTGCCGCATGTCTTCGCGGCGGCACCCCTTGGCACCAAGCGGTCGACGCCGTCGCGGACGCGGTCGGTGGCCCGCTCGGGGACGAGCTCCGTGGCGTCGCCATCCAGATCCGGCTCGGCGCCGACCCGACGGACGCCTGGCTCGCGCTCACGAGGGAACCACTGCTAGCGCCCCTGGCCCGCACAGCCGTCCGCGCCGTCTCGACCGGGGCGGCGCTGGCCCCGTCCCTGAGCCGCCTCGCGCGCGACCAGCGGCGCATCGCCCGCACGGCTGCCGCGGCGCGTGCCCGCTCTGCGGGCATACGCGCCCTCGCCCCGCTGGGCCTGTGCTTCCTGCCCGCCTTCGTCCTGCTCGGAGTGGTCCCGGCCATCGCCGGAATCGCCTCGACGCTCCTCCTCCCCTGACGGTTATCCACAGAACGGCGTTCACGTTCCGCGTGACACCTCGGCATCGCAGTCTTGGTAACGGGCGCACTCAGCCGTCCAGCGGCGGTCCCATACCAGCCATACCCAGAGGTCCCTGGGCCCGCCAACCGTACGAATGACCAGCTCAGCCACATCAAGAAAGGTAGGACACCATGCGGGCGATACAGACAGCGGTGCGGCAATTGCGTACGGCCAGGGATAAAGGCATGTCCACCGCCGAGTACGCGGTCGGCACCATAGCCGCAGCGGCCTTCGCCGGCCTGCTTTTCAAGATCGTAACGAGTCCGGAGGTGAAGACCCTGCTTTTAGGGATCATCAAGAAGGCTCTCCAGCTTGCCGGCTGACCGGCCGAGCCCGGCGCGAGCAGGGGATGGTCACGGCCGAGATCGCCGTTGCATTGCCCAGCCTGGTACTGATCACGGCGATAGCGCTCTGGGGCATGATGGTCGCCTCCGTCCAGCTCACCTGCACGGACGCCGCACGCACCGGCGCCCGCGCAGCGGCCCGAGGCGAGTCCCTGCCCGCCGTTCGTGATCTGGTCCAGAAGGCCGTCCCCGCCGGAGCCACAGTGAAGGTCCACCGGGACGAAGCGACGGTGCAAATCGACGTCTCCGCCCCAGTCAAGGCACCGGCGGCGTCCGGACTACCACCCCTGGTCGTCCACGCACACGCAACCGCAGCCACAGAACCAGGCGTCAGTTGACACCCGCGTCTTCGGCGGCCCACCCGTCGAAGACGCGGGTATCCACCACCCAACGCACCAAGACTCCCGCGTGCGGCCGCTGCGCCACCCGCACCACCTCTTCGAAGGGGCAGACCTTTTGGGCCCTCGCCGCCCAAGGACAAACACAGCCCACCAGGCGCTGCGGAGATACGAGCGCTACTACCTCCGCCCGGCGGACGGCGGCATGCATGACGGAGTTGATGCTGTTCGCCAGAGCGGCGAACTAGGTCGTTTCCTATGGGGCTTGTTCGTCGCGCATCAGTACGTAGATCCGTAAGAAGCGCCCTAGGCCAGGCAGGTCCACGGTCTGGTGGACCAGCGCCTCTGCCTGGCTGGCGTCGGTGAGGACGATCGCGGTCATGTTGGGATGGGTGGCTGGTGATTCTGGGTGGGGGTGTCTTGAAGGGTGGGGTGTGCCTTGAAAGG
>NZ_SMKU01000041.1 GCF_004349215.1 Actinomadura rubrisoli | reverse complement strand
TCTTCCGCTGGGCCACCCGCTACAACACCCGCCGCAGGCACTCCCGCCTCGGCCAACTCTCACCGATCAACTACGAGAAACCACCGGTAGCCTGACCGCTACCGCCTGAAATCGGTGTCCACATTTCAGGGGGAAGCCCCTGATGACGTTCTACCTGTCACGGGCACGGGCCGAGCAGCATCTCGAACGCGACGACGTCACTGAGGCCGTTGCCGCCCGCCTAGAACGGCAACAGTGCTTGACCCGGCCAGACGCCCTGTGGGGTTTCATCCTCGAAGAAGACGTGCTGTGGTACAGGTCTGGGCCCGCCGACACTCATCGAGAGCAGTTACAGCACCTCATCGAGGTGAGCGGTTCTGACCGGCAGAACGTTCTCCTCGGGATCATCCCGCGCGACGTCGACCGGCGGGGCGTTATCCCCGGCGAGGCGTTCATCATGGACGACGACAGGCTTGTCACTGTCGAGCTGATCAGTGGATACCTGCGCCTGACCATGCCGGACGAGATCCGCATGTACGGCGAAGCCTGGGACCGGCTGCTGTCCATCGCCGTGCACGGCGACCAGGCCCGTGCGCTGATCCACAGGCCGCTGCAAGCGCTCGGGTGAAGGACCTTGGGCTCACACCGTGAACTCGTCGTGCGGCGTCGCACGCTCCCAGACCTGCTCGAACGCGGCGACGACCTGGGCGACGTGGCAGGGATCGGAGGTGTATTCGTACCCCGGCACGTGCTCGCCGTCTCCGTCATTGAAGTTGTAGAGCACCACCCGCTGATCGAACATCCACAGGTCGGCGCCGGGCAGCATGAGATCGAACGCCTTCCGCCGGGGCAGCCATCGCACGTCCTCGCCGGCCTTGAGGTTGACGTCGGTGACCAGGTGCAGCCAGCGGGTGTAGTCGCTGACCGGCTCGGACACGACACGGGCTCGGCGAACCCGCACGCCGCGGCCGACAGCGTCTTGGACCACCGCGACCCAGGAACTGCGGTCGGTGCGCCCATCGCCCCCGGCCATCCAGTCAGCGAAGCCCGGCGACGGCTTGTAGAGGTCGCGCATCTCCAGGTGGACCGCGGAGCGCGTCGCCCTGGCGAGCAGGTTCCTGACGGTCGGTTCGCCGTGTCGATCACGAGCCATGATCGGCACTCTGGCCTGGGCTGACCGCGTCAGCGGGGTGGGGGTTGGATCTTGCCTATGCCCAGGGTGTTGCCGGCGGGCATGAGGCCCGTCTCCAGGACCTTGATCAGGATCGGCATGGTCAGGTCGGTCAGGCGTCCGCGCTTCTGCGGGCCCAGCGCCCGCCAGGGCTCGTAGGCGAGGTCGTCGGTGGTGCGCTCGATGGAGTCGCGCAGTTCGTGGCCCTTGCCGGTGGCCGTGCCCTCGGCGGTGACCAGGCCGCGGGACGCGAGGCGGTCGCGGGCGGCGGTCCATTCGGCGTCCGTCCAGCCGCGGCTCCCGAACGTCTCGACGGGGGCCGCGCCGACCGCGGCGAACGACACCAGGGCCTCGGTCGGGTCGAGGCCGGCGGTGAGGAGCGCGGCGACGTGGCCGTCGCCGCGGTGCTCGCGGAGGATGCCGATGGCGTGCCAGAGCGCCAGGTGCGGCTCGTCCGGCCAGGGGAGGGCGGCGTTGGCCGCGGCGATCGGACGGCCCGCGGTGTTCGCGGACGCGGCGGCGCTGCGCGCCAGCTCGGCGGCCTCGGCCAGCTCCGGGGACGCGACGTCGTCGCCGAGCAAGGCTCGGTACATGCGGTCAACGGCGCGGGTCCGGGCCTCCAGGACGCGCTCGGGCGCCGCGATCGTCCAGGCGGACGGGACGTGCTCGGCCACCATGCGGGGGCTGAAGCTGTAGAACGCCGCGGACACCAGTTCGGCGGGCGCGGCGCCGAGGGGCGCGGCGCGCCAGGCGAAGTAGCTGGGCCATCGGGTGTCCACCTTGTAGCCGAGATCCCCTGCTTCGGTGACCGCCTCGGGCGCGTACCAGAAGAGGGCGTGCAGGGGTTCGAGCTGGTGCCACATCTGCCGTGCGATGCCCGGGTCGTCGGTCATGCGCCCAGCCTTTCATGATCGCCTCCCTGCCCTCTCAGGTGCGTGGCGGGCACGTCCAGCCGGTGCCCGCCGGTCGTCATCGCCGTGCCGAGGCCGGAGACTTCGGTAGCCAGAGGTGTCTCCCGGTGGACGGCGCCCCCAACCCCCGTCCACCAGGCGAGAAACGCTGTCGAAACGGAGGGTGACAGGGAGAGGGCGTCCGGCGATTCGGGCCGGATCACGGAGAATATGGGCGTTTTGCGCGCCCGGATGAGGAGCGATGTGAGCATTCGACGACGCCGGGTTTACTTTTGTCATAATCCCGGGATGAGGCGTTAAGTCATACCGTAGGCTCCGCCACAAGCTGGACCGGAAGGCGGCCGTCCCGCCGAGCGCGTCCCGGAAAGGTCAAGATCAAGACGCCCAGTGCGTTGCCCGATCACTTGTCGTAGGTGAATGATTGCGATGCGCTTCCGATCCTCAGTGTGGTGATGCAGTGACTCTCGGTACGACCGCCCTCGCCCTCCGCGTCCGCCCGCGGCGGTGCGTCACGCCGGACACCGGGTCGTGACCGCCGGCATGGAGCGGCTCGGCGATCCGCTCGTCTTCCCCGCCGACCCGGGCGAGGGCCGCCGCGCGCGGCGCGCGATCCGCGAGCTGGCCGCCAAGGCGATCCCCGAGGGCACGCTGCTGGACGACGTCGAGCTGATGGGCGCCGAGGCCATCGCGAACGCCATCCTGCACGGGTCCGGGCTCATCCGGGCGGCGGTGTCCACCGACGGGCGGCGGCTGCGCGTGGAGGTGGGCGACGACGGTCCCGCGCCGGGCGACCTGCAAGGCCGGCGCCGCGTCGACCACGGGCGCGGCCTGACCGTCATCGACGCCCTGGCCGACGAGTGGGAACTGGACCAGACGCCCCGCCGCACCCTGCTGTGGTTCGAGGTCGACACCACCGCCGACGTGACCGCCGACGCCGCCCGCTGAGCCGACAGGCCGGGTCGTCGTCGGCCATTCGGCGAGGCGCTTGTCAAGATCCTTGCAACTGGCGGCTCCGCGCGCGCATGACCGACTCCCGCCGCAATGGCTCTGCCGAGGATTCTCACCCCTTCCGAACAAGTCCGCGACCTGCGGTGTTATTGCCAAGGCGCCGAAAACAGCAGGTCAGAGGATTAGGGGCGCCAGCGGGTGCCGTGCGGCGAAAACACGCCGCCACCTGCGGCCGGAGCCTTGCTGGACTTGCGATCTCATACGCTTTCCACAATGGTCGTCTTGCGTGTCTGGGTAGGGTGGGCCGACCATGAGGACAAACAGCGGGGAGATCAACGGCGGACTGCGCGAGCGCAAGAAGGAGGCGACGCGCAAGGCGCTCCACGAGGCCACGATGCGGCTCGCGGTCGAGCATGGATTAGACGAGGTCACCGTGGAGGCGATCGCCGACGCGGCGGGGGTCTCCCGGCGGACGTTCTCCAACTATTTCGCCGGCAAGGAGGACGCGCTCCTCTACGGCGACGAGCAGCGGATACGGGTGCTGATGGAGACGTTCGGCGCCCGTCCGCCCGGGGAGTCCTCGTGGACGGCGCTGCGGGTGTCCTTCCACGCCATCGTCGACGGGGTGGGCGAGGCCGATCTGCGGTGGGCGGCGCAGGCGCGCCTCGCCCGCGTCCACTCGTCCGTCCAGGCGCGGCAGCTCGCCCGCTACGCCACGTTCGAGCTCACCCTCGCCGAGCTCATCGCCGCCCGGGACGGCCTCCCGCCCGGCGGCGCCCGCTCCCGCGCGATGGCCGGCGCGTTCATGGCCGCCCTCCGGATCGCCGCGCACGTGTGGAGCGACGAGCGGTCCCCGCGCACGCTGGGGGAGATAGCCGACGAGCTCCTGGACGAGCTGGCCACGCCGTTCGAATGACGCCCGGCCGGGCAGTGGCCACGCCGTTCGAGTGACCCCAGCCGGCCGGTCAGGGGCGCGGGATGTTGCGCAGGTTGCTGCGCGCGAGGTCGAGCATCTTCCCGACGCCGCCGGTCAGCACCGTCTTGCCCGCCGCGAGCGCGAAGCCCTTGACCTGCTGCGGCGTGATGTGCGGCGGGATGGACAGGGCGTTCGGGTCGGTGACGACGTCCAGGAGGTAGGGGCCCGGCGAGGCGAGGGCCGTGCCCAGCGCCGCCCGCACGTCGGCGGGACGCTCTACGCGGGCCGACTCGATCCCGGCGGCCTCGGCGATGGCGGCGTAGTCGACGGCCTCGTGGTCGGTCTCGAACGAGGGCAGCCCGTCCACCAGCATCTCCAGCCGGACCATGCCCAGCGACGCGTTGTTGAACACGATGATCTTCACCGGGACGCGGTGCAGCCGGACGGTGAGCAGCTCGCCGAGCAGCATCCCGAGCCCGCCGTCCCCCGACACCGAGATGACCTGGCGTCCGGGCGCCCCGTACTGCGCGCCGATCGCGTGCGGAAGCGCGTTGGCCATGGAGCCGTGCACGAACGAGCCCATGACGCGGCGCCGCCCGTTCGGCGTGATGTAGCGGGCGACCCAGACGTTGCACATGCCGGTGTCCACGGTGAAGATCGCGTCCTCGGCGGCGAGATCGTCCAGGACGCTCGCGACGTACTCCGGATGGATCGGCGTGTGCCGGTCGATGTCGCGCGTGTAGGCGGAGACGACGTTCTCCAGAGCGCGCGCGTGCTGGTGCAGCATGTCGTTCAGGTACGTCTGGTCCCTCTTCTGCTCCACCTTTCCCAGGACGAGCCGGAGCGTCTCCCCGACATCGCCGTGGACGGCGAGGTCAAGCGGCGTGCGGCGGCCCAGCCTGGACGGGTCGTCGTCCACCTGGATGGTGTTCTTGCCGGGCAGGAACGGGTCGTACGGGAAGTCGGTGCCGAGCAGCAGGACCAGATCGGCCGCCTGCATCGCCTCATAGCAGGCGCCGTAGCCGAGCAGGCCGCTCATGCCCACGTCGAACGGGTTGTCGTACTGGATCCACTCCTTGCCGCGCAGGGCGTGCCCGACCGGCGAGAGCACCCGGTGCGCCAGCCGCATCACCTCGGCGTGGGCGTCCCTGACCCCCGAGCCGCAGAACAGCATCACCTTGCGGGCCCGGTTCAGCGCGCCGGCGAGCTGGTCGACCTGGTCGGCGGGCGGACGGACGACGCCCCTCCGCACGAGGAAGTCGTGCTCGCCCGTGGGCCCGGCGGCGTCCCGGCTGGCGGTGTCGCCGGGCAGCGCCAGCACCGCGACGCCGCCGAGCCCGACGGCGTGCTGGATCGCGGTCCGCAGGATCCGCGGCATCTGCGCCGGAGTGCTGATCATCTCGCAGTAGTGGCTGCACTCGGTGAACAGCCGCTCGGGGTGCGTCTCCTGGAAGTAGCCGCTGCCGATCTGCGTGCTCGGGATCTGCGAGGCCAGCGCCAGCACCGGCGCCCCCGACCGGTGCGCGTCGTACAGGCCCTGGATCAGGTGGGTGTTGCCGGGCCCGCAGCTTCCCGCGCACACCGCGAGCCGTCCGGTGGTCTGCGCCTCGGCCGCCGCGGCGAACGCCCCCGCCTCCTCGTTGCGGACGTGCACCCACTCGATGCCGCCCGTCCGGCGCACGGCGTCCACGACCGGGTTGAGGCTGTCGCCCACCACCCCGTAGATCCGCCGCACCCCCGCCTGCCGCAGCACCTCGATGAACTGATCGGCGACCGTCGCCATCGTCCCCCCATGGATCGTCCCCGCCGCAGGTGAGATGCCCCAAGATCGTCCACCTGACACACCGGCCCCGGGCCGCTGCCCCGTGACCGCTGACCGATAATCAATCCATGAACAAAGCCGAGGCGGACCCCGGGACTAGGCTGGTGACCATGGACGGCGAGCGCGAGGACCTGGACTTCTGGTCGTTCGTCGACCTCGCGGGCCGCCGTCTCGCGGACGAGTTCGGGTTCCCGCACCGGCTCGCGACCCGGCTGCTGCTGACCCTCAACCGGGCCTCGGCGATCGTCACCTACGACCTGGAGTCCACGGTGCACCGGCCGCGCGGGCACTCGTGGGCGGGCTTCCGGCTGCTGTTCGTGACCTGGCTCGCCGGGCCGCTGGAGCCGGGCCGGGCCGCCACCCTCGCCGGAATGAGCAGGGCCGCGGTGTCCAATCTGGCCAAGACGCTGGTCGCGGACGGGATGATGGTCCGCACGCCGGGCGAGCACGACGGCCGCTCGGTGATCCTGTCGCTGACCGACCAGGGGCGGCAGGCCATGCTGGAGATCTTCGCCGGGCAGAACGAGCGCGAGCGGCAGTGGGCGAGCGTGCTGACCGAGACCGAGCAGCACATCCTCATCATGCTGCTGGACAAGCTCATCGCGGGCCGCGGCCAGTTCGACGTCCGCGAACGGAGCTGACACGCCCGGCGGGGCGAACGGGCCTTCCCTCGGCCTGTGAAGGGTCGTAGTGTCGTCCAAAGTAGTACATGCGTTAATCATCTGCGGGAGGCGACGACCATGGCCCACTACCGCCGGGCCGGCGATGTGCCGCCGAAGCGCCATACCCAGCACCGGGACGGCGACGAGCGGCTCTACTTCGAGGAGCTGATGGGCGAGGAGGGATTCTCCTCGGACTCGTCCCTTCTCTACCACCGCGAGATCCCCTCGGCGATCGTCGACTCGCGGGCGTGGGAGATCCCCGACGTCGCGACGACGGCCAACCATCCGCTCAAGCCGCGCCATCTGCGGCTGCACGAGCTGTTCCCCAAGGAGACCTGGGACGAGACGGACGCCGTGACCGGCCGCCGGCTCGTCCTCGGCAACGGAGACGTCCGCCTCTCCTACGTCGTCTCGGCCACGGCGTCGCCGCTGTACCGCAACTCGACCGGCGACGAGATCGTGTACATCGAGTCCGGCTCCGCGACCGTGGAGACGATCTTCGGGACGCTGCGCGCGCGGGAGGGCGACTACATCGTCATCCCCACGGCCACGACCCACCGCTGGCTCCCCACGGGCGACCTTCCGCTGCGCGCCTACGTCATCGAGGCCACCGGGCACGTCGCGCCGCCCAAGCGCTACCTGTCCCGCTACGGCCAGTTCCTGGAGAACGCCCCGTACTGCGAACGCGACCTGCACGGACCGGCCGGCCCGATCCCGGTGAACGGCACCGACGTCGACGTCCTGGTGAAGCACCGCGGCTCCCGGGGCGTCACCGGCACCCGCCTGACCTACGCCCGGCACCCGTTCGACGTGGTCGGCTGGGACGGCTGCCTCTACCCGTACACGTTCAGCGTCCACGACTTCGAGCCCATCACCGGGCGGATCCACCAGCCGCCGCCCGCTCACCAGGTCTTCGAGGGGCACAATTTCGTCGTGTGCAACTTCGTCCCGCGCAAGGTGGACTACCACCCGCTGTCGATCCCGGTGCCCTACTACCACTCCAACGTGGACTCCGACGAGATCATGTTCTACTGCGGCGGCGACTACGCGGCCCGCAAGGGATCGGGGATCGGGCAGGGCTCGGTCTCCGTCCACCCCGGCGGCCTCGCGCACGGCCCGCAGCCCGGCGCGTACGAGCGCAGCATCGGCGCCGAGTTCTTCGACGAGCTGGCCGTCATGGTCGACACGTTCCATCCGCTGGAGCTGGGAGAGGGCGGCCTGGCCTGCGAGGACCCTGGCTACGCCTGGACGTGGGCGAGGCGGGGGCCGCAGGGATGAGCGGCCTGCCCGCGTTCGCCCTGGGCCTCTGCGACGACGCGGCCGTGTTCCCGCCGGGACTCGCGCCGCTCGCCGACGCCGTCCCCGCCCACCGCCGCCACCGCGCCGCCGCCTACGCGGACCTGGTCGGCCCGCTCGTCCTGCCCGTCCCCGCGCTGGACGAGCTGGCGCCGCTGCTGTCCGGCGAGGACGAACTGGACGTCTCGGTCACCGCGCCAGGCGGCCCCGCCCAGGCCGCCGGCGCCCTCGCCGCCGCCACCGGCCTGCCGATCGACCTGCGCGGACTGGAGGTCGCCGTCCCCGCCGGAACGGCCACCGCCGACTTCTTCCGCGCGCTCGACCTCGCCCGCCGGGGCCGCGAGGACGTGCCCGTCTACGTCGAGGTGCCCCGGGACGAACGCCGTCCATCGGTCATCGAGGGCCTCGCGGCCACCGGGCACCGCGCGAAGTTCCGCACCGGAGGCGTGACCGCCGACCTCTACCCGTCTCCGGACGAGCTGGCCGCCGCCGTGCACGCCGCCGTGGGCGCGGACGTGCCGTTCAAGGCCACCGCCGGACTCCACCACCCCGTCCGCAACACCGACCCGGAGACGGGCTTCGACCAGCACGGCTTCCTCAACCTGCTGCTCGCCACGGACGCCGCGCTGGACGGCCGCCCGCCGTCCGACCTCGCCGAGCTGCTGGCCGACCGCGACGCCGCGTCCGTCGCCGCCCGCGTGAGCGAACTGTCCGCCCTCCGCGTCGCCGCCGCGCGCGCCCGCTTCCAGTCCTTCGGAACGTGCAGCATCACCGACCCCCTGACCGAACTCGCGGACCTCGGACTGCTCCCGCCCGCGATCACCAAGGACACCCGATGACCCGGATCGCGATCCCAGAAGACTCCCCGTTCGGCCTCGCCAACCTGCCGTACGGCGTGTTCTCCACCCCCGGCACCGAACCCCGCGTCGGGGTCCGCGCGGCCAACGTCGTCGTGGACCTGGCCGAGGCGCTCGGCGACGACGTCTTCGCCCGTCCGTCCCTGAACGCCTTCATGGAACAGGGCCACGAGCGGTGGGTGGAGGTGCGCGAGCAGGTCCTGGACCTGGTGACCGACGAGGTCCCCGGCTCCGCCGTCCACCCCGTCGGCGCGGTGACGACGCACCTGCCGATCGAGATCGCCGACTACGTGGACTTCTACGCCTCCGAGCACCACGCGTCCAACCTCGGCCGCCTGTTCCGCCCTGACTCCGAGCCCCTGTTGCCGAACTGGAAGCATCTGCCCGTCGGCTACCACGGCCGCGCCGGAACGGTCGTCGTGTCCGGGACGGACATCGTCCGCCCGAGCGGCCAGCGCAAGGCCCCGGACGAGCCGTCCCCCTCCTACGGCCCGTGCCGCCGCCTGGACATCGAGGCCGAGGTCGGCTTCATCGTCGGCACCGGCTCCCCCCTCGGCACCCCCGTGGCCGCCGACGACTTCCACGAGCGCGTCTTCGGCGTCGTCCTGGTCAACGACTGGTCGGCGCGCGACGTCCAGGCATGGGAGTACGTGCCGCTCGGCCCGTTCCTCGGCAAGAGCTTCGCGACCTCGATCTCCCCGTGGGTCGTCCCGCTCCTGGCCCTGGAGGCCGCCCGCGTCCCGACCCCGCCGCAGTCCCCCGAACCCCTCCCGTACCTGCGCGAGACGAACCCGTGGGGCCTCGACATCGACCTCGTCATCGAGTGGAACGGCCAGGTCGTGTCCCGTCCCCCGTACCGGGAGATGTACTGGTCGCCCGCCCAGATGCTCGCGCACCTGACCGCGAACGGCGCCTCGTCCCGCACCGGTGACCTGTTCGCCTCCGGGACGGTCTCGGGCCCCCTCAAGAGCGAGCGCGGCGCGTTCATCGAGCTCACCTGGGGCGGCAAGGAGCCGATCGAGGTGCAGGGCGAGAAGCGCGCCTTCCTGGAGGACGGCGACGAGGTCGTCATCTCCGCCACGGCCCCGGGCCCGTTCGGCACCCGCGTCGGCTTCGGCGAGGTCCGAGGCCGCGTCCTCCCCGCCCGCTGACGCGATTACCCAACGTTCATGGCCCGTAACAGCTACCGTTGAATGGTCGCCGTGGCGTCGCTCACGGCGACAGAAAATTACGGTCAACACCGGTCAATACGGGTGGGCACAATGGCGTCCGACGACATGACGGCCTTCAGCGAGAAGCTGCACGCGCTCGTTACCGCGCGTCTCGGCCTGTCGCAGCGCAGGCTGGCGAACCAGGTCTTCATCAACCCCGGCCACCTCTCTAAGATCATCAATGGCCACAAGCTGCCGTCGCCGGAATTGGCGCAGGCCCTGGACGATGCCGTGGGCGCTGGAGGGGAGCTCGTCGCGCTCTTGCCCGCACGCGAGGCGCGTACCTCGCGCAAGGCCCGTCAGGGCCAATCCACGCCCCCGGCGGGTACCGTGGTTCACGGTCCTACTCCCGAGCGGGGAGGCGACGAAGTGAGACGCCGTGCCGCAATGAAGTTGATCACCGTAGCCAGCGCGGGGGCCGCGATTCCTCCGGGAACTCTGGAAACAACTCTGTCCGGAATCGAGGAAGCGCTGGGCAACCCTCTGGACGTTGCCGGGTGGGAGCGGTTGGTCACCGATTATGATCACCAGCTTCATACCACCCCCGCCGGTGGTCTGATCAGCGATCTGACGTCCGACATCGTCGCCATGAGCGAGGTGTTCAAGCGTCGCCTTCCCCCACTACAGCATGCGGAGCTGCTTCGGGTGAGCGCGGCGCTGTCCGGGCTCCTGGCCATCGAGTTCTGCGATTCGGGCGACCAGCGTGCCGCGCGCATCACGTGGGGTATCGCCATCAGAGCGGCCGACACATCCGGCGATCAGCAGATGCGAGTATGGACGCGAGGACGAGCCGCTCAGGATGCCTTTTTCGCCGGAAGCTCACCCGTGGCAGTGGCGAACCTCGCCAACGAAGCGGAGCACATAGCGGGCGGCACGCCTTCGCCCGGACTCGCGAAAGCCTGTGCCGCACGCCTCTCTCTAGCAGTCCAGCAACGCGACAACACCAAGATCCATGTCGCGCTCGCAGACCTGAGACGAACATGTGACCAGGTACCGGATTCCAACATCAAGCAAT
This sequence comes from Actinomadura rubrisoli, assembly GCF_004349215.1. Lineage (GTDB taxonomy): Bacteria > Actinomycetota > Actinomycetes > Streptosporangiales > Streptosporangiaceae > Spirillospora > Spirillospora rubrisoli. The sequence continues at coordinate 30,267 of NZ_SMKU01000041.1, read as the reverse complement.
CTGTTTTTGGGCACCGGGAGACCCAACGGCTGTGGGAAGAGTCCTACGCCTATGTTCACATCGGGGATAAGCGCGCCGAAGGCACCCTAGCCCAAGCCCGTGCGCTCTATCCCGACAACGCTCTCGCACCTCTATCCAATCTGAAGCTCATGCGCGCGGTGTCCCTGATCAAAGCCCGAGACGTCACCACCGGACTTCAGTTGGCCCTGGACACTCTCCAGACACAGAAACGGAGCAGCGCAGGGGGCCGCATGCTCGCCGGTTCCGTCCTCGGCGCTCTGCCGCTCAAAGCCCGCGCATTGCCCGAAGCCCGCGAAATCCGCGCCCTCGGATTCACCGCCGGAGCCTGAGAGGCGAGAGCTACGTGGGCTTTTGCCCCATATGGAAGGCTTTGACAAACGCACCAAACCCTTGTTCGTCAAGGTTTAGCGATCTTTCGGCCAGGGCATCTCGCTGACGGCCATACGTACCGTCAGGAGCGAATCATGGAAAATCAAGAACTGTACAAACGGGATATCAGCGGCGCCAAGTGGCGCAAGAGCAGCCACAGTCTCATGATCTGCGTCGAGGTCGCCGAGATCGGCGAAGGCGCCATGGCAGTCCGGGATTCCAAGAATCCTGACTTGGGCGCCCTCCGCTTTACCCCGGAAGAGTGGACTGCCTTCCGCGAGGGAATCCGCGCGGGCGAGTTCTGAGCCCTCACGTGCACCAACGGCCGGGTACCGGCAAGCGGCCAGGAGCCGCCTACCGGTACCCGGTCCCCTTCCTCCACGTCAGATTACTAACAGAATTCCGGTTGAACGTGGTCGACCACGAACGGCTAATGAACCTACCCAAGGCAGAGTCGGAGCACACAGAATGCAGCGACTTGTCCCGTCCTGTCTGGAGGGGCGAGAGCACTGTTCTGCGCCGCGTGGAACCGAGCGACTGGGAAGTCGTCTTGGCCCTCGAATCCTCGTCTTCCTACCAGCGCGCCTGGGAGCGTGTCACCGCGCCGCGCTCGCCTGAGAACTGCCAAGAGTGGCTGAAGAAGGAATCGGCAAAGGACCCCCTGGACGACAACTTCCTCCTAGCCATCACCGATCGACGGCACGGCTTCATGGTGGGCTGCATTAATACGAGCCAAGCCGATCCCGTGGCGGGGCGCTTCTATCTGGGTCTGGCGGTCGCCCCAGAGCACCAGCGCAGGGGATACGCCTGGGAAGCCGGACTTCTGGTACTCGGCTACATGTTCGGCGAACGTCGCTACCAGAAAGCACAAGCCTATGTGCACGACTTCAATGAAGCCTCACAAACAGGCATGCTCGCCTTCGGTGCCACTCTGGAAGGTCGCCTGCGACGGCACGACTTCTTCGCCGGCCGATATCACGACAACCTGATCTTCGGCCTCACGGCCGAGGAGTTCTTCGCCGCACACGGAACCCCAGCCTCGCAAGCATCCACCTAAGCCAGGCCCTCACCCACCGCGACCGCGCGCTGACCTTCGCCCCGGGCAGGTCATCAGCACGTGTGCCTGTACGGCGACGCGTCCTCCACCCGCACCTGGCCCGGGGCTGGCCGAAGTCGGCCACCCCTCAACCGCTTCGCGAGCTACGACCGCAATGTCCGCTGCTTACGCGCGCCTCCCCGCGCACGAGTCGACGATCACGATCGGACTGTGCCGGAGTTCTTCCTTCAGGGGGGTTCAGCGTTTACCTGATTGGTTAATACTGAAGGGGGAGCCGCGATTGGAGGTACGGTATGCCGACCCGGACCTGCGCGACCTCTGTGCGTCCGACCGAGCGCTTCGCAAGAAGTACGGCGCCGCTTGCGCCAAGAAGATCGCGATCCGGCTCCGAGCGCTGGACGCGGCTGACAGCCTCAGCGACCTCATGCAGATGCCCGGCCACTGCCACCCGCTCAACGGCGGGTACTACGAGGACTGCTTCGCCTTCCGCCTGCACGCGGGGATGCGCATGGTCTTCCGCTTGATGACAGCTGAGGAGAGAAAGGCCCAGGGCATCCCGGATGACGTGGCCGCGCTGGTCGTTGAGATCATCGACTACCACGAAGGCTGATCAGACAGAGCAACGGAAGGGAGTGAGGGCGATGGCGACCAGCCAGGATCTGTACACGGCCGCAGAGCCGGACTATGCCGTGCCACCGGGCGAGACCATCCGCGAGTTTCTGGACGACCTGGGCATGACCCAGCGGCAATTGGCGGCTCGCCTTGGCCTCACTCCGAAGCACGTCAACCAACTCGTCCAGGGCCTGGTGCCGCTGTCTCCGGACGTAGCGGCCCGCCTGGAGCTGGTCACCGGGCTGTCCGCCCGGATGTGGAACCGCCTGGAGGCCGACTACCAGACCACCGTCACCCGGTTGCGCCAGCGTGATGACCACGCCGAGCTCGCATCCTGGGTGAAGGACGAGATCCCGGTGGGAGAACTGGTCAAGCGCGGCGTCCTCCCGGCAGCGCCCAAGGATGAGAGCAGCCGCATTCAGCAGGTATTGACGTTCTTCGGCGTCGCCCACTTGGAGACCTACCGGGAGCTGTACGAGTCCACCGCCGTGAGCTTCCGGCAGACCAAGGCATTCAAGGCCGAACCCGGTGCGGTCGCCTCTTGGATACGTCTGGGCGAGCTGAAAGCCCAGGATGTGCGTTGTCGGCAGTACACCAAAGCGGGTATCGAGGCCGCGCTGCCACGGCTCCGGCAGCTGACCGTCCAGCCTCCCGAAGTGTTCTTCCGGCTTACCAGGGACATCTGCGCGGCGAACGGAATCGCCGTGGTGGTGGTACCGGAGATCACTGGCGCACGCGCCTGCGGGGCAACGAAGTGGCTGTCACAGGACAAGGCGATGGTGATGCTCAGTGGCCGGTACAAGAAGAACGACCAGCTGTGGTTCACGTTCTTCCACGAGCTGTGCCACGTGATCAGGCATGGCAAAGGCGAGGTGTGGATCGAGGGCGGCCCCGGCAGCGAGGAGCCTCGCGAGCAGGAGGCCGACAGGTTCGCGCGGGATCTCCTGATCCCACCAGCGAAGGCGTCGCGCCTCCCGTCACTCAAGACCTTGGCAGAGGTGGGGCGTTTCGCTGACGAGATCGGTATCGCGCCGGGCATCGTCGTCGGCAGGATGCAACGCGAAGGGCACATGGACTACCAGGTCGGCAACATGCTCAAGGTCGGTATCGACCTCGCGAAGGCCGTCGACTGATCAGCAGCCGGGTCACGGGTGGCTGTCGGGTGGGTGGAGGCTTAGGGCGGCGAGGGCAGCCAGGGGATGAAATGGGTTCACTCTCACCCCCGACCGGTGTGGGTCTTTCAGGAGTTGATCGGGTTGTCCGGTGAGTCGAGCCAGATCGTTTGACCCTCGGGGCTCACGGTGAGACCGAACCTGCTGCGTTCGGGCTGTCCGCAGCCCAACCATGTGAGGTAGGCGCCTTCCACCTCCTCCCAAAGCCGCCGATCACCGGCTTGCCGAACCTCGAAGGTGCCATTGCCGGCCTCGTAGGTTGCAAGCGCCCAAGGACCGCCTGGGCCGCTTCCATCCAGCAGCCAGAAGGCGTCGTCCGTCCTGCGGCCGAGTACCCCGGGCACGAGCGCCGAGATCACTAGATCAGCCTCAGCCGGAGCCCACGCGATGGTACGCGGGTCGAGCTTTGTCCTGGTGGTGGAGTCATGGTCACCGGCTGTCATCCACTCGGAGGCGTCACTGGTCGAGTAGCGCTGCGACCGCATCATCATGTAGTTGGCCCCCGTGGGAAACCGACCGACAGCGGTGCCGTCAGCGAGCACGGCCAGGCGTGCCAGATGCCCCCACCCGAACCAGGGCTGAAACGGTGTAACGATCACCGCGCCGGGCCTGCACTGCTGGAGCCAGACGTGGGGGACCTGCGCGACCGAGCACGTGCTGAGGACCCGATCGAATGGACCACCGGCGGCCGTCACACTCCCGCCATCGCCGACGATGAGATGAGGCGCGAATCCCGCCGCATCCAGGTTGACGGCGGCCTGCTTGGCCAACGCCTCATCCACTTCGACGGAGCTGACATTCTCCTGTCCCACACGATGTGATAGGAGCGCGGCTGTCCAGCCGGTACCGGTGCCGATTTCCAGGACTCGATGATGATCCTCCGGCAACAACTCTCCGAGGGACCAGAAGACCGCGCTTGGAGCCGACAGCGATGAGGTATGGCGCCCCTCACCAGTGGTGTGTTCGCCGGCCCCGTCATCGGTTTGGATGACGATCGCGGCATCGGCATATGCTGCCTGCCACCACTCCTCGGGCCGGGCCTCCCGGTCGATCGGATGGTCCTCACCATCTCCGCCGGACAACCAGCCCCGCGCGGGAACGAACAGGTGCCTTGGTGCTGCGTACAGAGCCTCGTGCCACCGATCGTCAGGCAGGAGATTCTTGGCCGCCATCGCATCGGCCAAGGCCGTGATGCGCGCCTCCTCCACGGCTACTTTCCCCGCTTGCCGGGGCCCTTGCCAGGGTCTGCGGGCGGGATGGGCCGCCCCTTGCCCATCGCGCGCTCTCCTCTCCGCCGCACCTGCCTGGAACCAACGAAAGCACAAGCGCTGAGTTGGAGTCTCCGGGCAGACGAACCTTGCGGGTTGGACCTCAAGGACGCGCAGGGCACTCTCACCTGACCCGCCCGTCGGGTGGGTGGAGGCTTAGGGCGGCGATGGCTGCGCGGGCGTGGTCTGGTTGGGCGCCTTCGGCGACGGCTGTCAGTGCCGCTCGCCAGGCCGCCGCGAGCACCGGACCGAGAAGCGGTATTGCTGGGACGGCGTTCTGGCTGAGCATCTCGGCCAAGCGGTCGTGTTCGGTGCCCGCGGGCGGGTCGCCCAGGATGCGGAGGAAGCCCTCGCGTACGGCGAAATCCAGCCCGACCAGCAACGCCGACGTTACGGCTGCCGAGCGGTCCGACGCTGGTCCCGTGGCCGCCAGTGCGCCTTCCATCCGGTCCAGCAGGCGCCGCTCGACGTCCGTCCGCACGAAGGCGTACAGCCCGAGCTTGCTACCGAAGTGGTGGTAGAGCGCGCCCGTGGTGACCTTTGCCGCCGCCGCCAGCTCGGCGACCGTGACCTCGTCGAAGGGGCGCCCTCCGAACTCCTTGACCGCGGCGAGCACAAGCCTGCCCTTGGGGGAGGTCGACACCGGGATCCACTCGCGCATCCGCCCATAATGGCGTTACGCTCTCCGGGAGTCCAGTTACGCAGCTCGGAAGGATGCACCATGAAACTTGAGTTCCTGTTCGTCCCCACCTCCGACATGAAGGGCTCCCTCGCCCTCTACCGCGACGGCCTCGGCTTCACCGAGACGTGGCGCGAAGGTGACGCGACCGTCGCGCTGGCCATGCCGGGCACCGAGGTCCAGCTCATGCTCGACGCGCACGACGCCGACGCGCCGGTCGGGCCGCTGTTCATCGTCGACAGCGTCAAGGACTTCCACGCCGGCCGCCCGGAGACGCTCGCCGTGGTCGCGGCGCCTTCGGAGATTCCCGGCGGCCGCCTGGCCACCTACAAGGACCCGGGCGGGGCGACCATCTACGTCATGGACCAATCGACAGATCAGAACGCCCAGTAGGAGCGACCGGTGGAGGCCAGGGGCCAAGCTGGGGCCGTTCCCTTGGAGGAGGCCGCCGCTACGAGTTGCGGCCTTCGCCCAGGGGCGCGGGTCATTGGTCAGGAGGCCGCCACCGGGGGCCTTGGGATGAGGCGGAAGGCTATGAAGGCGGGGAGTTCTTCGAGTTTCGCGTGGTCGTCGGGGTAGCGGTCGGCCATTTCGGGGACGGGACGGGGCTCCAGGAGTTCCTCGATGAGGAAGCCGGCCCGGCGGAACTCGTCGCAGGTCACGGTGAGGGGGCGGCGCCATGCGCGGATGGGCCAGTCCGCGTCCGGGCTCAGGGATTCTTCGACGGGTTCGGTCGTGAAGTAGGAGCCGCCCAGCCGGAGCCAGGCCATCATCGGGTGCTCGGTGGACAGGACGACGGCTCCGGCGGGTGTGAGGACTCTGCGGAACTCTTCCAGGAGGGCCACGCGGTCGTCGATGTAGTGCACGGCCAAGGCGAGGACGACCAGGTCCACCGAGCCGTCCGGGACCCAGGTGAGGGGGGCGGACAGGTCGTGCAGGCGGATGTCGGCGCGGCCCCCGGTACGGTCGCGGGCCAGCTCGACGAAGGTCGGGGACGCGTCGCAGCCGAGGACGCGGGCGCCCCGGTCCAGGAACTCGCGGGCGTAGATGCCGGGGCCGCAGGCGGCGTCGAAGACGGTCCGGCCCGCGACGTCGCCCGCCAGGCCGAGGACGGCCGGACGGTCGTAGAAGGCGTTGTGGGCGCTGTCCTCGGCATGGGCCGCGTACTCGCGGGCGAAGCGTTCGTACATGTCCCCGATCGTGCCAGACAAGATCAACTTGGCGGACGACCGGTCTCGGTCAGGTCCTCCGGGACGGACGGGAGGACGGAGGCGAAGTAGTCGCGGGCGGCGGCCGTCGTGCCCACGTCGCGGCCGCTCTTCTCGGACAGGAACCAGCGGTGTTCCAGGACCTCGTGGAAGATCTCGACCTCGTCCAGGCGGTCGCGGAGGCCCTTCGGGATCGCGCGGACGACAGGTTCGTACACCTCGGCGAGCCACCGGTTGGACGCCACCACCTCGGGCACCGGGCCGCCGTTGACGCGCTCCAGGTGCCCCCGGTAACCGGCGATGTCGTTCAGGAGGCGGCGCGCCTGGTTCTCCTGGGCGTCGAGGCCGGTCCTGGCCATCAGGATGCGGCGGTGGTGGCCCGGCTCGGCCACCCGGGTGCGGACGCGGAGCCGCGCGCCGCCCGCGCCCGTGTCGACCAGCTCGACCTCGTCCACGTCGAAGCCCAGGGAGTTGATGCGGCGGAGCCGTTCGGCGATGCGGTAGCGCTGGTCCTCGGGGCGCAGCAGCTCCTCTCGGGTCAGCTCGTCCCAGAGCGCGGTGTAGCGGCGGACGGTGTCGTCGGCGATCTCGATCGGGTCGACGGGCGGCAGCGTCCCGGCGGCCTGGAGGTCGAACAGCTCGCCCGCGATGCGCTCGCGGGCGAGGTCGACGTCGTAGGCGCGCTGCCCCTCCGACAGGGACGGGTGCAGCTCGGCGGTCTCGGCGTCCACGAGGTAGGCGGCGAACGCGCCCGCGTCCATGCGGAACAGGACGTTCGACAGCGAGCAGTCGCCCCACATGAAGCCCGCCAGGTGGAGCCGGACGAGCAACTCCACCAGGGCGTCCTGGAGCCGGTCGGTGGGGTGGCCGTAGCGGGCGTTGGCGAACAGGGCCCGGTACGAGCTGGAGTAGTCGAGGAACCGGGTGACGAGGATCGCGTCAAGCCCGGACGGACGGTCCACGACGACGCCCATCACCTCCACGGCGGGCAGGCCGAGGTCGCGCAGGCGGCGCAGCAGCCGGTACTCGCGGCGGGCGAGCCGCGCGTCCAGCTCCTTCATCGCGTACACGTCCCCGGCCTCGGCCACGAACCGGACCGGATGCCGCGACAGGCCCCGCTGCCTGATCTCCACGAGCCGCTCGTCGTCCCATTCGTCGAGCGGCTCGTCCCAGGGCAGGTCCAGCAGGCCGGACGCTGTCTCGGCGGGCGGGGCGAAGACGAAGTGCATCAGCCGGTGTCCTCCGCCGCGCCGTCGGCAGGGTCGTCGGCCGGGTCGCGCTGGGCGCGGCGCTGGGCGTCGCGCGACTGCTCGGCGACGCGGCCGAGCTGGGCGACGCGGTCCTCGTCACGGGTCAGGTTGTCCCCGGTGGCCGGGTCGAAGATGTGGATCCGCGAGGTGTCGATCCACAGCTCCGCCTCCAGCCCCGGCGTGATCAGGCTGCCGGCGTCCAGCGCGACGACGGCCTGGGTGCGCAGCTGGTCGCTGTCGAGCTCGCGCGACAGCTCGCGGAGCTGCGCGGCGACGTCGGCGGGCGCCTCGTACGGGACGTAGGCGTACTGCTCGTTGCCCAGCCACTCGGTGACGTCGACGCGGGTGCGGACGACGCTGCCGCGCGCCTTCTTCTCCTCGCCGACGAGCGAGGCGTCCTCGAAGTGCTCGGGACGGATGCCGACGAGCACGATGTCCCGGGCGCCGACCGCGGCGGCCTTGCGTTCGTCGCGCAGCTCGAAGCGGCCCAGCGGGGTTTCGAGGAACGCGCCGTCCACGGAGGCGGGCAGGAAGTTCATCGACGGCGAGCCGATGAACCCGGCCACGAACAGGTTGACCGGTTCCTCGTACAGCTCGCGGGGGCTTCCCACCTGCTGCAGGAGGCCCTTGCGCAGCACCGCCACGCGGTCGCCGAGCGTCATCGCCTCCGTCTGGTCGTGCGTGACGTACACGGTGGTGACGCCGAGCCGCCGCTGGAGCCGGGAGATCTCGGTGCGCATCTGCCCGCGCAGCTTCGCGTCCAGGTTGGACAGCGGCTCGTCGAACAGGAACGCGTCGGCCTGCCGGACGATCGCGCGGCCCATCGCGACGCGCTGCCGCTGGCCGCCGGACAGGTTCGCGGGCTTGCGCTCCAGGTGGTCGGTGAGCTCCAGCAGCTCCGCGGTCTCGGTGACGCGGCGCTTCACCTCCTCGTTCGGGAGCTTGGCCAGGCGGAGCGGGAACGCGATGTTCTCGAAGACGGTGAGGTGCGGGTAGAGGGCGTAGTTCTGGAACACCATCGACAGATTCCGCTGCCGAGGTGCGATCTTGTTGACGACCTTCCCGCCGATGAGCATCTCGCCGGAGGTGATGTCCTCCAGGCCGACGATCATGCGCAGCAGGGTGGACTTCCCGCAGCCGGACGGGCCGACCAGGATCATGAACTCGCCGTCCCGCACGTCCAGGGACACCTCGTTCACGGCCGGGAAACCGTCGCCGTACCGCTTGACGATGTTCTTCATGGTGATGGCGGCCATGGTTCTCCTCAGCCCTTGACGGCGCCGGACGTCAGCCCGGCCACGATGCGGCGCTGGAACAGCAGGACGATGACGACGACGGGGACGGTCACGACGACCGCCGCCGCGCAGATGGCGGTGGTGGGCTGCTCGAACTGCGACTCCCCGGTGAAGAACGCCAGCGCCGCCGGGACGGGACGGGCGTTGTCGGTAGAGGTCAGCGAGATGCCGAAGACGAAGTCGTTCCAGCAGAAGAAGAAGGTGAGGATCGCGGCGGTGAACACGCCCGGCGCGGCCAGCGGCACGATCACCTTGCGGAACGCCTGCCAGGTGGTGGCGCCGTCGACCTGCGCCGCCTGCTCCATCTCCCACGGGATCTCGCGGAAGAACGCCGACAGCGTCCAGATCGCGAGCGGCAGCGCGAACGAGATGTAGGGGATGATCAGCCCCGGCCACGTGTCGTACAGGCCGATCTTGCGCCAGAGGTCGAACAGCGGGCCGACCAGCGACACGACCGGGAACATCGCGATGGCCAGGGCGAACGACAGGATCGCCTTCTTGCCGGGGAACTCCAGGCGGGCGATCGCGTACGCGACGAGCGTCGCGAACACCACCCCGACGACCGTCGCGATGAGCGAGATGCCGATCGAGTTGATCAACGCGGCGGTGAACAGGTCGGTCTCGAAGACCGTCCGGTAGTTCTCCCAGGTCCAGGTCTTCGGGAAGAATCCCTTCTGGTTGCCGATCTCGCCGGGCTGCTTGAACGACAGCATCACGATCCACAGGATCGGGAAGGCCGTCCAGACGAGGATGAGCAGGGACGCGACGATCCACAGCCATTTGGAACGTGCCGACTCCATCACCGATCACCTCGCACTTGCGACAGGTCCACCCGGAAGCCCCGGATGAACACGACAGCGATGAGCACCACGGACAGGAACAGCAGCACCCCGACGGCGTCCCCGAGCCCGATCGCGGTCCGGGTGATCGTCTGCCGGTAGGTGAGGAACGACAGCGTCTCCGTCTTCTCCTGGCCGAGGGTCATGATGAAGACGTTGTCGAAGATCCGCCACGCGTCCAGGGTGCGGAACAGCACCGCGACGAGGATGGCGGCCTTCATGTTGGGGATCGTCACCCGGCGCAGCCGCTGCCACGCCGTCGCGCCGTCCACCGTCGCGGCCTCGCCGAGGTCGCGCGGCACCTGCGCCAGCCCGGCCAGGAGCAGCAGCGACACGAACGGCGTCGTCTTCCAGATCTCCGACAGGATGATCACGAAGAGCGCGGACCAGCGGCCGGAGAACCAGGCGTGGTCGCCGAGGCCGAACCAGGAGTTCACGAACCCCGACTGGAGGTCGAAGGCGTACCGCCAGGCGAACGCCGAGATCACGGTGACGATCCCGTACGGCAGCAGGATCGCGGTGCGGACGGTCCGCCGGGCGAACAGCGCCCGGTGCATCACCATCGCCAGCCCGAACCCGATGACCAGCTCCACGGCCACCGTGATGAACGTGACGAGGAACGTGGTGAGGACGTCCTGCCAGAACAGCGAGTCGGACAGCGCCGTCCCGTAGTTGGCGAGGCCGACGAAGCGGCGGTCGTCGGGGGCGGTGAGCCGGTAGCTGAACAGCGACAGGTACAGCGCGTTGATCAGCGGGTACGCGGTCACCAGCAGCATCACGATCACGGCGGGGGCCGACAGGATCAGCCCGAGGCGGCGTTCGGAGCGGCTCCGGTCGGAGATCTCCGCGCGCCCGGCCCGGCGCCCGGCGGTCGGGGCGGTTTCCACTGCGGTCATCATCCGTCCCTTCAGAGCAGCGCCTGGTCGCGCAGGACCTGGCGGATGAACGAGTCGGACCGGCCGGGCGTCGAGTTCGGGTTCACCGACGCGGGCGGATGCCACCGGCTCTGCACGGCGCCGGAGACGTCGGTGTAGTACGGCGTGATCGGACGGGTCGCCGCGGCGTTGATGGAGTCGCGGATGAGCCCGGCCATCGGGAACTCCTTCTTGACCTCCGGGTCGTCGAAGACCTCGGCGCGGGCCGCCGGGTTGCCCGAGTCGAGCATGTAGAACTTCATGTTCTCGGTGGAGGTGATGCACTTCACCGCCTCCACGGCGAAGGTGTTCTTGTACTTGCCGTACGCGCCGATGCCGAGCTCGATGCCGCCGAAGGGGGGCTTGCTGTCCTGGCCCGGGTTGACCTTCGGATACCGGGCCCAGCCGAGGTCGGACGGGATGTCGCGGGGGATGACGCCGTCCTTGGCGTCGCCGTTCTCGGCCCGCCAGATGTAGCCCCAGTTGACCATGAAGCCGCCGCGCGGGCCGTTCAGCAGCGACCGGGCCTGCTCCTCGATGTCGGTGGACAGCGTGGGGCTGGCCGCCCTGGACCGGGCCAGCTTCGAGATGATCGTCGCGGCCTGCCGTCCGGCGGGGGAGTCGATGTCGATGCTGGCGTCGTCGCCCCGCTCGGCGTCGCTGATGACCCGTCCGCCCGCGGACGCGAGGAGGGCGTTGATCCACACCATGTAGCCCTCGTACTTGTTGCCCTGCACCCCCACGGTCGTGTTGGTGCGCAGGGCCGCGTCGATGAGCTTGTCCCAGGTGAAGTCGGGCGCGTTCGGATCGATGCCCGCCTTCTGCGCCGCGGACTTGCGGTACCAGAGCAGCTGCGTGTTCGCCCAGAAGGGCGCCGCGTACAGCTTGCCCTCCCACGTGGAGTTCTGGACGGCGGGCGGGAACACGCCCTGCGTGAACTGGGCGGCCTCACCGGCCGGGAAGGGGCGCAGGAACCCGGCGTTGGCGGCCTCGGCGACGAACACCGGGTCCAGGCTCATGATGTCGAGCCCGGAGTCCTTGGCGGCCAGCCGCCGGACGAGCTGCTCGCGCTGCTGCGTCGCGTCGTTCGGCAGCACCGATGTCGTGATCTTGTATCGCCCGCCGGCCGCCTTTGTGCAGGCCGCGGCGAGCTTGACCTGGCCGCCGCTGTCGGGGTTGATGTACCAGCGGAGCGTCGGTTTACCGCCGCCCCCGGAGCACGCGGCCAGCCCACCGGCCAGCAACACCAGCGCGACGGCGGCCCGGACCGTGCCGGGCGGACCGCCCCGGCTCCGCGGCCGCCTGCCCGGCCGTCCGCCGCTCCGTCCGCCCGCTCGCCCCCGTCTGACCGCCTGGCCCCGTCTCCGGCCCTGCGGCCTGCCCCTCGCTCGTCCGGCTTGCTCGCCTTTCTCGCCTTTCTCGGCTCTCTCGGCTTGCTCGCCTTGCTTGGCTTGTTCGACTCGTCCGACTCGCTCGACCATCGGGCCTCCCGAAGCCTCCCACCACGCGCGGGCGCTTCGCCGGGCCGCAATCATGGCGGGACCGATCTCCATTCGAGCACCGGACCCAGGGCCTGTCGAGGTCCAATCCCTGGTCGGTGAGGGGAACACAACCCACAGGACACACAAGTCACACCTGGGGCTACACATGCAAGAAGGCGCGGAAGGCTCGCGAGCCCCGACCGACCCGCGAGCCTCCCACGCCTTCGCCTATGGTGCGGCGTGGGCGCGGCGCCGCCTCAGTAACCGCCGCCCGACCCGTAGCCGCCCGACCCGTAGCCGCCGTCGCCACCGCCGTCGCCGCCACCACCGGCGGCGGCCTTGGCTTTCTTGCCCTCGGGCGTGGAGGCCCACCAGATCCCGCCGACGCCCTGGCCCTCGGTGTCGCCGGGCTGGTCGTCCTTGGCGTAGTAGTACAGCGGCCAGCCGTTGACGGTCAGCTGGCACTCGCCGTCGTCCTTGCGCTCGATGAAGTTGACGAGCTTTTTGTCGACGCCCTCCAGCTTGAGGCGCTTCCACCCGTTGAAGACGGCCGGCGGCCACGCCTTCTTGCACGCGCCGAAGCAGGTGGAGTTCGGCGGCTTGGGGGTGTCCTTGTCGAAGCGGTAGAGCGTGCGGCCCTTCCCGTCCGTAAGGATCTGGCCGAGCTTCGGGTCCTGCTTGGCCTTGACGACCGTCCAGCCCTTCCAGCGGTTGCCCGCCGGCGGCGCCGCCTTCCTCGGCGGGGCCGCGAGGGCGCCCGCCTTCTTGCCCGTCGGCGCCGCGGCGTACCAGGTGCCCCCCACGCCCTGGCCCTTCACGTCGCCGGGGCTCTGGTCCTTGGCGAACCGGTAGAGCGGCCACCCGCCGAGCGTGACCTGCCACTTGCCGTCCGGCCGCTTGACCTTGCCGACCAGCGACTGCTGGACGCCCTTGACCTCGGGGTTCTCGGCGCCGGCCCACACCGGCGGCCACGCCTTGGCGCAGGCGTCCATACAGGTGGACGCGGGCGGCCGGGCGGTGTCGTTGTCGAAGCGGTAGAGCGTGCGGCCCTGCCCGTCGGTGACGACCTTGCCGAGCTTGGTGACGCTGGCGACCTCCAGCGTCGTCGGCTCGGCGGCCGGTGCCGAGGGCTCGGACGAGGTGTCGGGCTCCGCCTTGGCACCGGCGGCGGCGTTCTGCTGCTTCCCGGCACTCTCCTGCCCGCACGCGGTGAGCACCAGCCCGGTCGCGGTAAGGGCGGCCGCGGCGGGGATCGCCCAACGTGGGAATTCCATGTCGTGTCCTCCAGTCGATCTGAGTCCCGGCTCCGGTCCAGGTCGCTCACGTTCGATCGAGGCGGAGCGGCCGCACCGCTCTCCCGGATCGTGGAGCAGTACGGTGACGGCGCGGAGCGGGTTCAACCGGGCGGAACGGCCTCCGGTACCGGGGAACCTTCCGGGCCTGGGCGGGGTCTGATCCACACATGCAGATCAACCGCCGAACGGTCGCGAGGTAAGAAGTGGGCAGCCGTGCACATGAGCCCGCGGACATGGGCCTCCCTGGACCTGTCAGCCTGAGCAAGGAGCCGCCCGCCACCGCTCTGGCCGCAGCCACCGGTGCGGCCGAAGCCGCCGCTCCGGCCGGGCCGGCGTGGATCGTCATCCCGGTGCGGGTGGTGGCGCTGGTCGTCCTTGTCCCGGTGCGTCTCGTCCACGACCTGGCCGTGCTGGCCGGACGGGGCCTGCGCGCCCTGATGCGGATCCCGGTCGGGCTGGTCCGGCTGATCGGCTCCGGGCTGGCCTGGCTGTTCGGCGTCCTGCTCGTGCTGCTGTCCCCGGTGGGCCGGTTCTTCGCCGCGCTCGGACGCGGGATCGCGCGGGTGCTCGGGTTCGTCCTGCTCCGTCCGCTCCTCGTCCTCGGCCGCGGTCTGGCCTGGCTCGGGAGGGGCGTGCTCCTGCTGTTCAAGGGCATCGGGCTGCTGTTCAGGGGCATCGGGCTGGGGTTCGGCCAGCTGCTCACCGTGCTCGTGGTGACGCCCGCCGTGCTGCTGTGGCACTACGTCCTGCGGCCGCCGCTGCGGATCGTGTGGCGGTACGTCCTCTCCCCCATCTGCCAGGGCGTCGCCGGGACGTGGCGTCTCGCGGGCCGCTTCCTGCGCTGGCTGTGGCTCGTCCTTGTCGTCGTCCCGGCCCGGTGGGGCGGACGGGCGGGACGCGTCCTCATCGTCGAACCGGCCAGGTGGGTTCGGACGAGCGTCCTGCGGCCCATCGGGAACGCCGTCCGGAACATGTGGCGGGTGTACGTCCGCGACCCCTACCGCTCCGCCCGCCGGACGATGCGCGAGACGAGCCGCGAGGTCCGTCTCACCCTCCGCCGGACCTTCCGCGGCCGCTGACCGGCACGGCTGGGATACTGGCGTGCGATGTATCGACTCTTGTTCTCACTGGTCATCAGCCGGGTCTCCGCGGAGACCGTCCACCACCTGACGCTGCGGGCGCTGCGGGCGATCCAGGCCGTGCCGGGCGCGGCGTCGCTGCTGCGGCGCCTGCTCGTCCCGCGTGACCCGGCGCTGGCCGTCCGGGCGCTCGGGCTGGACTTCCCGAGCCCGCTCGGGCTCGCCGCGGGCTTCGACAAGGACGCCGTGGCCTATGACGCGCTCGGCGCGTTCGGGTTCGGCCATGTCGAGATCGGCACCGTGACCGGCCGCCCGCAGCCCGGCAACCCGCGGCCGCGGCTGTTCCGGCTGGTCGCCGACCGGGCGGTCGTCAACCGGATGGGCTTCAACAACCAGGGGTCGGAGGCCGCGGCGGGGCGGCTGCGCGGCCGCGGCGCGGGCACGATCGTCGGCGTCAACATCGGCAAGACCAAGGCCGTCCCGGAGGGCGAGGCCGCCGCCGACTACGTGGCGAGCACCGAGCGCCTCGCGCCCCACGCCGACTACCTCGTCGTCAACGTCAGCAGCCCCAACACCCCCGGCCTGCGCGACCTCCAGGCCGTCGAGCACCTGCGCCCGCTGCTGACGGCCGTCCGGGAGGCGGCCGACCGGTCCGGCCCCCGCCGCGTCCCCCTGCTCGTCAAGATCGCGCCGGACCTGGCGGACGACGACGTCGACGCGGTCGCCGACCTCGCCCTGGAACTCGGGCTGGACGGCATCATCGCGACCAACACCACCATCGCGCGGGACGGCCTGCGCAGCGCTCCCGACCTGGTCAAGGAGACCGGCGGGCTGTCGGGCGCCCCGCTGAAGGAACGCTCGACCGAGGTGCTGCGCCGCCTGCGCGACCGCACCGGCGGCCGCCTCGTGCTCGTCTCGGTCGGCGGCGTCGAGACCGCCGACGACGCCTGGGAGCGCATCCGGGCGGGCGCGACCCTCGTCCAGGGCTACACCGGGATGGTCTACGGCGGCCCGTTCTGGGCGCGCCGCGTCCAGCGCGGCCTGTCCCGCCGCCTGCGCGAGAGCACGTTCCCCACCATCGAGGCCGCCCGGCACTGACCCGGCCTTGCCCGCTGCTGTCGGTCGTCCGGCCACGTTTAGGGGACCTCGAAGAACCCGTCGGCGACCAGTTCGGGCAGGACGACGGCGGCGTGCGCGCGGACCTGCGCCGCGTCCATGCCGGTGAGCTGGGCGATGGCGTCCAGCAGCGGCTCCAGCGGCAGGGTTCCGTCGCAGACCCCGGCGAGCCCTGCCTCGACCGTCCCGACGCCGGCCGCGCGGCGGAGCCCGCCGGTCTGCCGCAGGACGATCCGCTCGGGGTCCTCGGCACCGGGCGCGCCGATCTGCTCCTGGACGATCCCGGGCGCCGCGCGGAGCGTTGTCATCCCACCTTGTCCACAGGCTGTGGAAAACTCTTCGGCTGCGGCGAGCCCGTCCAGCACCCGGCCGGCATAGGCGCCCACGGGCTGCTCGACGGCGTGCCGGATCTCCTCGACGCGGACGGCGGGACGCTCCGCGCCGGTCCGCCGCAACGTGATCCACCCGAAGCCGATGCCGGTGACGCCTCGGCGCTCGAAATGGTCGAGCCACGCCTCGTACCGGGACGCGTACTCGGGTGTTCCGGCCTCGCACGAGTCCCGCAGCCACAGCTCGGCGTACTCCGCCGGGTCCTGAACGTCCCGCTGGACGATCCACGCGTCGCACCCCGACTCTCGCGCCCATGCTCCGACGCGCTCGTCCCACGGCACGTCCTCGACGTGCAGCCAGTTGGCCAGCAGCTGGCAATGGCCGCCGTCGTTCAGCAACGCCGGCGCCTCGGCGACCAGCCGCCGGCAGAAGTCGTCACCGGGCATCCCGGACTCGCGGTAGGTGAAGCGCCGGTCGCCGGACGGCGCGACGACGAACGGCGGGTTGGACACGATCAGGTCGAAGCGGCGCCCCCGGACCGGCTCCAGGAACGGCCCCTCCAGAAGCTCGACGCCGTCCACGCCGGAGAGCACGAAGCTCATCGCCGCCAGGTCGAGGGCGCGCGGATTCACGTCCGTGGCCGCGATCCTTGCGTGACGGTTCCGCGCGGCCAGATGGACCGCTTGCACCCCGCATCCCGTCCCGAGATCCAGAATGTTATCCACAGGGCTGTGGATAACCAGCCGCGCCAGGTTTCCCGAGGCGCCCCCGACACCGACGACGTGATCGGGCGCGACGGCGCCCCCGGACCCTGGCCGCACCTTGAGATCCGAGACCGCGTATCCGGCGTGCCCGTCGCCGTCCACGCTGTCCACGCCGTCCACGCTGTCCACGCCGTCTGCGCCCTCCACGCCGTCTACGGACTCCAGTGGCTCCACATGCAGAAGCGGCCGGAGCTGACCGCCGGAGAGTTCGGCCAAGGCGGCGCCGACCAGATCGTCCGCGAGACCCTTCACGGCATGTGCGTCCACAGGCACCTGTAGCCAGAACAGCCGGGTCAGGGCGTCCAGGGGCGTCCCGCCGCCGGTCGCGCGCAATGCCGGGACGATCTCGTCACGCGCCAGCGCCCCGCCCGCCACCGGGCCGAGCAGCGCGCGCACACCGCCGACGGTGTATCCCGCCTCCAGGAGGCCGGCACGGACACGGGCGAGGGGCACGCAAAAATCAGGCATCCGCCAATCCTGCCCGCTGCGCCCGCGCAGGACCGTCCACACCCGGCGGCGAGTCCCGCGGGCTCACCTTGCGTCGGCTCGGCGTGCGCCGGCCCACCTTGCGCCGGCTCAGCTGAAATAGGACTCGAAGCCCTCGACCAGGGACTCGGCGATGCGCTGGCGGAACGCGGCATTGGAGAGCTTGGCCGCGTCGCCGGGGTTGCGCATGTTGCCGCACTCGATGAACACCTTCGGGACCGTGGACAGGTTCAGCCCGCCCAGGTCGTCGCGCCGGTCCAGGGCCTTCTCACCGAGGTAGGTGGAGTAAACGATGCCGGTTCCCGAGTGGTAGGCATCGCGGATCGCCTTGCCGAGCTTGAGGGAGGCGGGCACCGACCCGGCGTTGTGGCCCCGCACCGCGATCGGCTCGATGATGTGGAAGCCGTGCCCGGACGCGGCGGCGCCGTCGGCGTGGACCGACAGCGCGGCGTCGGCGTGGAGCCGGTTGCCGATCGCGGCCCGCTCGGTGATGCACGGCCCGACGCCGGTGTCGCTCTTGCGCGTCAGCGTGACCTTGGCCCCCTCCTCGCGCAGCAGCCTGCTCAGGCGGTTGGAGACGTCCCAGGTGAAGGCGTGCTCGTTGTAGCCGGCGGCGGTGCTGGCGCCGGCCGTGTCGCACTCCTTGGTGCCGTTGCCGATCTGGACCTGCTTGTTGATCTCGGACGGGTGGGACGCGTTGCCCCCGTTGTGCCCCGGATCGATCACGATCACCTTGCCCCGCAGCGCGCCGGTCTTCACGCCCGCGCCCTCCGGTGCGCCCGTGGCACCGGACGGGGTGGTCCCTTCCGCGGTCGGAGGGGAGGCCGGAGCCCCCGCGTCCCCCTTGCCGGAGGAGCCCCCGCAGGCGGCGAGCGCGCCCAGGCACAGCGCGATACCGGCGACCGCCGGGCCGCCTTGATGGATTCGCACAGGCCGTCCTCCGTGATGACTTCGTTACCGACCCTGACAGTCTGCACACCGTCTGGAGTTCGTCAAACGCAGTCGGAGAAGACGGCACCGGTTCAGCGGAGCGGGTCCTCCTTGCCGAGCAGCGCCGCGAGGGCGCGCGCCTCGTCCGCGTCCAGGCCGAGCACCACGCGGGGCCGTCCCCACGGATGGTCGATCGAGTGGGCCACGTAACTGGCGACGGACTCCGAGACCTGCTCGGCCAGCCCCCGCGCATGCCGCCACTCCGACCACGCGCGTTCCAATTCGTTCGCCGCGCGCTGCGCGCACGACACCAACTCAGGATCACGCACGAGCTGAACCCCCTTGGGTGAACACGACCCTTCCCCCTGTCCGCTGGAGGGCCCCCGCCCGGGCGGCCTCCCCCGAGGCCGCCCGGGCCCGGTTTCCCGGCCCGCCGAACGGTGGGTCCATTAACCCCCCGGCGCGGGCCGGGGACACGGCGAATGCGGCAGCCTTGCCCTGCCTGTTACCCGTGGCGCACCAGTTCGAGGAACGATCGACTCTGCACGTACCTCAAGAACACCTGCGCGCGACCGGCCGTCGCCTGGAAGGAGATGGGGAGCTGGAAGCAGGCGGGGGGCCGTAAAGGGGACCGGCTGTGGCCACTACAGGACGGGCGCGGGGCCCGTCGTCGATCGCACGACGAGGTGGGGGACGACCAGGTTCTGCCGAGCGGCACGCGCGGGATCGCCGATCCGGGCGGTCAGCAGCTCGGCGGCCACCCGTCCCATGTCCCGGCGCGGCTGGTCGACGCTGGTCAGCGAGATGTGCCGGATCGCCGCGAGGTGCGTGTTGTCGTAACCGATGATCGACAGCTGCGCCGGCACCGGCATCTCCAGTTCGTCGGCGGCCGACAGCGCGCCGGTCGCCACCAGATCGTTCGGCGCGAAGATCGCCGTCGGACGGCGCTCCCGGCGCAGCAGCGCGCGGGCGGCTCGGTAGCCGCCCTCCTCGGTGAAGTCGCCCGGCTCGACGATGATCTCGCCGGTGAGGCCGTGCCGCCGCATCGCCTTTTCGTATCCGGCGCGCCGGTACCTGGCGGTCGTCGAGCGCGCGCCCTCGATGTGCGCGATCCGCCGGTGCCCCAGGTCGACGAGATGGTCGACGGCCAGGCTCGCGCCCAGCTCGTCGTCGTCCACCACGATGTCCACCCCGACGACGTCGCGCTCCCCGACGACCACGACCGGAACGCTGGCCGCGGCCTCCTTGAGGGACTCCGGGACGACGCTGAGCAGCACCAGCCCGTCCACGCGCATCTCCAAGAACGCCTCGACCGCCTCCGCCTCGAACAAGGGGTCCCAGCGGCCGCTGCCGACCAGCATCCGCAGGCCCGCCCCGTGCAGGCTCTCCTGGAGCCCGTCGAGGAACTCGGCGAAGAAGGGGTTGTGGAGGTCGGCGACGATCGCGCCGATCAACCGGGTGCGCCCTTCCACCAGGCTGCGGGCCACGGCGTTGGGCCGGTACCCGAGCTCGCGGGCGGCTTGCAGGACCGCCTGCCGCCGGCGCTCGCTCACATGCGGTGACCCCCGCATCACCAACGAGACGAGCGATTTGGAGACGCCGGCCCGTTCGGCGACATTGCGGATCGTCGGTTTCGGCGCGGGCACGCTCCTTCCCTCTTCGCTGCGCACGGGGGGAGAGGGGCTGTTGCGCGGTGGGGGCACCGCGCCCTCTCCCAGCACCGGCCTGTTGTGCGGGGGTTTTCCTTCACCAGACATGGCACTCCGTCCAGGGGGCCTGTAGGACTTGCCGCCACGGCGCTCCGGGGATCCGCTGCTGCCGGGAGTCGTCGCGCACATCCTCCGCTCAGGAGGAGATGCCATGATGCCTCGCCTTCACCCCATATCGTCGCAACAGTGAGTAACGGGCATCCGCCAAT
Organism: Actinomadura rubrisoli; assembly: GCF_004349215.1. Taxonomy (GTDB): domain Bacteria; phylum Actinomycetota; class Actinomycetes; order Streptosporangiales; family Streptosporangiaceae; genus Spirillospora; species Spirillospora rubrisoli. The sequence goes on along the minus strand of NZ_SMKU01000041.1, from coordinate 10,184 downwards.
GGCAGTTCGGGCCCATGGTGTTCGGGATCACAGACCTGCCGCGCGGGATACACGACCCTAGGAAAACCCTGCTCCGCCCCTACGGTCGGGCGTGCGGCCCTCCGCCCTCGGATACGCTGCGCAGGTGGGAGATCGTGCGGTGGCCGGCGGAAAGGCGCGGAGCCGGCAGGGCGGCGGACGAGGACGTCGCAGGCTCAGCGTCGACGAACGGCGAGACGAACTGATCGAGGCGGCGCTGCAGCTGTTCAGCACGCGGCCGCCGGAGGACATCTCGATCGACGATGTCGCCGCGGCGGCCGGCGCGTCGCGAGCGCTGGTCTACCACTACTTCGGGGGCAAGTACGAGCTGTACCTCGCGGCGCTCACCAGCGCCGCCAAGCAACTGTCCGTGCTGCTGGAGCCGCCGACCGAGGGCTCGCCGCTGGACCGCCTGAGGATCTCCCTCGAACGCTACTTCGACTTCGTGGAAAGCCACGCCGCGGGCTACACGGCCCTGCTGCGCGGCGGCCCGGCCGACCGCTCCGGCGAGGTCGGCGAAATCGTCGACAGCATCCGCCAACTGCTGCTGGACCGCATCCTGCACGCCCTCGAAGTGGAGACGCCGCAGCCCATCCTGCGCATCACGCTGCGTTCCTGGATGGCGTCGGTGGAGACGGCCTGCCTCGACTGGCTGGAGAACCGCGACGTGACACGCCCGGAGCTGGAACGCCTCCTGGTCGACCAGCTGGTGGTCCTCCTCCGCGTCGCCGGCCAACACGATTCCGGCACCGGCGCCCTGCTCGACCGACTCGTCGAACAGGAGATAGGACCGAAATCCTGAGGACCACCTCGGTGTCCTCATGTGGACGCTCAGACCCCACCTGACCACCCAGTCCCGCAACCGAGCACCCCAAAACCACCCCCAGGCAACCCGCACAATCGAAACATTCACGAACGCCCCCGCCGCAGACGCCACCCCACACAGACACCGCCCCGCCCGTCGTAAACGGCGCCCGTATACACGTCGCCCCGGCGTAGACGGCGTCTCGCGTGGGGACGCCTCGTTGGAGGGTGGTCGCGGGCACGCGGAAGTCCCGCTCGCTGGTCGCGAGCGGGACTTCCGCTTGTACGGTGCGTGGCCTGGGACCGCGATTCTCGGATGACCGTGGTCCCCGGCCTTTTTGTTCAGGAGACCTCTGAACCGTCCTCGCCCGAACTCGACGTGCGAGGTCGTCCAGCGGCCTCCTGACCCCCCAATGCTCCGCCGGGTACGTCCGGCGGTCCCGGCGGGAGCCCCCGCCGGCCGGAGTCGCTACTCCGATCGCTGCTGCGGTATACCCGCCAGCAGCGCCCGCACTTCCGCCTCGCGGTAGCGCCGGTGCCCGCCGAGCGTGCGGATGGACGTGAGCTTTCCGGCCTTCGCCCACCGCGTGACGGTCTTGGGGTCGACGCGGAACATCGTCGCCACCTCCGCCGGCGTCAGCAGGGGCTCGGCCTCTGGCGTACGTGCTGACATGTTTGCGGCCTCTCCTCCATGGACCGATGACAGCGATCCTGCGATTGATCCTCGCGCGGTCACTGATGTCCCCTATGGCCCGAAAGAGCCACTATGACATCACAACGTGTAACCTTGCCACCACTCAGCGCAACAAGCAAGTTCCTGGCGGTAGTTGCGTGCAAACATCCCCGCGGGCGCGGGGAGCGGTGCGTCTTCGATGGCCAACGGGTCACGCTGCGTGATTCTAGCGACACGTATAGTCGTATCGCGCGCGGATTCGGGAAATTTGTTTTAGTTCGCCGATTCCAGCGCCCGCACGGGCCGCCAGCGCGCAAGGAGGCGCTTGTACATCGCGACGGCCAGCTCGACCTCACCGCGCCTCATCGCGGCGAGCGCCACGGCCATCTCGGCGACCGACTCGTCCGCGCACAGCGCACGGTCGTCCATGAGGTGGACGAGCCCGCCGTAGTCCAGCTCCACGAGCGCCCGCGGGTGGAACTCGCCGAGCCAGCGATCGATCGTCTCCAGCCGTCCCGCCGACAGCGGGATCGCGTCGCCCGCCGCGTCGCCGAGGCTGTCGCGCACCACCGGCAGCGCGGAGGAGACCCTCCGGCGCGCCTCCCCCATCGAGGTGACGTAGATGAGGGTACGCGCAGGAGCGGCCGTCGCAGGGCCATGACCTGCGTGTTCCTGAAACGCGTCGTCCGTCTTGCGGTAGCCGGTGCCCGGCGCGCCCAACATCAGGCACCGCTCGGCACCGGCGAACGGCACGAACCACGCGAGCGGCACGTGCCACCTGCTGGTGCGGATGTGGTGGCGCAGCGACCGTCCCGACTGCTTCCAGTGCTCGAACTCCCGCGCCGCCCGCTCCCCGACCTCCGGCGGGACGAACGCGGCCGCCACGCTCGCGGACCGCTCGTCCCGGAAGCGCTCGAAGGCCAGCCAGGAGCGCAGGCGCGTCTGCCACGGGCACACGTAGATCATGTCGTCCGAGCGCCGGACGTAGGCGTCCCTGCTCTCCCGGTCGGGGACGACCTCGGGCGGCCAGGCGATGAACCGGCGCGCCGCGTTCCGATGCTCGGTCCCGAGCGCGTGGATCCGCCGGGGGCGCCTCCTGGAGTCGGCGTAGACCGTCCACAGGGTCCGCGCCGGTTCCGTGAAGGCGGTCACCGGCTCATATACCCGTAGGTACGCGGCGTACGGAAACACAACCGCATCGTGACATGAGACCGGCCGAACCGACGGCCCGTCAGGGCCACTGAGACAGCCGCGTTACCTCGCCGATCGCCCGCTGGGCGGGCGCCACGGAAAACGTCCATAGGCAGGCGTCGCGGCACCGGCCGCCCGTAGTCTGATCTAGAGACAGAGAGGAGGGCACTACCGTGCCTAATGTCTTCGGGTCGCCTCACAAGGGCTCAGAACCCCGACACGAGCAGGTCGTCTTCTGCCAGGACGAGGCAAGCGGTCTGCGCGCCATCATCGCGATCTACTCCACCGCGCTCGGCCCTGCGCTGGGCGGCACTCGTTTCTACCCGTACGGGTCGGAGGAGGAGGCGCTCACCGACGTACTGAACCTGTCCCGCGGAATGGCGTACAAGAACGCCTTGGCGGGCCTCGATCTGGGCGGCGGCAAGGCCGTCATCATCGGTGATCCCGCCATCGACAAGTCGGAGGCGCTACTGCGGGCGTACGGGCGCTTCGTCCAGACGCTGAACGGCCGCTACTACACGGCGTGCGATGTCGGCACCTACAGCGAGGACATGGACCTCGTCGCGCGCGAGTCACGCTTCGTCACCGGCCGGACGGTCGAGCACGGCGGCGCGGGCGACTCGTCCATCCTCACCGCGTTCGGCGTGTTCCAGGGCATGCGCGCCGCCGCCGAGACCGTGTGGGGCGCGCCGACGCTGCGCGGCAGGCGGGTCGGGGTCGAGGGCGTCGGCAAGGTCGGCCACCGGCTGGTCGAACACCTGCGCGAGGACGGCGCGGACGTCGTCATCTGCGACGTCGACGAGGCCGCCGTCGAGCGGGTCCGGACGCTGCACCCGGAGGTGGAGGTCGTCGCCGACCAGCACGCCATGGTCCGCACCAAGCTGGACGTGTACGCGCCGTGCGCGCTCGGCGGGTCGCTGGACGACGACACCGTGCCCGTGCTGTCGGCCCGGATCGTCTGCGGTGCCGCCAACAACCAGCTCGCTCACACCGGCATAGAGAAGAGCCTCGCCGACCGGGACGTTCTGTACGCGCCCGACTACGTGGTCAACTCCGGCGGTGTGATCCAGGTCGCGGACGAGATCGACGGCTTCGACTTCGAACGTGCCAAGGCCCGCGCCACCGGGATCTTCGAAACCACCCGGAAGATCTTCGCGCTGGCCGCCGACGAGGGCGTTCCGCCGGCGGTCGCGGCCGACAGGCTCGCCGAGCGGCGGATGTCCGAGATCGGGCGGCTGCGGGGCATCCTGGTCTGAACAAGCTCTCCCGAAGACAGCGTGGGGCACGTCACACCCGTCCCCCAGGTCCGAGTGAATCGTTCCCAAAGCCGCCGTGGGACGCTGCTTTACCGTCCTGCGGCGGCTTCGGCGTACCTGGTGACCTGCCCGGCAGAGGCGCCCGGGGGCTTGTATCGTCCCTTGTCGAGGGCCCTGTGACCACCGGATAGACTGAGGTTCTCCGCAACAAGAGCGCCGCCACGTACCGTCCATGTACCGAGCCGGGCGCAAAACGGGTACGGTTGTATCCGTGACTGACGCATGGCTCATCAGGCACCGGTTCGTGTGGTACACGCGCGCGTTGATGGGCCCACGAAAGCCCTGACCATCGAGGGGGTCGAGCCAATGGGTCGCGGCCGAGCCAAGGCCAAGCAGGTAAAGGTTGCCCGACAGCTCAAGTACAACAGCGGCAACACGGACCTCGACCGCCTGAAGAGCGAACTTGGAGTCAACGACTCCGGCGACGACTCCTATGACGAGCTCGCCGAGAAGTACGCCGACTTCGCCGAGGACTACGGCACCGAGGAGCGCAAGGACGGCACCTCCGGTTGACCGGATGACATGACGCCACTGCCCGGGGCTACCCCGGGCAGTGGCGTTTGTTCAGGGGGTTGTGTTCCGGGGGCGTTCCGTGTTCGGGCGTCAGGGCGACGCCAGGGCCTGGGTCACGCCCGGTTCCTTCCTGCCGAGCAGCGCGGGATCGGGCCGCAGCGTGAGGCTGCCCATGGCCTTCACCATGGCGAGGGGTTCGCGGACGTAGCCCTTGATGGTGGCGTCCGTCCGTCCACCGCCCATGCTGTTGTCGCCGACGCCCCATGCCTGGATTCCCGCGGCCCGGCACAGCGCGACCGCCCGGGGCAGATGGAAGTTCTGCGTGACGACGGTCAACCGGGTGACCCCGAAGATGCGCTTGGCGCGCACACAGGAGTCCCAGGTCTCCAGCCCCGCGAAGTCACGGACGACTTTGCGTTCCGGGACGCCCTTGCCCGCCAGATAGGTGCGCATGACGGTCGGCTCGTCGTAGCCCTTGACCCGGTTGTCGCCGGAGACCAGCAGCACCTTCACTTTGCCGCGCCGGTAGAGATCGGCGGCCAGATCCAGGCGCCGGGCCAGCAGCGGCGAGGGCTGGGCGCCCCAGATCCCCGCGCCGAGGACGAGTGCCACTGGCGTGTCGGGGACGTGGGCGGCGGAGTATCGGTAGCGGGCGGTGTCGGCGTACGCCCATCCCAGCGGCGCCAGCACCGCGTACACCCCGAGGCCGCCGAGAACGCCCAGAGGGCCCGCCCAGCGCCTCACCCGTCCCAGGAGCCCCGTCCGGCCCCAAAGCCGCCCAGCGGCCGACTCAGCCGCGTTTGCGGTGGACGTCGCGTTCGCGGCGGGCGCGGCGATCTCGGCATCGGCTCCGCGCTTCGAGCGAAAGATCACATCGAGTGCGACGCCGCGGGATCGGGAGAAGTTCGTCCCGCATGCCGCGTTCAGCCCAGAGTGGCGGTGCCCGTGCCGGGAGTGATCTTGCCGAGCGGCCAGGCGGTCACGCCCCGGCCCGCGAGCAGGCGCAGGGCCGCGTCCGCGACGTCGGGCGCGACGATCGCGGCCATGCCGACGCCCAGGTTGAACGTCGTGTCCATCTCGGCCTGCGGCACATCGCCGTGGCCTTGCAGGACGCGGAAGACGGCCGGGACCTCCCAGGACGCACGGTCGAGCACGGCGTCCACGGTGGCGGGCAAAGACCGGGCCAGGTTGGCGGCAAGGCCGCCGCCCGTGATGTGGGCGAACGCCCGGACGCCCCCGGCGCGCGTCAGGGCGAGGCAGTCCTTGGCGTAGATGCGTGTGGGGGTGAGGAGTTCCTCCCCGAGGGGACGGTCAAGCTCGGCCGGCTGGGACTCCAGGTCGAGGTCTGTCGCGGCCAGGATGTGCCGGACGAGTGAGTAGCCGTTGGAGTGGATGCCCGAGGACGCCATTGCCAGGACGACGTCACCGGGACGCACCCGGTCGGGCCCCAGCAGCTCGTCGGCCTCGACCACGCCCGTTCCGGCGCCGGCGATGTCGAACTCGTCGGCCTCCAGCAGGCCCGGATGCTCGGCCGTCTCGCCGCCGACCAGGGCACAGCCCGCGAGCGCGCACGCGTCGGCGATGCCGCCGACGATGTCGGCGATCCGCTCGGGCACCACCTTGCCGCAGGCGATGTAGTCGGTCATGAACAGCGGCTCGGCGCCGCACACGGCCAGGTCGTCGATGACCATGCCGACCAGGTCGTGGCCGACGGTGTCGTACACCCCGAGGCGGCGCGCCAGGTCGACCTTGGTGCCGACACCGTCCGTGGACGTCGCCAGCAAGGGACGCTTGTAGCGCAGGAACGCGGAGGCGTCGAACAGCCCCGCGAACCCGCTCGCGTCGTCCACGACCTCGGGACGCCGTGACCGGGCCACCCGGGACTTCATCAGCTCGACGGCGCGTTCACCCGCCGCTATGTCGACCCCGGCGGCCTCGTAGGAGGTCACTGGATGACCTCCAGCAAATGCTTGCCGCGAGCCTCCTGGTCGACCTCGATCGGGTAGACGCCGTCGAAACACGCCCGGCACAGGTTGTCCTTGGGGATGCGGGACGCGGAGATGAGCTCGTCCAGGGAGATGTAGCCGAGGGAGTCCGCGCCGATCGAATCGCGGATCTCCTCCACCGACAGGTTCCCGGCGATCAGCTCGGCCCGAGTGGCGAAGTCGATGCCGTAGAAGCACGGCCACGCCACGGGCGGGCTGGAGATGCGCACGTGCACCTCGGCGGCGCCCGAGTCGCGCAGCATCGAGACGATCGCGCGCTGGGTGTTGCCGCGCACGATCGAGTCGTCCACCACGATCAGGCGCTTGCCCTCGATCGTCTCGCGGAGCGGGTTGAGCTTGAGGCGGATGCCGAGCTGGCGGATCGTCTGGGACGGCTGGATGAACGTCCGGCCGACGTAGGAGTTCTTCACCAGGCCCTGGCCGTACGGGATGCCGGACGCCTCGGCATAGCCGATCGCCGCCGGGGTGCCCGACTCCGGTGTCGGGATGACCATGTCGGCCTCGACGGGATGCTCGTGGGCGAGCCGCCGTCCGACCTCCACCCGGGTCGCCTGGACGCTGCGTCCGGCGATCGTGGTGTCGGGCCGGGCCAGGTACACGTACTCGAACAGGCAGCCCTTGGGCCGCGCCTCGGCGAACCGCTCGGAGCGCACGCCGTCACCGTCGACGGCGATCAGCTCGCCCGGCTCGATCTCGCGGACGAAGCGCGCGCCGACGATGTCCAGACCGGCGGTCTCGGAGGCCACCACCCAGCCGCGGTCTTCCAGCGCACCGAGGACGAGCGGACGGATGCCCTCGGGATCGCGGGCGGCGTACAGCGTGCCCTCGTCCATGAAGACCAGTGAGTACGCGCCGCGCGTGGCGGGCAGGATCTCCCGCGCCGCCGCCATCGGGCCGCCCTCGCGGGTGGCGAGCAGGGCCGTCAGGACCTCGGTGTCGGTGGTGGCGGTCAGCACGCCCGGCTCCAGCCGCGCGGCCAGCTCCGGCGTGTTGATCAGGTTGCCGTTGTGGACGAGCGCGAGCCCGCCGCCGTCGGTCGACCTGAACGTGGGCTGGGCGTTCTCCCACGTGGGCGAGCCGGTCGTGGAGTAGCGGCAGTGGCCCACGGCGATGTGGCCGCGCAGCGTGTTCAGCACCGACTCGTCGAAGACCTGGGCGACGAGGCCCATGTCCTTGAAGACGACGATGCGGGAGCCGTCGCTGACCGCGATACCGGCCGACTCCTGCCCGCGGTGCTGGAGGGCGTAGAGGCCGTAGTAGGCGAGCTTGCTCACCTCGGCTCGCGACGCCTGGTCCGAGGGGACCCAGACGCCGAATACTCCGCAGGCGTCCTGCGGGGGGCGGTCGGAGGGATCGATGTCGTGGCTCAGACGTCCATCACGGAGAGGCACACTCGCCAGTGTAGTTGCCCAGTTCACCTGCTCCGATCGACGCATCTCCTTAACCGACCTTTACCCACCGGAACCACGGGCCTCACGCGGCGCAGGGAAATCTGGTGGGCGACAGGGGGAGGTACTCATGACGATGCCTGGATACCGGACCTACGCGCCTCCGGCGCCGCCCAGGAGGAGCGGTATGGCGAGGGCGTCCCTGGTGCTGGGGATCGTCGGCCTCGCGGGCCTCGTCGTGTGCCTGCTGGGCATGATCCCGGCGCTCGTGGGTCTCGTCCTGGGGACGGTGTCGCTGGCGCGCGGCGACTCCGAGCGCGGAGCGGCGGCGACGGGCATGATCTGCTCGGCCGTCGCGCTCCTCTTGGGCTCGATGGCGCTCTTCTGGTTGCTGGGCAAGGCGGCCCAGTGCGGCGACGAGTCCAAGTACCCGAGCGACACGGCGCGGAAAGGCTGTGTGGAGCGGGAGTTCCCCTTCGCCCATGCGACCGCATCGCCCTAGCAACCGCATCCGGACGGCTCAGTCGAGCGGCAAGGGAAGGTGCTCGGACAGGTCCGCGCGCGCGCCGCTGGCCCGAACCTTTCCGACCGCGACCGCGTCGTCCCAGGCCAGACGGCCCGTGGCCAAGGCGATCCAGGCGGCGGCGTCCATCTCCACCACATTCGGCGGGGTTCCCCGGGTATGGTGCGGGCCGTCGATGCACTGAACGGCGGCGTACGGTGGCACGCGGACCTCCACCGACCGGCCGGGCGCGATTTCCGCGAGCCGGTCGAGCAGGAACCGCACCGCCCCCTGTACGACCGGACGGGACGGCTCGGCGGTCCCGGCCTCGATGGAGGCCAGGACGGTGTCGAAGGCCGCACGGCGCAGCGCGGCGGGCTCTTCCTCTCCGCCGTAGGGCGGCAGGCCGAGCACGGTGCGCTGCTCGTTCAGGACGGCCGAGGAGAGCGGTGTACGTGGCATCGCGACCGACGCTACCGGGTCGTGGGCCCGTGGTCATTCCGCCACATGCAGCACCAGAACGCCACGCAGGCGGTAAAAATGGACCCCGGTGCCAGGCGTGGGAGAACGGAAGGAACGGGGACGGCCGGGGACGCGGTCCCCGGAGGACACGGAGGTTCGTCAGATGCCCGAGGCGCTGCCCCTGCAGCCCGGTGACCCGCACAGGCTCGGCGTGTACGAGATCACGGGCCGGCTGGGCGTCGGCGAACAGGGCGCCGTCTTCCTCGGCAAGGCCCCGAAGGCCCGCGCCGTGGCGGTGAAGCTGCTGCACGTGCGGCTGAGCGGCGAACCTGTGGCACGCTCCCGGTTCGCCGGTGCGTTCGCCGCCGCACGCAAGGTCTCCGGCTTCTGCACGGCGGCGATCCTGGACGCCGATGTGGAGGGCGACCGGCCCTACGTGGTGAGCGAGTGCGTGGACGGGCCGTCCCTCCAGCAGCTCGTGGACGAGGAAGGCCGCCGCGGTGACGCCGTCGCCGAGCGCTTGGCGATCGGTACGGCGATCGCCCTCGCGGCCGTCCACCGGGCCGGGGCCCTGCACCACGACTTGAAGCCGGGGAACATCCTCCTGGGCCGTGACGGGCCGAGGATGAGCGACTTCGGTATCGCGCGCGCTCTGGAGGCCGTGAACGCCGCCCCCGCCGGACGGATATCCGAAGACCCCGCCTACAAGGCCCCCGAGCAGCTCAGCGGCCAGGGCATCGGACCGGCCGCCGACGTGTTCGCCTGGGCCGGGACCATGCTGTTCGCGGTGACGGGCAAGGCGCCGTTCGGTGACGACTCGCCGTCCGAGGTGATGCAGCGGATCGTCTACGACGACCCCGACCTGTCCGAGGTGCCCGACTCCCTCCGCGAGGTGATGGCGGACGCGCTGGCCAAGGACCCGTCCGACCGTCCGACCGCCAAGAAGGTCCTGGGGCGGCTCCTGGACGAGAGCGGACCCCTGGCCGCACGCATGCCCGCCTCGATGGTGGACGAGGGCCGTGCCCTCGCCTCGGGCTCCGTCCCGACGCCGCAGTCACGGGCCCTGGAGGCTCCGGCCCCGGTCTCCCAGCCTGGCCGGCCGCCCCAGCCCGCGCCCCCGCGTTCGCCCATGGGAGCCCCACCGCCGCCTCCTAGCGGCGCCCCGCACACGTTCGCACCCGCCCCGGGCAATGCCTCGAACGCGGAAGCGCTCGGCCAGTCGATGCCGGGCCCCGCTCCGCAGCAAGGCATCCCGCTGGCCTCGCCAGTGCCATTCACGCTGCCGCAGCCGGGTGCACCGTTCCAACACCC
>NZ_SMKU01000419.1 GCF_004349215.1 Actinomadura rubrisoli | reverse complement strand
GCAGCCCGAGCCGGCGGGGGCGGGCGGGCCAGACGCCCTGCGGGCGCAGGAGCACGATGAGGATCAGCAGCAGCGCGAAGAACAGCCCCCGGTACTCCTGGACGGACCGCAGCACCTCGGGCAGCGCGATGATGACGACCGCGCCGACGATCACGCCGGGCCGGCTGCCCATCCCGCCGATGATCACCACGAGCAGGATCATCAGCGAGGTCAGGAACGTGAAGCTGGACGGGTCCACCGTGCCGAGCTGCGCGGCGTTGAGCGGGCCCGCGACCGCGCCGACCGCGGCGCCGATCACGTAGGCGAGCAGCTTCACCCGCCGCGTCGGCACCCCGACGGCCTCCGCCGCGCGGTCGTCGGACCGGACGGCCCGCCACGCGTAGGCGAGCCGCGTCCTGGCCAGCAGCCCGGTCGCGGCGAGGACGGCGACGAAGAACGCCAGCGCCAGGTAGTAGAAGTCCGGCGGGGTGACGATCTCCCGGCCGCCGATCACGACCGGCGGGATGCCGGTGAGGCCGTTCGGGCCGCCGGTCACCTCCAGGTTGATGACCGTGATCCGGATGATCTCGCCGAAGCCGAGCGTGACGATGGCGAGGTAGTCGCTGCGCAGCCGCAGCGTCGGATAGCCGATCACGACCCCGGCGGCGGCCGCCGCGAGCACCGCCGCGGGCAGCGTGAGCCAGAAGTTCCACCCCAGCTTCACCATCAGCAGCCCGGCGGTGTAGGCGCCGATCGCGAAGAACGCCGCGAACCCGAGGTCGAGCAGCCCGGCGTACCCGACGACGATGTTGATCCCGAGGCCGAGGATCGCGTAGATCAGGATCGTCCCGGCGACGGTGACCGCGTAGTCGTCCAGGACCCGCCCGGCCACGAGCGCGACCAGGATCAGCAGCGCCCAGCCGCCCTGGAGGGCGGTCGCGCGGGCCAGCACGCGGGCGAGCGCGTCCCGGCCCGGCATCCCCGGGGCCCTCACGCGCGCTCCACGACGCGCTCGCCGAACAGCCCGGTCGGGCGCAGCGCCAGCACGCCGATCAGCAGCCCGAAGATGATCACGTCGGTCCAGCGGGACGAGACGTACCCGGCCGAGAACGACTGGACGAGCCCGATGCACACGCCCGCGGCCATCGTCCCCGGCAGGTTCCCGATCCCGCCGAGCACGGCGGCGGTGAACGCGCGCAGCCCGATGAGGAACCCCATTCCGAAGCTGATCTGCGTGTAGTACAGGCCGTACATCACGCCCGCCGCGCCCGCCAGCAGCGAGCCGATGAAGAACGTCGCGAGGATGAGCCGCTCGACGTCGATGCCCTGGAGGCGGGCCGCGTCGCGGTCCATCGCGAGGGCGCGCATCGCCGTCCCGGTGACCGTGCGGGTCACGAACAGCCACAGGCCCACCATCAGCGCCACCGCCAGCAGGACCAGGACGAGCTGCCCGTAGGTGACCCGGACCGCGCCGCTGAGGATCTGCCCGCCGTCCAGCGCGTTCGGGTACGACTTGAACCGGGCGTCGGTCAGCACCTTGACGCCCTCCTCCAGCGCCAGCGACACCCCGATCGCGGCGATCAGCAGCGCGAGGCGGGGCGAGGCCAGCAGCGGGACGTAGGCGACGCGGGCGATGCCGGTGCCGATGACGCCGGTGGCCAGGGCGCCCGCCACGACCGCGGCGAGCACGGCGGGCAGCGCCATCCCGCCGGTGACGCCCAGCGTGGTCAGCACCCCGAACCCGGCGAACGCGCCGATCATGAACACGTCCCCGTGCGCGAAGTTGATCAGCCGGACCACCCCGTAGATCATCGAGTAGCCGAGCGCGATGAGCGCGAGGAACGAGCCGATCGTCAGGCCGTTCACCAGGTACTGGACGAAGTCGCTCATGAGGTCTGGGCGTCGACCCAGGTGGCGCCGGTCTTGTCGAGCTTCTTGTAGCCGGTGAAGGCGCCCTTCTGGACGTGGACGGTGATGTACAGCGGGTCCGTGCGGTCGCCCTTCTGGTCGAAGGTGATCGGACCGGTGATGCCGGGGAAGTCCTTGATCGCGTGCAGGGCCTTGGTGATGTCGGGGCCCTTCGTCGACCCGGTGTCGGCGACGGCCTTCGCGATGAGCTTGACCGCGTCGTACTCGTACACCGAGAACGGCCCGGGGTCGGCGCCGGCCTTGGCCTTGTAGGCGGTGACGAAGGCCGACGCGGCCGGCAGGTCCTTGGCGAGCGGCGCCGTGGTGGCGATGTAGCCGTCGGCGGCGGGCCCCGCCGTCTTCAGGACGGTCGCGTCGGTCGTGGCGTCCCCGCCCATCAGCGTGAACTTCAGCCCGAGCTGCCGGCGCTGCTTCATCAGCAGGCCCGCCTCGGCGAAGTAGCCGGTGAAGTACAGCACGTCCGGCTTCGTGGACGCGACCTTGGTGAGGACCGGGCTGTAGTCGGACTGCCCCGGCTGCAGCGCGTCCTCGTAGACGACCTGCCCGCCGAGCCGCTTGACCGACCCGGCCGCCGCGTCCGCGAGGCCCTTGGCGTAGGTGGTGTTGTCGTGCAGCAGCGCGACGCGCCTGGCGCCGAGCGGCCCGGTCATGAACTTGGCCGCGACGAGGCCCTGGTTGTCGTCGCGGCCGCACGTCCGGAAGACCTTGCCCTTGCCGGTGTCGGTGAGCGAGGGGTTGGTGGAGGCGTCCATGATGAACGGGACGTTCCGCCGCCCGAAGATCGGGATCGCGGGCACGGCGGCGCCCGAGCAGTAGCCGCCCGCGACCGCCACGACCTTGCTGTTCAGCAGCTTCTGCGCGGCCTGCGCGCCCTGCTGGGCGCTGCACGCGTCGTCCGCCTCGATGATCTTGACGGTGCGGCCCTTGACGCCGCCGGCCTTGTTGAGCTCCTCGGCGGCGACCTTCGCCGCGGCCAGGATGTCCTGCCCGGCGGACGCGGAGTCGCCGCTCAGCGGCGCGGGCACGCCGATCCTGAGCTCGTCGGACCCGCCGGAGCCGCCGGAGCCGCAGCCGGCGAGCGGGGCCAGCAGCAGTCCGGCGCCGGCCACGGTGAGAACAGGGAATCGGAGTCGGCGGTCCCGCGGCATCAAGGGAGTCATCGGCGCTTCTCCGTCGCTCGTCAGGCGGGTTGGCAAAAGCGTGGTTGGTCGCGGCACGGGCGTCGAGACGAGCAAGCGCGCGATCTCGTGGGGAGATCCGTAAGCACCGCTTGCCCTTCCGGCCTCGACAGCGGCGCCGCCGGGTCGCCAGGATCGGCCCCATGGCCGATGTGCTGCTGCTTTCCGCCGCCGACGTGCGCGCCGTCTTCGACCTGCCCGCCGCCATCGCCTCCCAGCGGGCCGCGTTCGGCGCGCTCGGCCGGGGCGAGGCGCGGCCGGCGCCCCGGCTGCTGCTGGACGGCCCGGACGGCGGCGTGGCGTTCTGCTACGTCTCCCGCCTCCCGGGGACCGGCGCCGTCGCCAAGTTCGGGAGCGTCACCCCGGGCAACGCCGGGCGCGGCCTGCCGACCGTCTCCGCGCTGGTCACCGTCCAGGACCCGGTGGACGGGTGGCCCGTCGCCGTCATCGAGGGCGAGGCGGTCACCACCCTGCGGACCTCGGCGGCGAGCGCGGTCGCGGCCGACCATCTCGCGGTGCCGGACGCGTCGCGCCTCGCGGTGATCGGGTGCGGGCCGCAGGGCCGCGCGCACGTCGGGGCCATCGCCCAGGTCCGTCCCCTTGCGCGCGTCGCGATGGCCTGCCGGAACCCCGCGACGTGCACCGCCGCTGCGGACCTGGCGGCCGAGCTGGACCTGCCGGTCGAGACGGCGCCGTCCGCCCGCGACGCCGTGGCGGGCGCCGACATCGTCGTCACCGCCACCACGAGCAGCGAGCCCGTCGTCCTCGGCGCCTGGCTGGAACCCGGCTGCACCGTCCTGAGCGTCGGGTCGTTCCACCCCGACCGCACCGAGGTGGACGAGGACGTCCTGGCCCGCGCCGCGTCCATCGTGGTGGACCACGTCCCGACGGCGCTGGAGCAGGCCGGGCCCATCGTCGCGGGCATCCGCGCCGGCCGCCTCAAGCCCGACCGGCCGCGTCCCCTCGGCCCGATCGTCGCCGGGCTCGCCGAGGGCCGGGCGTCCCGCGAGGACATCGTCTTCTACAACAGCGTCGGCCTGGGCGTCCAGGACACGGCCGCCGCCACCGTCATCGTCGAACGGGCGCGTGCCACCGGCGCCGGGCGGCTTGTCACCCTGTGACGCGCCGCCCGGCGCCGGCCCGGCCCTGCCTTCAAGACGCTGCCGTCAGGACGTGCGGGCCGCCCCGACCGGCTCCGCCACGCCCGGCAGGACCGCGTCCGCGACCGTGATCCTCCGGTCGACCAGCCCGGCGGCGTGGAAGAGGTCGGCCGCGCGCTGCTGCTCGGCGACGAACTCCTCGCTCACCGGCTCCAGCCCGAACGGCCGCTGCCGCAGGGCGTGCTCCCAAGCGGCCACGTCGCCGCCGTCGTCGGCGGCGAACAGCTTCGCCGCCTCGCCCGGGTTCTCCTTGATCCAGGCGTCCGACTCGCGCAGCGCGGCGACGATCGCGTCCAGCTCCTCGCGGCGCTCCTCGGCGAAGTCGCGGCGCGTGAACCACAGCGACCGGTGGCTGAACAGGCCGTCGGTCTCGATGAGCGTGCGCGGGGACGCCTCGCGCTCCACGCGGGTCAGCGCCGGGTAGGAGCCGACCCAGGCGTCGACCTCGCGGTCCAGGAACAGCTGCGCGGCGTCGCCGTAGGCGTCCACCGGCTCGATGTCCTTCCAGCCGAGCCCGGCGCCGTCCAGCGCGAACAGCAGCAGCGTCGTCTGCCAGGAGCCATGCCCGAGCGCGACCCGCCTGCCCTTGAGATCGGCGGGCGAGGCGATGCCCGAGTCCTCGTGGACGACGAGCCGCCCGTTCTCGTGCCTCGGGCCCGACGTCGCCACGTACACGATGTCGTGGCCCTTGGCCTGCGCGGTGACCGGCGGGGTCGAGCCGGTGCCGATGAAGTCGTACCCGCCGTCGAAGAGGTGGTCGCCGTGCGCGGACGGCAGCCCCTCGGCAGGGGACGTCCGCTCCCCGGACGGCAGGGACCGGAAGTCCACCCATTCGACGTCGGGGAGCGAACGCTCCAGGATGCCCCGGTGGCGCAGCACCCAGAGGGAGTTGTTGTGCGGGAAGTAGCCCACGCGGACGGGCTTGGGGTCGGGCATCAGACGGTTCCTCTCGTTGCGGAGATCGGGGTGCGTTCGCGGAGGTCGCGGCCGCGCAGCAGCGGCAGCACCCGCTCGCCCACGCGGTAGGACTCCTCCAGGTGGGGGACGCCGGCGAGGATGAACGCGTCCACGCCGAGGCCGATCAGCTCGTCCAGCCGCGCGGCGACCTGCGCGTAGCTGCCGACCAGGCCGAACGCGGGGCCGCCGCGCAGCAGGTGGAACCCGCCCCACACGTTCGGCGCCGCCTCCAGCTCGCGGAAGTGCGTGACGGGCCAGTCGACGAAGGACGAGCTGCGCAGCCACCCGACCGAGTCGCCGGACGCCTCCGGCCCGCGCAGCTGGGCGGGGTCGACGTGCCGCCAGCCGCGCCGGATCTCCTCCCACGCCTCCTCCTCGGTCTCCCGGGCGAGCACGTCGATGCGCACCGCGAACCTCGGCGCCCGCCCGAGCGCCTCGGTGTGCTCGCGGACCTGCGCGAACTTGGCGGCCAGCGCCTCGAACGGCTCCAGCCACGACAGGTAGTGGTCGGCGTGCCGGCCGGCCGCGCGGATCGCGGCGGGCGAGGAGCCCGAGAAGTAGATCTCCGGGAACGGCTGCCGGGCGAGCGGCCCGGGCAGCCCGGCGCCCTCCACCCGGTAGAAGCGGCCCTCGTAGTCGAACGGGCCGCCGTCCCACACGCCCTTCAGCACGTCCAGGAACTCCGAGGTCCGCGCGTACCGGTCGTCGTGGTCGACCTTGTCGCCCCACCAGAGCTGCGCGGGCCCGCCGCCGCCGGAGATGACGTTGTAGACCACGCGCCCGCCGGTCGCCCGCTGGAGGCTCGCCGACATCCGCGCCGCCTGCACCGGGTGCAGGAACCCCGGCTGGTAGGCGATCATGAACCGGTAGGTGGTGGTCTCGCGGGCCAGGCTCGCGGCCGCCGCCCACGGGTCGTCGGTGAACGGGAACGACGGCAGCAGCCCGCCGACGAACCCCGACAGCTCCGACGCCCGCGCCACGTCCGCCATGTGGTCGAGGTTGCTGTACCCGTCGCCGCGGCCTCCGCGCACGCCGGGCGTGATCGCGCCGGGCTCGCCCGGCGCCCAGTCCCCGCGGCTCGCGACGCGGCGGCGCAGCGAGCGCTGGTCGCCGTGGGTGCCGATCCGCCAGTAGATGTCAATCGGCATGCGTGTGCTCCCCCTTCGTGTCCGGTGCGGCCGCCGTGCCCGGTGCGGCCAGCAGGGGGAGCAGGTGCTCGCCCAGCCGGTAGGTCTCCTCGATGTAGGGCGCGGCCTCCAGCACGAACGTGGTGACGCCGCGCGCCGCGTAGCCGCCGATCGCGTCCGCGACGCCCGCGTACGAGCCGACGAGCCCGGCGGGCGGCGCTCCGGCGGCGTCGCGGCGGGCCGCCTCGGCCGCCGCCTCCTCCTCGTCCTCGCGCGCCAGCACGGGCAGGGTCAGCCCGTACGCCACGGTCCGGCCGTGGTCGGCGGCCCGTCCGCCGAGGTCGGCGATGAGCGCGTCCAGGTCGTCCCCGTGGTCGAAGACGTGCACGTCGGCGTGACGCGCCGACAGGTCGAGCGCCTCCGGCGACGTGCCCGTCAGCTGGACGCGGGGGAACGGGCGCCTGGACAGCGGCTGCTGGAAGCCGCCCGCCAGCACGTGGAAGAACCGTCCCTCGTAGGTGTAGGAGTCCTCGCGCCACACGCCCTTGGCGATGGTGAGGAACTCGTCCGCCCGCGCATAGCGGTCGGGGCCCTCCACGAAGTCGCCCTGCGCCCGCGCGACGGACGGGTCGAGGTCCACCGACAGCCGCCAGTCGAGGCGCCCGCCGGAGAACCGCTGGAGCGACGCCGACACCTTCGCCGCGTACACGGGCGTGGCGACGCCGGGATGCAGGCCCGCCACGCCGCGCAGCCACCGGCTCGCCCGCAGCAGCCCCGACGTGACGACGACCGACTCCTCGCCGCCGGGATCGAACGGAGCCAGCGCGCCGTCGAAGCCGACGATCTCGGCGGCGCGGCCGACCTGCGCTAGATGGTCGAAAGATCTGTTCCGGGGGGTGTGGGGGGTCGTCCCCCC
>NZ_SMKU01000418.1 GCF_004349215.1 Actinomadura rubrisoli | reverse complement strand
CCCCGGAACCTCCGGCCCCGGCGCGTCCGCCCCCGCAACCACGGCGGACGGGATGCCGGTCGCGGGGGCGCCCGGACGGGACGGGCGCGACGTCCTCGTCCACCGGGCGCTGGTCTACGGGACGCTGCGCGAGTTCGCGCTGGCCGCCGTGCCATACCTGCGCGCGGGACGGCGCGAGGGCGACACGCTGGTCGTCATCGCCGCGCCGCCGGTGTGGGCGTTGCTGCGCGAGCAGTTCGGCGCCGGGACCGGCGCCCGCATCGAGTTCATCGACGCGGCGGACTGGTTCCGCGGCCCCATGCAGGCACTGGCCTCCTACTACGACCGGATGCGCGCCGACTGGTGGCCGCGCGGCCGGCTGCGGCTGCTGGCCGAGCCGGTGTGGGCCGGGCGCACCCCGCTGGAGGTGCGCGAGTGGAAGCGGCACGAGTCGATCCTGAACGTCGCGTTCGCCGGCACCCCGACTTCGATCATGTGCGCGTACGACGCGTCCGCGCTGCCCGCGCACGTGGTGGACGACGCGGCCCGCACCCATCCCGAGCTGGCCGGCCCGGAGGGGACGCGGCCGAGCGGGCGCTACACCGACCCCGCCGCCTTCTACGCCGAGTGCAACGCGGCGCCGCTGTCCCCGCCGCCGGCCACCGCCGCCCGGAGGGCGTTCGCCAGCGGCGAGCTGCCCGGCCTGCGCGCCTTCCTCGGCGCCGAGGCCGTCCGGCTCGGCCTGCCCAAGGACCGCTCGCTCCCGTTCGTCCTGGCGGTGAACGAGGTCGCCACCAACATCATCCGCGAGGGCGGCGGCCACGGCTCGCTGTGGGTGTGGGCGGAGGCCGACGAGCTGGTCTGCGACGTCACCGACCCGCGGAGCGCCCTGAACGACCGGTTCCTCGGCTACGCGCCGCCGCGCGGGAGGCACCGCGGCGAGGCCGCCATGTGGGCCGTCCGGAGGCTGTGCCACATCGTGGAGATCCGCTCGGGCGACGGCGGCACCCGGATCCGGATGCACGTCAGACTGCCCTGAGCCGCCGGGCTCGGATGGGAGCGCCGGACGGGCGGCCGGTAGCCTTCGGGCATGCTGACGATCGAGCGCGCCCTGGTTGAGAAGATCGTCGCGCACGCGCGCGCCGACCACCCCGACGAGGCATGCGGCGTCATCGCCGGTCCCGCGGGATCCGACCGGCCTGCCCGGTACATCGCGATGACCAACGCCGAGCGCTCCCCGACGTTCTACCGCTTCGACTCCCAGGAGCAGCTCAAGGTGTGGCGGGAGATGGACGACCGCGACGAGGAGCCGGTCGTGATCTACCATTCGCACACTTCGACCGAGGCGTACCCGTCCCGCACCGACATCTCGTACGCGTCCGAGCCGAACGCGCACTATGTGCTCGTCTCCACGCGCGAGGACGATGAGACCGAGTTCCGCTCCTACCGGATCGTGGACGGCGAGGTCACCGAAGAAGAGGTCACCGTCGTCGACTCGTACGACGCTTAGAGCACGCGCTGGATGCGGCGCGGGACAGGCGGCAGGGGGCCGGTAAACTGGCCGTCATGTGGACGAGCGGGAACAGGGCGGGCGCGCGGCGCCGCATCCGTTCCGCCACTGTGCCACCCGTACAGAGCTTCCTGTTCGGGCACTCGCGCGCCGAGGTCGTCTACGACTGTCACTGACGCGCTGATCACGCCTGGAATTCCCCCGCGTCCCGCCCGGTTGTGACGTCGAGGGCGGGGAGCCCCGTACGACCGAAGGAGATCATCGCGATGGCGATCGAGGTCCGGATCCCGACGATCCTGCGTAACCTCACGGGCGGCGCCAAGGCCGTCGAGGGCAAGGGCGGCACGCTCGACGAGCTGTTCGCCGACCTGGACGGCCGGCACCCCGGCCTCCGCGACCGGCTGGTGGACGGCAAGGGCCTGCGCAAGTTCGTCAACGTCTACCTCAACGACGAGGACGTGCGCTTCCTCGCCGGGCTGGAGACCGAGGTCGCCGACGGCGACAACGTCACCATCCTCCCGGCCGTCGCCGGCGGCTGAGCCGGGATCATGCGCTTCGACTCGCTGCTGGACTCGCTCGGCCGCACGCCCCTGGTCGGGCTGCCCCGGCTCTCGCCGGGCGGCGACGTCCGGCTCTGGGCCAAGCTGGAGGACCGCAACCCGACCGGCTCGGTCAAGGACCGTCCCGCCTTCTACATGATCGACAAGGCGGAGCGGGACGGGCTGCTCACCCCGGGATGCACGATCCTGGAGCCGACGTCCGGCAACACCGGCATCTCACTGGCCATGGTCGCCAAGCTGCGCGGCTACGCGATGGTCTGCGTCATGCCGGAGAACACCTCCGCCGAGCGGCGCCAGCTTCTGGAGATGTGGGGCGCGCGGATCATCTCGTCCCCGGCGGCGGGCGGGTCGAACGAGGCCGTCCGCGTCGCGAAGGGGCTGGCGGAGGAGAACCCCGAGTGGGTGATGCTCTACCAGTACGGCAACGAGGCCAACGCGCTCGCGCACTACGAGACGACCGGGCCGGAGATCCTTGAGGACCTGCCGGCGGTGACGCACTTCGTGGCCGGGCTCGGCACCACCGGCACGCTGATGGGCGTCGGCCGCTTCCTGCGCGAGAAGGTCCCCGGCGTCAAGATCGTCGCCGCCGAGCCGCGGTACGGCGAGCTGGTGTACGGGCTGCGCAACATCGACGAGGGGTTCATCCCCGAGCTGTACGACGACTCCGTGCTGACGACCCGGTTCTCCGTCGGGTCGAAGGACGCGCTGCGCCGCACCCGCGAGCTGCTGGAGCAGGAGGGCATCTTCGCGGGGATCTCGACCGGCGGCGCGCTGCACGCCGCGCTCGGCATGGCGGCGAAGGCCGTCAAGGCGGGGGAGCGGGCCGACATCGTGTTCGTGGTCGCCGACGGCGGATGGAAGTACCTGTCCACCGGCGCGTACGGCGGCACCCTGGAGGAGGCCGAGGCGCGCCTCGAAGGCCAGCTCTGGGCGTGATCTTGCGAACGGGAGCGTGCGGATGAGCAGGTTCGGCGACGCCACCGCCGTCAAGCGGGTCGGCGAGGGCCGGTACGAGGCCGTCCTGGACGGCGACTTCGGGTTCGCCGAGGCGGTCAACGGCGGCTACCTCATGGCCGTGCTGGACCGCGCCGCCGTCGACGCCTCGCCGCACGCGCACCCCGTCGCCACCTCGGCGAACTTCCTGCGCGTGGCCAAGCCGGGCCGCGCCGAGCTGATCGTCGACTCCCGCAAGACGGGCCGCACCGCCGCGACGTCCCTGGTCACCCTCGTCCAGGACGACCGCCGGATCGTGGACGCGCTGGTCACCACCGGCACGCTCGACGCCGCCACCGAGCCGTCCTGGGCGGGCGCGCCGCCCGTCCCCGCGATCCCCTCCCTGGAGGAGTGCACCGACTTCACGCCCGGCTCCGGCGAGGGGGGCTTCGCCGAGCAGGTCGACATGCGGTTCGACCGCGCCACCATGGGCTGGCTGGACGGCAGGCCGAGCGGCACCCCCGAGATCCGCGCGTGGTTCCGGCTCCGCGACCCCTACGAGCCCGACGCGTTCGCGCTGGCGCTCGCCGTGGACGCGCTGCCCCCGGTCGTCCTCAACCTCGGCGCCCAGGGCTGGGCGCCGACCGTCGAGCTGACCTGGCACATGCGGGCCGTCCCGGCGCCCGGCTGGCTGGCCCTCCACGGCGGCGGGCGGCTGCTGTCGGGCGGCTGGTTCGACGAGGGGGTCGAGGTCTGGGACTCCGCCGGACGCCTCGTCGCCCAAAGCCGGCAGATCGCCCGCACGGGCCGCTGACCGCCGTCCCGCGCGTCTGCCGAGCGTCCCGCTGAGCATCCCCGCACGTCCCCCGAGCGTGCCCGCGCGCCCCGCTTTCTTAAGCGGTTCACCGGCGTTTCGCGAGGCGCCGTGACAAGATCATGTGTGGCCTCTGTGAACTGCGCCTATTTCCGGTGCATGACTATGTGATGTACGACGCATGACGCGCCCACGGGTGGAGAACTCGCCTAGCCTTGGGCACCATGTCAGAGTCTGCCTGGAGGGTCGGCCCTTCGGATTCGCCGATCGGCGTCTTCGACAGCGGCTTCGGCGGGCTCACCGTCGCGCGGGCGATCCTCGACCAGCTGCCGAACGAGCCGATCGTCTACCTGGGCGACTCGGCGCGCCAGCCGTACGGGCCCCGTCCGATCGCCGAGGTCCGCGCCTACGCCCTGGAGATGCTCGACCAGCTCGTCGACGAGGGCGTGAAGATGCTGGTGATCGCGTGCAACAGCGCCAGCTCCGCGATGCTCCGCGACGCCCGCGAGCGCTACGACATCCCGGTGGTGGAGGTCATCAACCCCGCCACCCGCCGCGCGGCCCGCGCCACCGCCAACGGGCGCGTCGGGCTGATCGCCACCGAGGCCACGGTGAACAGCCGCGCCTACGAGGACGCCTTCGCCGCCGCACCGCACATCGAGCTCGTCAGCGCCGCCTGCCCGCGCTTCGTGGAGTTCGTGGAGTCCGGCGTCACGATGAGCGAGGAACTGCTGGAGGCCGCCCGCGGCTATCTGCGGCCGATCGCGGACGCGGGCTGCGACACCCTCATCCTCGGCTGCACGCACTATCCATTGCTGACGGGCGTCATCTCGTATGTCGTCGGTGACGGAGTCACACTGGTCTCAAGTGCCGACGAGACCGCCAAGGACGTGTATCGAGTGCTGCACGACCGTGGGCTTGCCCGCGCGGAGGCGATGCCCGAGCCCCGGCACCGGTTCCGCGCGACCGGGGACCCCGATGTGTTCGCCGCGCTCGGCCGCAGATTCCTGGGGCCGGAGATCGGTTCGGTGGAGACCACCCCCGGCAAGGCTCTGACCACCGAGACCAACTGATTCCTCGGGGACACAAGGAGGAGTGAGCGTGCGGGTCACTGTGATCGGCTGCTCCGGCAGTTTCCCGGGGCCGGAAAGCCCCGCGTCCAGCTACCTGATCGAGGCGGACGGCTTCGCCATGCTGCTCGACCTCGGAAACGGCGCGCTGGGATCGCTGCAGCGCTTTCATCCGCTCTACGACATCGACGCCGTGTGCATCTCGCACCTGCACGCCGATCACTGCCTCGACCTGTGCGGGTACTGGGTGGCGCGCACCTACCGCCCGAGCGGCCCCCCGCCGCGGATCCCGGTGCACGGCCCCCAGGGCACCGCGCTCCGCATGGCGCGGGCCTACGACCTCGACCCCGACCCCGGGATGACCGGGACGTTCGACTTCAGGACGCTCCGCCGCGGCCCGTACGACATCGGCCCGTTCCGCGTGACGACCGCGCTGATGCCGCACCCGGTCGAGGCGTACGCGTTCCGCATCGAGTACGAAGGCAGGTCCCTCGCTTACTCGGGCGACACCGGCGCGTCCGAGACGCTGGTCGACCTGGCGCGCGGCGCCGACCTGTTCCTCTGCGAGGCGTCCTTCCTGGACGGGCCCGGCCTGCCGTCCGAGCTGCACCTGACCGCGCGGGAGGCGGGCGAGCACGCCGCCCAGGCCGACGTGGGAAAGCTGATCCTCACCCACCTCGTGCCGTGGAACGACGCCGACGTCTCCCTCAAGGAGGCCAAGGCCAGCGGCTACGCCGGCGACATCCAGCTGGCCCGCGTGGGCACCACCTACGAGCTGTGACCGCCGGCACCGCCCCTGGCATTAGGGTGGAGCGCATGGCTCGCCCCGATGATCGCGCATCCGACCGGCTCCGTCCCGTCCGCATCCAGCGCGGCTGGCTCGACCACGCGGAGGGATCGGTGCTGATCGAGTTCGGCGGCACCCGGGTGCTGTGCGCGGCGTCCGTCCAGGACTCGGTGCCCCGCTGGCGGCGCGACAGCGGCCTCGGCTGGGTCACCGCCGAGTACGCGATGCTGCCCCGCGCCACCAACACCCGCAACGACCGCGAGTCCATCCGCGGGCGGGTCGGCGGCCGCACCCACGAGATCTCCCGGCTCATCGGACGCTCCATCCGGGCCTGCATCGACTTCAAGGCGCTCGGCGAGAACACCGTCCAGCTCGACTGCGACGTGCTCCAGGCCGACGGCGGCACCCGCACCGCCGCGATCACCGGCGCGTACATCGCGCTGGCCGACGCGGTGACCTGGATGCGCGGGCGCCGGCTCACCAAGGGCGACCCGCTGATCACCTCCGTGTCGGCGATCAGCGTCGGCCTGGTGGACGGCGAGGCCCGCCTCGACCTCTGCTACGAGGAGGACTCGGCCGCCGAGACCGACATGAACGTCGTCTGCACCGGCGACGGCCGCTTCGTCGAGGTCCAGGGCACCGCCGAGGGCACCCCGTTCGACCGCGCCGAGCTGGACTCGCTGCTCGACCTCGCGTCCGGCGGCTGCGCCGAGCTCACCCGCCTGCAACGGGAGGCGCTGGCCCGGTGAGCACGATCGTCCTGGCGACCCGCAACGCGGGGAAGATCGCCGAGCTGCACCGCATCCTCAGCGGCATCGACGTCACCGGGCTCGACGCCTACCCGGACGCGCCCGAGGTGCCCGAGACCGAGCTGACGTTCGAGGGCAACGCCCTCCTCAAGGCCCGCGCGATCGCCGCGCACACCGGCCTGCCCGCCGTCGCCGACGACTCCGGCCTGTGCGTGGACGCGCTGAACGGCATGCCGGGCGTGCTGTCCGCCCGCTGGTCGGGACGGTTCGGCGACGCCTCCGGCGACAAGGACGACGCCAACCTCCGCCTCGTCCTCGACCAGCTCGGCGACGTCGCCGACGGGCAGCGCGGCGGCGCGTTCGTCTGCGCGGCGGCCCTGGTCGTCCCGGGCGGCGTCGAGCACTGCGTCGAGGGCCGGATGCGCGGCACGATCGTCCGCGCCCCGCGCGGCACCGGCGGCTTCGGCTACGACCCGATCTTCCTCCCGGACGGGGAGTCCCGCACGACCGCGGAGATGCCCCCGGACGCCAAGGACGCCATCAGCCACCGTGGACGGGCCTTCCGCGCCCTGGCCGAGCTCCTCCCCCAGGCCCTGGCCGCCGCCGGACGGTGTTGATTTCAAGCCCGGCCCAGGGTCGCTCGCCTAGCGGCTCGCAACCCTGACCGTGCTTGTGCGAGCGCGAATCGCTTCGCGATCTTCCCGGTGGGGCTCGCCTTCGGCATTGCCCCACCGGTCAGGTCACGCGCTCGCGCGATACCTGAGGCCACTTCCTAACTGACCTCGCGCACCGCTTGTGGGGGCGGTGGGGCGGAAGTTTTCTGGTGGTGTGACAACCCTGAGGCGCGGGGCGGGGG
>NZ_SMKU01000417.1 GCF_004349215.1 Actinomadura rubrisoli | reverse complement strand
CCCTCTGACCCACACCCCACGGCCCCCAAAAGACACCGCCATGAGCTTCAACCAGGCCCCGCTCCAAAAGCGCCCAGCCCACCACGCAACCGCACACGAACCGCACCACCGCGCGGCGCCAGCAAGAATCCAGCCCGAACCGACCCCAGCCACCACACGAGCGCGTGCCCTACGGAGCGCACCGAAACCAGGAGCGAAACACGCCCCCGGTCATCGCGCTAGACGGCCCAGCCACCACACGAACACATGACCCACGCAGCGCAACGAAGCCAGGGCGCGACACGACTGCGAAAAACGGCCGATGCCCGCCTCGAAACAAGCTTCGGCCGCCGCATGAGAACGACGCCAGGGCCTGCCCCACAAACGACCCCAACCACCCCACGCGAGCACATCACCGCCCCAGCGCGACCAAACCAGCGGCCGGACACCCCCGAAGAGACGGCCCATGCCCGCCTCGACACACGCCCCGGCCGCCGCATGAAAACGACGCCAGGGCCAGTCTCACAAGAGAGTTCGACCACGCGAGCACATCACCAGCCCAACGCGACCAAACCAGCGGCCGGGCAGGCCCGAAGAGGCGACCCATCCCGCCTCGAAACAGGCCCGGCCATCGCGCTAAGGCGATGGCCGGGCCTGTTTCAGCGGCGACCTCAGCTTGCACGCGATCGCGCTACCTGACCGGGGGATGCGAAGCCGAAGGCGAGCATCCCCTGGGAAGATCGCGAAGCGATGTCGCGATCGCCCAAGCACGGTCAAGGCTGCGAGCCGCCAGGCGAGCGGCCTTGGGCCGGGGTTGAATTTACTCAGCGTCCGTGGCCGTCGCGCCGGGGCCGGGAGCGACCGCGGCCTTGGCGACCTCGTCGGTCGCGCTGACCGTGGTGTTCTCCGGGAAGTGGCAGGCGGCCTCGTGGCCGGGGCTGAGCTCCACCAGCGGCGGCTCGACCTGCTTGCAGATGTC
Organism: Actinomadura rubrisoli; assembly: GCF_004349215.1. Taxonomy (GTDB): domain Bacteria; phylum Actinomycetota; class Actinomycetes; order Streptosporangiales; family Streptosporangiaceae; genus Spirillospora; species Spirillospora rubrisoli. Next base: position 6,351 of record NZ_SMKU01000417.1, on the reverse strand, counting down.
CTGGGCCTTCCAGCAGCGGGTGTGGAAGCGGCACGCCGGCGGCGGGTCCAGCGGGCTCGGCACATCGCCCTGCAGCCGGATCCGCTGACGGTCGTCCCGCTCGCTCGGATCGGGGACCGGGACCGCCGACAGCAGCGCGTTGGTGTAGGGGTGCATCGGCCGCTCGTACAGGTCGCTGCGGTCCGCCACCTCGACGATCTTCCCGAGGTACATGACCGCGACCCGGTCGGAGATGTGCCGCACCACCGACAGGTCGTGCGCGATCACCACGTAGGTGAGGTCGAGCTCGTCCTGAAGGTCCTCCAGCAGGTTCACCACCTGCGCCTGCACCGACACGTCCAGCGCCGACACCGGCTCGTCCGCCACGATCAGCTTCGGCTTCAGGGCCAGCGTCCGGGCGATCCCGATGCGCTGCCGCTGGCCGCCGGAGAACTCGTGCGGGTAGCGGTTGTAGTGCTCGGGGTTCAGGCCGACGAGCTCCAGGATCTCCTGCACGGCCTTCTTGACGCCGTGCTCGGTCTGGATCTTCTGCAGCCGGAACGGCGCCCCGACGATCGCGCCGACCGTCTTGCGGGGGTTCAGCGACGAGTACGGGTCCTGGAAGATCATCTGGAGGTCGCGGCGGAGCGGCCGGAGCCGGCCCTGCGACATCGAGGTGATGTCCCGCCCCTCGAAGGTGATCTTGCCGAAGCTCGGGTCCAGCAGCCGCATGACCATGCGACCCGTGGTGGACTTCCCGCAGCCCGACTCGCCGACCAGCCCGAGCGTCTCGCCCTTGCGGACCGAGAACGACACGCCGTCGACGGCCTTCACCGCCGCCACCTGGCGCCGTAGCAGCCCCGCGGTGACGGGGAAGTGCTTGCCGAGGTTCTCCACCTCCAGCAGCGGCTCCCCGTCCCGGACGGGACGCGCGTCCTTGGCCGTGGAGACGCCGGTCTCCTCCGCCGTGGTCTTCTCTGTGCTCACAGTCTCGTTCCCACCCGTGCTCGTCACAGCTTCGGCCGGATCTCGGAGTCCCAGATCTCCCGCCGCTTGTCCAGCGGGAGATGGCACGCCGCCCTGTGCCCCGGCTCCAGCTCGAGCAGCTCGGGCCGCTCGGTCGTGCTCTTGTCGCCGTTGAGGTCACGGTAGGCGCACCGCGGGTTGAACGCGCAGCCCTGCGGCACATTGATCAGGCTCGGCGGCGTCCCCTTGATCGGCAGGAGCCGCTCGCTCCGCTCCCGGTCCAGCCGCGGCATGGAGCCGAGCAGCCCCCACGTGTAGGGGTGCAGCGGCCGGTGGAACGCGTCGTCCACCGAGGCGTACTCGGCGCACCGGCCCGCGTACATCACCAGGATGTCGTCGGCGAGCTCGGCGACCACGCCCAGATCGTGGGTGATCATGATGATGGCGGAGTTGAACTCCTGCTGCAGGTCCCGGATCAGGTCCAGGATCTGCGCCTGCACCGTCACGTCCAGCGCCGTGGTGGGCTCGTCGGCGATCAGCAGCTCCGGGTCGCACGACAGCGCCATCGCGATCATCGCGCGCTGCCGCATGCCGCCGGAGAACTGGTGCGGGTAGTCGTCCACCCGCTGGTCGGGTTTGGGGATGCCGACCCGGCCCAGCATGTCGACGGCGTGCTTGCGCGCCACCGACTTGGACACGTTGTTGTGCACCCGGTACGCCTCGACGATCTGGCTGCCGACCGTGTAGAAGGGGTGCATCGCCGACAGCGGGTCCTGGAAGATCATCGCCATCTTCTGGCCGCGGAGCCGGCGGACCTGCCCCGGCGGCGCGCCGACCAGTTCGGTGCCGTCCAGCCAGATCTCGCCCGACACTTTGGCGTTGCGGCGGTTGTGCAGGCCGAGGACGCCCAGGCTCGTCACGCTCTTGCCCGAGCCCGACTCGCCCACGATCCCCAGGGTGCGGCCCCGCTCCAGCTGGAACGACAGGCCGTCCACCGACTTCACCAGGCCGTCGTCGGTCGGGAAGTGGATCTTCAGGTCGCGGACCTCCAGGAAGGAGCCCGGGGCACCGCCGCCGCTCTCGGCCGAACCGTTGATCAGCTCGGCCGGTTCCTTGCGCGCCATCAGCTGTGCCTCACCCTCGGGTCGACGACGCCGTACAGGATGTCCACGATCAGGTTGGCCAGGACGATGAACAGCGCCGCGACCATCGTCGCCCCCAGCACGACCGGCAGGTCGCTCTGGTTCACCCCGTCCAGCGCGAGCTGCCCGAGGCCGGGGATCGAGAACGTCTTCTCGGTGATGATCGCGCCACCGAGCAGCAGCCCGATGTCCAGGCCGAACACCGTCATGATCGGGGTCAATGTGGCCCGCAGGCCGTGCTTGAAGACCACCGTCTTCTCCGGCAGGCCCTTCGCCCGGGCGGTGCGGATGAAGTCCTCGTTCATCGTCTCCAGCATGCCCGCCCGCGTCAGCCGCGCGTACAGGGCCGCGTACAGGAACGCCAGGCAGATCCACGGCAGGATCAGGTTGAACGGATTGTCGCTGACGCCCGCGTAGTTCACCTCGGGCAGGATGTTCCATCTGTGGACGATGAACGCCAGCGACAGCAGGCCCGTGAAGAACACCGGGAGCGACACGCCCGCCAGCGCGATGCCCATCGCGGCCCGGTCGAAGATCGTGCCCCGCTTCAGGGCCGACAGGATGCCGATGGACACGCCCGCGACCACCCACAGCACCGCGGCACCCAGGGCGATCATGAAGGTGACCGGCGCGCGGTCGGCGAGCTGGTCGGTCACCGACTGGTTCGTGCGGAACGAGTAGCCCAGGCACGGGGCCGGGCAGTCGATCTTGTCGGTGCCGGTGTCGTAGGTGTCCCCCACGACGATCGCCTTGATGAACTTCCCGTACTGCACCGGGATCGGGTCGTCGAACCCGAACCGGTCCTTGATCGCGGCGAGGGTGGCCGCGTCCGGCTGCTTGCCGGCGAAGCGCCCCGCGATGTCATCGCTGGTGACCCCCGCGGCCCGCGGGACGAGGAAGAAGATGGCGAATGTCACCGCGCTGATGATGAGGAGCAGCCCCACCGCGCCCAGCAGGCGGCGAACAATGAATGCGACCACAGTATCCGGCCCAGGCGGCCGCCGGAGGATCCCCCCGGCGACCGCCCTATGCCTTCACCTGCCTTCTCTCAGGTAGCTCGGAACCGTGCTCAGCCGGTGACGCCGAGGTTGGCGTAGTCGTACATGCCGTAGCCCGCGTGGAAGTAGACGTTCGTGAGGTTCGTCGGGCGGAACAGCAGCGACTTGGCGTACACGTTCGGCAGGATCGCCGCCTGCTCGCGGATCCTGGCGTCGATCTCGTTGTAGATCTTCGCGCGGGCGGCCGGGTCCTGGACCGCGACGACCTCGTTCCACTTCTTGTTGACCTCGGGGTCGTTCAGCTCCTCGGGGTTGGCGTTGCCCGTGGGCACGATCGCCTTCACGTCCGAGATGGGCTGCAGGTAGCCGTAGCCGGTGTTCCAGTCGGGCGCCCAGCCGTAGGTGCCGAGGCCGACCTTCTCCTTGGCGACGAACTTCGGCGCGCCGAGCTGCTCGTTGGTGTAGGTGCCCGAGGGGTAGCCCTTGAGCTCCAGCTTGATGCCGACCTTCTGCAGGGACTGCTGAAGGGCCTCGGCCGTGGCCTTCTCCTTCGGGCGGTCGCTGCGGAAGATCATGAGGGTGGAGAAGCCGCCGGGCTTGCCGCACTTGGCGAGCGACGCCTTGGCCTGCACCGGGTCGCCGGTGAAGTTCGGGTCCGCCTTCGTGTAGAAGTCGGTGCCCTTCTCGCGGCCCTGGACGGCGGGCGGCTGGATCGAGGTCGAGACCTCGCCACCGGCCTCGCCGCCGTACGCCCGGAACATCGCCGCGCGGTCGGCCGCGTACACGATCGCCTTACGGCACTCGATGTTCGGGATGTTCTTGACGTTGATCGGCACGTACCAGTGGAAGCCGGCGAGCGGGTTGTCGGCGTTCGCCTTCAGCTTCGGGCTGGTGAGGATCTGCTGCCGCGCCGCCGACTGCACGCCCGAGCCGGGCAGGTCGATCTGGACGGTGCCGCCCTGCAGGCGGCTGTCGATCTCCTCCGCCTTCAGGCCCGACTGGACCTCGATCTTGTCGGGGAGCTGCTTGCGGTTCGGGTCGGTCGCCGGGTCCCAGTTGGTGTTGCGGACCCAGGTGCCGCCCTTCTTGGGCGTGTAGTCGCCCTCCAGCTTGTACGGACCGCTGGAGACGGGGTGCATGCCGTAGCGCACGCCGGTGTCCTTGGCGGCCGGCACCGGCGCGGTCTGCCCGGAGAAGCCCACGACCTGGTCGAACTCGCTGAAGGGGGCCTTCAGCTTGAACACCAGGGTGTAGTCGTCGGGGGTTTCGACGCCCTTGAAGTTGTCGAGGTTCTTGTCCTTGAACGGGCCCTTGTAGCCGTCCGCGTCCAGCAGCTGGGTGAAGTACGAGGGGCCGTTGTGCAGGACGCTGCGGTCGAACGTGCGCGCGACCCCGTACTTGATGTCCTTGGCCTTGATCTCGGTGCCGTCCTCGTACTTGACGCCACGCTTGAGCTTGTAGGTCCAGGTCTTGCTGCCGTTGCTCGGCACGCCCGGCGCCTCGGCCAGGTCCGGGACCATCTTGGTGCCCTCGAGCCCCGGCTTGGACGCGTAGGTCATCAGGTTCCGGGAGAAGATCCGGACGAAGTTGAGGCCGTAGGCGTAGTAGATGTTCGCCGGGTCGAGCGACTCGAAGTCGTCCGGCTGCGCCATCTTCAGCACGCCGCCCTTGTGGTCGGAGACGTTCACGACCGCGGTCGAGCCGGCGTCGAACTTGCCGCTGCCGCCCTTTTCGCCGCCCTCGTCGTCACTGCCGCCACAGGCGGACAGCCCCAGGCCCAGAACGACGATCCCCGCCGCCGCACTGGTCACCACCTTGGGAGATTTCATCAGTTCCCTTTCGCTAATACCGGACGTTCGCCGGGTCATCGGGCCCGTGGGTCCAGGGCGTCGCGCAGCCCGTCGCCGAAGAGGTTGAAGGCCAGCACGGTGACGAAGATGGCGAGCCCGGGGACGATCACGAAGTGAGGGGCGACCGAGTAGAGCTCGGTGGCCTGCGACAGCATCCCGCCCCACGAGGGGTCGGGCGGGTTGATGCCGACACCGAGGAACGACAGCGCGGCCTCGAAGAGGATGTTGGTCGGGATCAGCAGCGTGGAGTACACCAGGATCGGCGCGACCAGGTTGGGCAGGATCTCCTTGAACAGGATGTAGGAGTTGCGGGCGCCCATGCTCCGCGCCGCGTCGACGAACTCCCGCTCGCGCAGCGACATGGTCTGCCCGCGGATGATCCGGCCGATGTAGGGCCAGTTGAAGAACCCGATGATGAACACCAGGATCCCCATCCGCAGGTTGTTGCCCTCAAGCCCGAACAGGCTGCGCGGGATCACGCCGACCAGCGAGATCGCGAACAGCACGAGCGGGAAGGCGAGGAACACGTCCATGGTGCGGGCGATCAGGGTGTCCACCCACCCGCCGAAGTAGCCGGCGATGATGCCCATCACCGTGCCGATGACCACCGACACGAGCGTGGCGAGCACGCCGATCAGCAGCGACACCCGCGCCCCGTACAGCACGCGGCCGAACAGGTCGCGGCCGTTGATGGGCTCGACTCCGAAGATGTGGTCGGCGCTCATGCCGCCGAAGGACTTCAGGGGGCCGCCCAGCGTCGCGTCCACCAGGTTCTGATGGAACTCGTTCGGCGGGCTGCCGAAAAGGCCGACGACCAGGCCCGTCACACCCGGCATCGCCAAGATGATCAGCAGCAGGACGAAGAGGCCGCCGCTGATCGCGACCTTGTCCCGCCTGAGCCGAAGCCAGGCGATCTGGCCGAGGGAACGACCCTGGATCGCCTTGCGATCGATGCCCGCAAGGACGGCGTCCGGCTGGGCCTCGTTCTCAGACCCCGACACCTCGATCGGTGCGGTCACGCTCCGTACCTCCTACCACCTCGGCCACACTGCCGCCGGCGCACGCCGACCCGGGCCGCGAAGATCGTCCGCTGACCCCGTGCCCGTTACGCCGCGTTTGCTGAAGGGAAACGTAGTCCTTCGGGCACGACTGTCCATCCGTGAAGCGACCTTCGCCAGTACCCGTATCTGACTTGTGATCTCGTCGTCATCTGGGGCACACGTGTCCGCGCATCACACCGGACAAATCGCCCGAATAGTACGTTCGTTGGCACCCTGGTCGGCAACCCGGACGCGGTCTAGACCGGTAAGCTTTACCGTACTGAGTCCGTTCTGAGATCGATCGTCCGCAGGTCAGCCGCCGGGGGCGCGGAAACGGCGGACCGGGCCGCCCCCGATCGCGCGGGAGCGCCCCCTC